>CALXCQ010000049.1 GCA_944386835.1 uncultured Oscillospiraceae bacterium | reverse complement strand
ATGCCTGTGCCAAAGGAATAGTAACCTATTTGACGCAGACAAAGATCAAAACAAATTAAATGATATTCATATTCCTCCATAACAATAATGAGATAGTAGTTGCAGATTTTACCGACTCCTACAATCCATCCTTCTAAAGGAAAGCATAGTTCGCCTACCTCTCCAGACTCTGGTTTAAAGAAGATGATTTTATTGTTGAAGGAGAGAATGAGACGATTTTGACAGCAATCATAAGCAATGCCTGTCATTTTACCTAAATGTCCTGTTCCATATATACAGAGTGCATCTATTTCATTTAAATTATGATCCAAACAAAATAATTGGCCTGAGCATATGGAAGAAGCCCAAAATAAATGATGATGCCAATCATAGCAAATGCAATCATATTTTTTAGCTGTCTGAACAAATTCTACCAATTGATAACTGTGGTCCAGTTTCAGGATACCTTTTTGATTGGTCAAGGTACAAAAATAGTGACATCCATCAAAAGTAATGTGATTGATTTTATAGCAGCGCCCTAACAGCAAAGGCGTTTTTTGTATATTGATAATCATGTAAATCCTCCAGTGAAAAAAATACCGGAGCAAAGGGCCCATTGTTATTATATGTAAGAACAACTGGAATGTCCTACTATGAAATCTATGGTTTTCATGTACAATAGGAATGTATAAAAAATCCCCCTGGCCATGAAGACCAGAGGGATAAAATATAGAGTACAAATTGAAAATATTAGTGGACATGGCAGGCGTCACAGTCTTTGATTTCACCAACAATGGGGAGAGGGTCGATGCCCTGTCTGGTGTAGTAATCAGAAATGGCCGCTTTTACAGCCTGTTCGGCCAGAACAGAACAGTGAATTTTGACTGGCGGTAGTCCATCCAGGGCTTCCACTACGGCGCTGTTGGTCAGTTTCAACGCCTCTTCCACCGTAGCGCCTTTCACCAGTTCTGTTGCCATCGAGCTGGTAGCAATAGCGGCGCCGCAGCCAAAAGTTTTAAATTTTACGTCCTCTATTACACCGTTTTCAATTTTAAGATACATTTTCATAATATCGCCGCATTGGGGGTTTCCCACTTCACCAATGCCATTGGCGTCAGAAAGTTCCCCTACATTTCTGGGATTGGTAAAATGATCCAACACTTTTTCCGAATACATATAATTCATCCTTTCAATAGACCAAGGCTGGTTTTAGTTGTTTTCTCCTGCGGTGATTTTTTCCCATAGGGGGGACATGCTCCGCAGCCGCTGGATAATAGGGGGGAGGGTTTCCAGTACATATTCAACTTCTTCCATGGTGTTTTGTACCCCCCAGCTGAGCCGCAGAGAACCATGGGCGACTTCATGGGGTAAACCGATGGCCAACAGCACATGGCTGGGGTCCAGGGAACCGGAGGTACAGGCTGAACCGGAGGAGGCACAGATTCCATGCATGTCCAGCATCATCAGCATGGATTCTCCTTCAATGCCCTCAAAAGACACATTGACATTGCCAGGAAGGCGGCGAACTGGGTCTCCGTTGAGACGTGTGTGTGGGATTTGCAGCAGCGACTGGATACAGCGATCCCGCAGAGCTGTCTCGTGGGCGATACGCTCGTCCAGATGTTGGGTAGCGTAAGCAATGGCAGTGCCCAGCGCCACAATGCCGGCAACATTTTCGGTACCGGCCCGGCGTCCCCGCTCCTGACTTCCACCATCCATAAAGGTGTCAATAACCACTCCCTTGCGTAGATAGAGGGCGCCGATACCTTTAGGGGCGTTGAGCTTGTGGCCGGAGAGGGATAGCATGTCTATATTTTGGGCCACCACGTCGATGGGTACATTTCCCACAGCCTGTACCGCGTCGGTGTGGAAAAGGACACCTTTCTGGCGACAGATAGCGCCAATTTCGGAAATGGGTAGAATGGTACCAATTTCGTTGTTGGCGTACATGATGGAAACCAGCCCGGTATCTTCCCGGATTGCCTGTTCCACCTGAGCGGGGTCAATTTGACCATAGGTATCCACTGGCAGATAGGTGATTTCGAATCCCTCTTTTTCCAAAGCGGCGCAGGAGTGTAAAATGGCATGGTGTTCAATGTTGGTGGTGAGCAGATGCCGCTTTCCTTTTTGAGCCAGCCGGCGCATAGTGCCTTTCAGGGCCCAGTTGTCCGCCTCGGTTCCACAGGAGGTAAAATAAATTTCATTGGGCTGGGCATGTAGGGCATCCGCCACTTTTTTACGGGCGTCATCAACCGCCGCCCGGGCTTGCTGTGCCAGGGAATATACACTGGAAGGATTGCCATATTCCGACTTATAATAGGGCAGCAACGCCTCCAGTACCTGAGGGGAGACAGGAGTGGTGGCCGCGTTGTCAGCGTATACAATTTTTTTCATAGGAATTCCTCCTTAGAGTCAATCAAATTTATCTTTCCCCAAAGGGTGTTTTTTTGCTTGGCTCAATTGTATACTATTTTAGGATACATTTCAATCCCTATTTTAAAAATTATCGAAATTTTTCCGATTGGGCTACAGCCAGACGGTCACAGCGCTCGTTTTCCGGGTGTCCAGCATGGCCTTTGACCCAGACCAGCTTTACCTGGTGCAGTTCCAAAAGGGCCAGGATTTTTTCCCAGAGGTCCACATTCAGAGCTGGTTCCTTGTTGGAGCGTTTCCAATGATTTTTCTTCCAGCTGTAAACCCAGCCTTTCTCAACGGCATCGATAAAATATTTCGAATCGCTGTATAAGGTGACCTGGCACGGCTCCTTCAGGGCAGAGAGCCCCTCAATGACCGCGGTCAATTCCATTCGGTTGTTGGTGGTGGAGGCCTCACCACCAGAAAGTTCCCGGGTATGCCCGTTATAACGCAGAATGGTGCCCCAACCCCCTGGTCCCGGGTTGCCGGAGCAAGCTCCATCTGTAAATATTTCTACCTGTTTCATATTCTTCATTCCTACTTTTGAATCTCTACTGTTTTGGTTTAAAATTCAGAAATTATTATACTTGTTTTTCCAATGCAACACAAGGCTCCTGTTTTGTCTTAAAAGGAAAAATTCTGTTTGGGTGCGACTGAATCCCGCTATTTCCAGCCATACTATCCTTATAAAAACCATATGAATGGATTGAAAATAAAAGCGGAGGAAAACAGTTAAATGGTGTGGTGGTTGTAACAATCGTCGAAAGAACTTGACAGGATATTGAACAAAGTATACAATATCCTTAATGATGTGTTCGTTATACTAATCATTTCCTGGAGAAAATGGTGGCTGCCGCTAAATCGGTACGCAGAGTGAGTGGCGTGGGGCCTTCTGCACGACAGCCATACAAACAGGAAGCTGCAACAGCTGTTTCACTGTCATATCTGCTGTGGGTATGGCAGGAATCGGTTTTTGTCGTGTTGCCATAAGGCGTGGACCAAAGGTTTGCCGTTTTTTAGCGGCGATAGAATTCACCAGATATATGGTGGTACAAGTGTTTCCCAAGAGAATAGGAACCGAAGCGTCCATGGTAGAGGAACAAATCAATAGCACAAGGACAGCCGCCTTTGTACGGAAAAAGGGTGGCTTGATCAGGTAATGCGTAAATAGATAAGATACAAGAATTTTGGAGGTAAACAATAGTGCCAGAAAAGAAAACAACTGCATCCGCCTCCACAACACAGGCGGAAAAAACAACCAAACATGCATCGGAGGGCACAGGAACTGGCAATCGCCGCAGACGAACCACCGGCGGCAAGAGCAAACAAGCTGCTTCCCAACAGGGAACGGCACCTGTTAAAGCACCGGAGACAGCGTCTGCCGCTAAATCTAGCAAGGTTGATGGCGCCAAGCGCAGGGGACGGAAACCAGAGACATCCAATAGTGGAACCACTGCCGCTGCAGACACAGGTGAAAAAAATCAGGCGGCGTCTTCGACAACTGCTAAAACCAGTACAGGAAACCGCCGCCGGCGGAGTACCAAGAAGCAGCCGGCCGAAGTGAGAAAGCCCCCAGTGCGCATTATTCCATTGGGGGGACTCAATGAAATTGGTAAAAACCTGACAGTGTTTGAATGTCAGAATGATATGATTATTGTGGACTGCGGTATGGCCTTTCCTGATGATGAGATGTTCGGTGTGGATGTGGTCATTCCTGACTTCACATTTTTGGAACGCAACCGTGATAAATTGCGGGGAATTGTGATTACCCATGGCCATGAGGATCATATTGGTTCTCTGGCGTATTTGCTCAAAACAATCAATCTGCCCATTTATTCCACCAGACTGACTCTGGGACTGATTGACGGGAAATTAAAGGAGCATGGCCTTTCCGGACGGGTCAAGATGCACGAGGTAGCCCCTGGGGATACGGTAAAAATGGGTTGTATGTCGGTGGAGTTTATTGCGGTGAACCACTCGATTCCTGGTTCTTGTGGCCTGGCGATTTTCACTCCCGCCGGCACTATTATCCACACCGGTGACTTTAAGGTGGACTTTACTCCCATTGGTTCCCCCATGATTGACCTGGCTCGCTTTGGAGAGCTGGGCAGCAAGGGTGTGTTGGCGCTGATGTCGGACTCCACCAACAGTGAGCGTCCAGGCGCGACTCCCAGTGAACGCAAGGTGGGCCAGTCCTTTGACAGCCTGTTCAAGCGGGCTGGCAAAAAACGTGTAATCATAGCCACCTTTTCTTCCAATGTCCATCGGGTACAGCCGGTGGTGGACGCCTGCGTAAAATATGGCCGCAAGTTAGTGGTCTCCGGCCGCAGCATGGTCAATGTGATGACCAAAGCCATCGAGCTGGGATATTTGAATGTGCCGGATGGTCTGCTGATTGATGTGGATTTGCTGGGCCGCTATGCCGATGAGAACATTGTGCTCATCACCACCGGCAGCCAGGGAGAGCCTATGAGCGCTTTGACCAGAATGGCCATGAGTGACCACAGAAAGGTTACGATTACTCCCAACGATTTTATCATTATCTCCGCTTCTCCCATCCCGGGCAACGAAAAGACAGTGACCCGGGTGATTGATGAGCTGATGAAGCTGGGAGCCGAAGTGATCTATGAGAAGATGTATGAGATTCACGTCTCTGGCCATGCCTGCCAGGATGAGCAGAAATTAATGATCGCACTTACCAAACCCAAGTTTTTCATCCCAGTGCACGGTGAGTTTCACCATCTGAAAAAGCACGCCGAGACAGCCCTCTCTATGGGAATTCCCGCTTCCAATATCTTTATTGGTGACGTGGGCAAGGTTATCGAGACCGATGGCGTGGATATGAAATTCAATGGGGTAGTGCCTTCCGGCAGCGTTATGGTAGACGGTCTGGGTGTAGGAGATGTTGGCAGTATTGTACTGCGGGATCGGAAACACCTAGCTCAGGACGGTTTAATTATCGTTGTAATCACCATGGATTCCGCCACTGGTACTGTATTGGCCGGTCCGGACATTGTTTCTCGTGGCTTTGTCTATGTGCGGGAGGCGGAAGAGATGATGAATGAAGCCAAGCGAGTCTGTCGGGAAGCCCTGCGCAGCTGTGAGAACGGAAAGGTGCGGGATTGGGGCAATATCAAAACCGTCATCAAGGACCAGCTTAGCTCTTATCTCTATGGCCGTACCAAACGCAGCCCAATGATTTTGCCCATCATTCAGGAAGTGTAAATTTCCCCAAAAATCCACTATCGAATTGTACACAAGTGTGATATAATAGGCGCAAGGCAGATTTTCTGCCCTGTGCCTGTTTTATTTTGAACCCGCAGGTTGTATTTGCTGAAGAAAGATGAGAGCGGGAAGTTTTGTGTTGACAGGGACAAGAGCCCGGCATGAAGCGGTAGCGATCTGCCGGGGTCTGTAGGGGAGGATCACTGATGAATAAACGGAGTACCTTGTTTAAGCCGATTATCTATGTGTTGATTGGAATTT
>CALXCQ010000048.1 GCA_944386835.1 uncultured Oscillospiraceae bacterium | reverse complement strand
GCCAGGCCTGCATTGAGGGCCTGGGTCAGATCCTCCTGGTTGGTAATCAGGCTTTTGAGTACGTCTACACAGGCCGGCAAATCCCCCAGTGTCTTGACCTTCACACCGGTGGCCGCATAGATGGTGGGAAAATAGTAGGCCGTGTCCGGAAAGGCCACCGGCTTTTCTCCGCCGTGTCGGGCAATGGCATCCTGTACCGCCTTTTCCGTTAAACCGGCAACCGCGTTGGCGCCGCCGTAAATTAAATCCGTTAAAACGCTCATGGTGTATCCTCCTTCTTAAGTTTTCAATAGTATACCCCGAAAATGCAGAACAACTGTGTCCAAAAAGGGCACAGTTGTTCCGTAAGTGTTAAACATCCAGATAAGAATCGGAATACAGTTCGTTGTTCTTAAAGATGTCGCAGGACTTGATGGTCTCCATCAGTCTGCGGTCGTTGGGGTTGACAATGGCGGAGGTCAGGCCCTGCATCATGGCCATGGCAACCAGAGCCGAGTCCATAATGGGCCGTACGTTCTTCGGTGCACCGTTGGAGTTGTTGGACAGACCACCGGTGGACTTGAGTCCTTCGTCAGCAAAGAGCTTGATGGCGTTGAGCACGTCCATCTGCTTGTCCTGCATGCCCTTGACTACCAGGAACAGCGGGTCAAACCACAGATCGTCCGACTCCATACCCAGGCTCAGGCCACGCTCGAGCATGTGGTGGCAGTGGAGCATCCGCTCGTCGTTGTCCTTGGCAATGCCGTCGGCAGAGCACAGAGCCACAACGATGGCATCGTTGGCAGCCGCCAGGTCAATATAGGAGATACGGGAGCCGGCATCGGCAGAGTTGACAATGGGCTTACCGTTGGTCCGGTTGTAGACGGCAATACCAGCCTCAATGGCCTTCTTGTTGGCAGTATCCAATGCCAGAGGCACATTGTTGAAGTTCTCCTGCAACAGCTTGACTGCCCAGGTCATCAGTTCCGGTCCGTTGGATTCGGCAGGGCCGATTTTTACGTCCAGATAGGTGGCGCCGGCGGCAATCTGCTCGGCTGCACGCTTCAGAATGGGTTCGGGATTGAAGGTGGCCATGGCTTCCCGGATCACCGGGCTGATGCAGTGAATCCGTTCGCCGATGGTGACGAACTTCTTGGATTCCACATTCCGCTGCTTGTAGGTGACGCCCATGTCCACAACCTTGATTTCGGGAATCACGATCTTGGACAGATCCAGAGGTGCGTCGTCTGCCACAACTTCTTTCTTCTCTTCCTTCTTGGGAGCCGACTTGGCCGCAGCTTCGGCAGCCTTGATGTGCTCGCCGTCTTTCAGGTATTTTACGATTTCTACCGCTTCCCGGGTGCCGACCACTACGTTCCAATCGGGCAGCTTGTCGCCGATTTCACCCTTCATAACGGCAACTTTGCCGGGGATGACCAGGGTACGGGAGTTGATCTTGCCGGCAATATCAAATTCGTCAAAGAACTTCTTCACGGAAGAAGAGGAGAATTTGCCTGCCGCCCAGGCGGTCAGAACGGACATGCCGGAAGCGTCGGTGATCAGAAGGTTGACAGGAACCTTGGACCGCTCGATTTCGCCGGAGACCAGGAAGTAGGTCAGCGCAAAGTCTACGGTCAGCATGCACGGATCGTCGGCAGTTGCACCGTTCATGGGATAGATGCCAGGAGCCACCTTCATGGGCTTCTGAGGATCGGTGTAAATGTTCTGCCGCAGGCCGTACAGAGGCAGCGCCTCTGCATAGGTCATGTTCTCCATGACCAGAATGGAGCCGTACTTCAGAGTAAACAGGGAAGCCAGGGCCGTCTGCATGTGCAGATCACCTTTGGCCAGAACGGAAATGTTCACAATGGAGGGATAGCCCAGAGTCCGCACGCCGTCTTTCAGAGCAGACCGGCGCACCAGAACGGCGTTGGCCAGAGTCTCTTTGGCATTGGCGCCGGTGACGTCGATGACCAGATTCTTGTTGCCAGCCTTTTCCAGAGCTTCTACCGTGCTGTAGATCTCCTCTACATTGGCACCCTTGACGCCCAGCACTACGCCGGCTGCCTGTGCCACTTCACTCATCTGAGCATAGTTGGCCGCAGTTGCGCCGTTCAGAATGGGCTTGGTATCCTTGATGGCTTCCACTGCCGCCTTGGCAGCTTCCACATTCTCACAGTCGATAATGACTGCCCGGTTGGCGGCAACTGCCTTCTGGGCCAGAGCCGTCAGCTTTTCCGGTGCTGCGTCTGCGTCACCGTGTACAAACAGGAATTCCACGAATTCCCGCTCGCCGATCCGCTCGTAGTCCACTTTGGCCATAGCCGCCAGCTTGGCGTCTACTTCTTCATCGGACATCTTGCAGCACAGAGTAACGGCAAACAGGTTCCGGGATACCAGAGTCTTCTCATGGCGGAACAGAACCGTCTCACCGCCCAGCTTGTGAGCGTTGTCGCCAGTGCCCACTTCAATGGACTTCATGGGAGGCGCAGTGGCCTCGCTCAGAAGGGCAATGGCCTCCTGGGACATGTGGGGGCACTTGGTAATGGGAACGGCGCCCTGGGCAACTTTCATACAGAATGCCATACAAGTGGGGCTGCCGCAATCTTTACAGTTGGTTTTCGGGGAAAGTTTAAAAATGTCAAGACCTTTTACTGCCATGGTTGTCTCCTCCTTCCTGCCTTACATAAGGGCGTCAATAAATTTTGCAACCGTTGCAATGGCAGCCGGATGCCGCATAATGACAGCGTCCGAACCGGAGGCAAGACAGGCGCAGGCGGTGGAAATTTCCATTTCTACCCCACGCTCTTCCTGGTTGCCCCATTCCGGCATTTCTGCCTCGGACATAACCGCTTCCTTGACGCCCCATGTCTCGGTGGAAACAGGGGTTACGATGGGCATTTGCAGCTGATCGTCGCTCTGTGCCAGCGCCGCAGCCTTTACCCGATCCAAAGTGGAGGCCACATATTCATAGCCGTAGCCCACTGCGGCAGAACCTACGTTCATTACCACGCTGCTGGCCGGAACGCCCAGCTGGGAAATCAGTACGTTCAGCTGCTTGGCCAGGTTGATGTCAACCGCAGATTCAGCGCCTACCTTCTGGTTGTATGCCATACCGGCGGAAGCGCCGACAGCCTTGTAGTTCTCTTCTCTTGCGGACAGAACCAGAATGTTCTTGCCCTGCAAAGCCTCGGCCACCTTGCCGAACAGCTCTGCGTCTTTTTCTGCATTTTTGCAGCCAACAATGACCAAAGGCATGGTGGTTGCAGCCGCTACATCCTTTGCCACCTGCACGCACTCTTCCACGGACTTGTTGTGGCCGTTGGGATCTGCGCCTTCAAAGTGGAGGCACAGGAAAGAAGCGCCTTCCATGGTCTCAGCCTTCTTGGCCATTTCTGCCGGTGTGGTGCAGCCGGCATAAAATTCCTGCAGGCCGGGAACCTGATACTCTTCCATGCCTAAGTCGGAAATCTCTACACCGATTTTGGGCGCGTTTTCAATGGGCGCGTCAAAGGTGTAAAACGGCAGTACATTCTCGCCACCAATGACAATGCTCTTGTCACCAGTGCCCAGTGTAACTGCATTGATCGAAGCGTTGAACGCCTGCTTCTTGGGAACAAATGCCATGGTTACAAATCCCCCTAATTCCTAATTTCACTCTTTTAAAAATTTAATTTTTTCATGATTTCATTCAGCGCAACTTTCACCGGTGCGTCTTCCGGAACCTTGGCGCTGGGCTTGCCCTCACAGTCGTATTCATAGACTGTCTCATCCTGGGGCAAGACACCATACAAAGTCAGCCCGGCTTTTTCAATTTCCTCTTTGACGCCGGCGTTGAGCTGACCGTCGGGAGCCCGATTGACAATCAGACCCATCCGACCGGGATTGAGTCCCAGCTCTTTGACCATTTCGGCAATTCTGGCCACAGCCTGGATCCCCCGGCGGGAGCTGTCGCTTACCAGCAAAAGTGTGTCCACATGGGGCAGCACGCCCCGGCTGATGTGCTCCAGCCCGGCTTCGTTGTCCACAATCATATAGTTGTAATTGTGGATGTATCTGTTAATCTGAGAAGTGAGAATCCCGTTGACAAAGCAGTAACACCCTTTGCCCTCGGAACGGCCCATAACCAGCATGTCAAAGTCGTCTTCTTCGATCAGGGCGTCGTTAAACCGCATCTGGGCATAGTCCGCCTTGGTCATGCCGGCAGGGATCGGATTTACCGGCGCCAGTTCACTGCGGGCCATTTCTTCCCGAATGGATCCCAGCGTCATTTCCACATCCACACCCAGCACTTCATTTAAATTGGAGTTGGGATCGGCATCCACCACCAAAAGTGGACCCTTGCCGGCCTTGGTGAGATATTCCACAATCATGCCGCAAGTAGTGGTTTTTCCGACGCCGCCTTTTCCCGCGACCGCAATGGTATGAGTAGACATGAACGCAAATCTCCTTTTGGATAAAGTTTCAGGGCGGGCATAGCCCCAAAGGGACTATGCCCAAAATCCCGCCTGTTAAATCAAATCCATAATGCCGGATTCTTTCACCAGCCGGGTAACGTCTTCGTATTTGTTCAGTGCGTACAGGTGAATGCCGTCAATGCCGCAAACCCGGTACTCGTCGATCAGACGGATGGTGTATTCCATGCCGGCTTCCTTGAAGGATTCCTTCTTGGCGGCAATGGACTCTTCGGACTCGTTGGGTGCGAAGGGGTTGGGGAAGATCCAGTGCTTGGAGATAATCTCGCACAGCTCTCTGGGCATCACGCAGCCGTTGCGGGACAGAGCCATGTTAATGGTGGCTGCTGCGTCCAGAACGGGCATAATGCCTACATCTACCGGCAGCCAGATGCCTGCGCCCCGAATGGCGTCCATCCAGTACCGGAACTGATCCATATCCCAGCACAACTGGGTCATGATGTAGTCAGCGCCTTCGTCTTGCTTCTGCTTCAGGAAGGAAATATCCGCTTCCAGGCTACGGCAGGCAATGTGGCCTTCCGGAGAGCCGGCTACGGCAATGGTAAACTGATTGCCAAACTCCTGACGGACAAATTTCACAAGCTCTGTGGCATAGTGGAGATCGCCGTTGGTGCCTGTCCATCCATAAGGCAGGTCGCCCCGCAGTGCCAGCATGTGGTTGACACCATGGTCCAGGTAGGTCTGCAGCTGCTCTTTAATCCCCTCTTTGGTGTTGCCGATGCAGGTAAAATGGGTCACCGGGATGCACTTGCCGGAGGCCTTTACCGAGTCCAGCACTTCCAGGTTCTTGCCTACATTGCCGCCACCAGCGCCGTAGGTACAGGAGATATAGTCCGGATTCAGCTGATACAGATGCTCCAGAACGCCATCCTTACCGCACAGTTTTTCCATGCCGGCGTCCGTCTTGGGCGGGAACACTTCAAAAGAAAATGCCGCGCGCTTTTCCATAATTTCGGGAACTGTCATAAACTTGACTCCTCCTAAAAAATAATTTCCTACAAAAAGAAACCCGTTTTTCCAAAAACGGTTCGAAAATTGGTACACTCCACCTATTTCGATACTAGTTTATCGTAACATAGTTGGTCAATAATTACAAGAGGCGAAATAACCGACAATTCATAGTTTTTTTGAAACAGGTATTCAAAATTGTTATGGGAACCATGCTTTGGTTTCCGGTCCGGTTTCTCCTGTGCCGGCCGTCCCTGCCGGAAGATGCCCGGAGCCGCCTTTGGAGACTTCTTTCTCCAAGCTGCCTCCCGCAGGCTGCCTCCACCGGGCTGCCCCTTTCGGGCCGTTTCCCAAGTACTCCTTCAGGCTGCCCCTTCCGGGCCGTTTCCCAGGCCGCCTGACAAAATCTTCTCCCGGCTGCTTCCCGCAGGTCTTCTTCCGGCCTTACCGGGAAAAAGGCGCCCCTTTCCGGCGCCTTCAGCCCCTTACAACTTGGTAAACAGGAATTTTTGGGTCACGCCACCGCTTTGCACATAGATGGTCACGTTCCCGTTTGCCTGCAAATCCTGGGTCAGCTCCACATCTTTGCCTTTTACCAGCTGGCGCACATAGGCCATAGGGTCGTCCGTTTCCACTTCTTCAAAAAACACGTCCCGCATCTGGTTGCGCTCGCACTGATTCTCAATTTCCCGGACCATTTCGTATTCTGCCAAGGGTCTTCCCTCCTTTTAAAAAAGGGAAGCCAGCCTGTAGGCCGGTTTCCCTTCCTGGTTTTCTTATCAGCTGGCCAGCTTTTCCGCAATGACCACTTTCCCGCCGATGAGATCGGCCATGAGGATTTCTCCCTCCACAGCCACTTGCCGCTCCATAATGTCCGTCAGCAAAATGGTACCATCCTTGCACTCAATTCTCTGTACATTGGTCAGCACCAGATTTTCCGGGGACGCAGAAGTTTTATACACGGTAGAAAGACACATAGAGCTTCCCTCCTTATGATAAAATACAATTGGAAAAATTACAATCCTCCGAACACAAGGATTCTCGTCACTTCCCGCATTTCTTACATCGCGGCTCCTGCTTTTGAAAGGGCCGGATGGGTTTGCCCAAACTGCCGCAATTGGGGCAGTAGGCGAGCCGGATGGTCTGCCAGACGGAAATGACCGCCAGGATCGCCACGCAGACGCGGAAAAACAGGGACAGTTCCCATAAAACGCAGAGGATTCCAAACACACACGTCAGTAGATACAGAAAAAATGTTACCGTCCGTTTCGTGGTTGTTTTCATTGGTATCTCCCCTCTTTCCTGGGAGCATTGATCCCGGAAGTTGGCAAAACGCCACCACTTTCCAAACCGCCGCGCGGGAACCGGACTTTCGATTGATTATTGGGTGTCCAGAGCAGAAAGCACTGTGGAAAGGCGCAGATTTCCCTTTTCAAAATCGCTGACTGCCTGCATCACTTGCTCATAGGCAACACTGTCACCCATCGTGTTCAATTTCTTGGCCAGCTCCGCCAGTTCATGGGCGTGCTGGGCATTGTGATTGACCATATACCGCATGAGCGCCAGTACTTCCGCCTTGGGGTCCTGGCTGCACCCGCTGCAATCCCCGTGACAGTGGGGATGATCGTGGGTATGTTCATGACCTTCGTGTCTCATTACAATTCCTCCTGACTGGGTCGCCCCATTCCTTACATCTTTCAGTATAAATTTTTTCTCCCCATTTGTCAATTTTTCATTTGCCGGCAAACCCGCAACCACACCGGGAGGGGAGCTTTGGGACAGGATTCCCCGGTTTAGATAGACGATACCGTCTGCCATTTTCATAATAACAAGAAAAAATTCCGGTTACAACCCCCATATAGGGATATTTTTTTGACTTTCTTGCAAAAAAAATCATATTTTCCCAATTTCAGGGTTTGCACTTTTCCCTGGTCTGTGCTATAGTTACTTTTGTACGGATTTCTACCCCAGAAAGGCGGTCGCCCATGTCACAAAACCAGATACCTGCTGCCTTCTTGCCGGAAGGCGGACAAGATTCCAATACTTTTTCCCGGGACTCTTTTCCGGCCCCTGACCCTGGGCAGGAACTCGTGTCCGATCAGAGAAACAGTCACAGCCATGACCATCCGCACAGTCTGGAGGACGGTCACAGCCATCCGGAGGGCCACAGTCATGACCATCCGCACGGCCTGGTGGACGGTCACAGCCACCCGGAGGGTCACAGTTACGACCATCTGCACGGACCGGAAAACAGTCACAGTCACGACCACCCCGACGGTCACAGCCAGGATCACCAGGGCACCCAAGCCCTTCCTCACAGCCATGGTCACAGTCACACCCACACCCATGAAAACACCAAAGCGGTTTTAAACCGCTTGTCCCGCGCCATTGGCCATCTGGAACACGTGAAAAAGATGGTGGAAGACGGGCGGGATTGCAGTGAGGTTCTCATCCAAATCGCTGCTGTCCGGGCGGCTATCAACAACGTGGGAAAAGTCATTTTACAAGATCACCTGCGCCACTGTATTGTCGAAGCGGTGGAACAGGACGACCAGCAAGCCATTAGCGATCTGTGTGACGCTGTGGATAAATTTGTAAAATAACGTAAAAAGGGCAGCTGATTGATAAGCCGCCCTTTTTCTGTGCCTTCTTTGGAGGTTTTCTCTTTTGGGAGTCCCTTTTTCTGTGCTCCCTTTGGAAGTTTCCTCTTTTCCGGTGCCCTTTTTCTGCACTCCCTTTGGAAGTTTCCCCTTTTCCGGTGCCCTTTTTCTGCGCTCCCTTTGGAAGTTTCCCCTTTTCCGGTGCCCCCTTGGGAAGTTTTTTCTTTTGGGGCTTCCTTTTCAGGGCCGGTGCATTCTTTCTTTTTCTTCTGACGATTCAAACGGTGGCGGGTTTCTTTTTCTGCCCGTTTCGCCGGCTGACGGCGGGAAGTTTTCCCGTCTCGCTTTCCTTTTCTTCCCACGGGCCCATGCCCCGGGAGCGCGGATTCTCCATGCCTGACCCCTGGGCCAGAAGCCCTGGGAGCACATGCTCCGGAAGCCCGGTTTTAAAATATGTCCTATATTTTTTCTCTTTTTTTTAAAAACATATTGCTATTTCCGAAGTTTAGACTACAATAGAGCGTGAAAGGAGGACCGGACGGACAGGACAGATGTGGGCCTGTCACTTTATCAGTATCCATGCGTACCCAAACGTTGCATGAGTAGAAATGGCGCGTCAAGTATCGGCGGATGGGAGGTTGCCGCCGGGCGAAGGAGTCACTGGCTCCGCGGTGCCATTTTCGCATCCGCAAAGGCAAACCGTCCTACCTTGTCTCTGGCATGGCCGGCAGGCGCAGCTTGGGAAAAGGCAGCGACAGGAAAAGGAAATATCTGTAAAAACCTCCTCCCATGAAAATAGGAGGCATTTTTTATGTCAAATTTAAATTATCATTCCAACAGAAGTAATAAATTTCACGCGAAGCGATTGGCAACCAACGGGGTCCTGACGGCTATGTTCTTCGCCCTGACCATGTTCGCCGTGGAAATCGCCGGCATTAAAATCACCTTTGATTCTCTGCCTGTGGTGCTCAGCGCCATGCTCTTTGGCCCCATAGACGCCTTTTGCGTCGGTTTCCTGGGCGCTTTTCTGGAGCAGATGATGAACCACGGTTTTACCGCTACCACCATTTTATGGATTTTGCCACCGGCACTGCGGGGCGTCTGGATTGGTCTTGGGGTCATTGCCCTGAAAAAGGCCATGAGCCTTACCTATGTGCTGGATCACAAGCGGCCCTTTGTCTACTATCTGGTGTGCATCGTTGCCGCGGTTGTTACTTCCTGCGGGAATACGCTTGTATACTATCTGGACTCCAAACTTTATGGCTACTATACCTATGCCCTGATTTTTGGCGTCTTTGGCGTCCGAATCCTCTCCGGTGTTATTTGCGCCGTGCTCACTGCCACTTTGGCCTTGCCCATCCTGGCAGCCCTGCGAAAAGCAAAACTGACCAATTCCGTGGCCATCCAATAAGGACGGCCCGGCCAGGATTTCGTTATACAAAAGGAGATTGTCAAATATGGACGTGACTCAGGCTCTGGAATATATCCACAGCGTATGCTGGAAAGGCAGTATCCCCGGTCTTGGCCGGACGCAGGAGCTGCTCAGGCGTATCGGCAATCCGGAGCAATCCCTCAAATATATCCACATTGCCGGCACCAATGGCAAAGGGTCCACCGCTGCCATGCTGGCCTCCATTTTACAAAAGGCCGGTTATACCACAGGTCTTTTCACTTCGCCTTATATCCTCCGGTTCCACGAGCGAATGCAGGTGAACTCCCAGGAGATCACTGACCAGGAGCTGGCTCAAATCACGGAGTTTCTAAAGCCCCATGCCGAAGCCATGGAAGACCACCCTACGGAGTTTGAGCTGGTTTCCTGTATCGGATTCGAGTATTTTAAACGGAGACACTGCGACATCGTGGTGCTGGAAGTGGGCATGGGCGGAGAACTGGACTCCACCAATGTCATCCCCGTTCCGGAAGCGGCAGTCATTACCAATATCGGGCTGGACCATATGGAAGTTCTGGGCGACACAGTGGAAAAAATCGCCAGTGCCAAGGCCGGTATCATCAAGCCCGGCGGTCAAGTGGTGATTTACCGGGGGAAAGCGTCTGTGGAAGAGGTCTTTGCCCGGAAGTGTCAACAGGTAGGCGCCCACCTGACCAAAGCCGACTTTGCCGGTCTGCGGCCCATTTCCCACGGGCTGGACGGACAGCGGTTCTCTTTGGGCCGCTGGGACAACCTGTACCTGCCTCTTTTGGGCCAGCACCAGCTGTGCAACGCAGCGGTGGTTCTGGCCACGGTGGATGTGCTGAAAAAAGAGGGCTGGCAGATTCCCGACGAGGCCGTCATCTCCGGTCTGGCAAGCGTGTTCTGGCCAGGACGGTTTGAGCTTTTGCGCCGGGACCCTCTCTTTATCGTGGACGGCGGCCACAATCCCCAGTGCATTGCAGCCCTGGAAAAAAATATTGCCGACTACCTGGACGGCCGGCCCCTGACTCTGCTCACCGGTGTCCTGGCAGACAAGGACTACCACAGCATGTATGCAGGGATTGTCCCCCACGCCAAGGAAGTCTTTACCGTCACGCCCCCCAATCCCCGTGCCCTGTCCGCCCAGGACCTGCGGCAATATCTGCTTTCCTTCGGAAAGCCAGTCACCTGCTGCCAATCTGTGGCCGAGGGCGTTCAACAGGCAATCCAGAGTGCCGGGCCCCAGGGCGTTGTCCTGGCCTATGGTTCGTTATACATGGTCGGAGAAATCCGCACTGCCGCCATGGAGGCGCCTTCTCAGGCTGCCACCACCGGCACGTGTTAGGAATTTGTGCAAAAAGCCGAAATCCCAATGGGATTTCGGCTTTTTATTTGCCGCCGCCAACGCTCCGGAGAGTCCGAAAGGGCTGTCCTTCCCGCTCCTGGGCCCCATATGGCGCTTTTGTGCACAATTTTCCCTTTGCCGGAACTTTTCCCCTGTCCCACAATTTTACATGGATTTTACCTATATACTTTTTCAGCGGTGCGTTGTATGATAATAGTATAGCGCAGAAAACAGGCGGGGAATGCTGTCTGGGAAACGGGGGAGAAACATGACCATTTTACATGCCAGGAAAGACACCAACATGACTGAAGGGTCCATTGTGGCCCATCTGATTAAATTTTCTGTCCCACTTTTGCTGGGAAACATATTTCAGCAACTGTACAACACCGTAGACAGCATCGTAGTGGGGCAGTTCGTCAGCACCCAGGCGTTGGCTGCCGTAGGTTCTACTACCTACATTATCAATACCCTGATTGGCTTTTTCATGGGGCTTTCCGCCGGCGCCGGCGTGGTAATTTCTCAACACTATGGGGCCAGGGAGGACAATAACGTCCATATCGCCGTCCACACGACCATGGTCATGACCCTGGCCATGGGTGTTTTATTTACTATTGTAGGCACCACCATGGTAGAAGCCATGCTCTCGTTTATGTCCACACCGGAAGACGTGTTCCCCGAAGCTACCGTCTATCTGCGGATTTACTTCTCCGGTTCCATCGCCTTACTGGTATACAACATGGGTTCCGGAATTCTCCGGGCAGTCGGAGACTCTCAGCGGCCTTTGTATTTCCTCATTGTCTCATCGCTGCTCAATGTGGTCCTGGATTTGCTGTTTGTTCTGGTATTTCATATGGGTATTTCCGGCGTTGCCTATGCAACGGTGCTCTCCCAGGTCATCGCCGCGATTCTGGTAATGTGGGTCCTGATGCGGGCAGACGGCGCTTACCGGTTCGTCTTAAAAGACCTGAAGTGTAATTTCCCCATGTTCCGTCGGATCGTACAAATTGGTCTGCCTGCCGCTGTCCAACAAGCCCTGACCGCTTTCTCCAACGTGTTTGTCCAGTCCTATATCAACCATTTCCAGACCGCCGCAATGGCCGGTTGGGGCTGCTTCAACAAAATCGATCAGTTTGTCATTACCCCCATCCAGAGCATTGCACTGGCCGCCACTACCTTTGTCAGTCAGAATCTGGGAATCGGCAATCTCAAACGCGCCAAACAGGGCACCCGCGTCTCTTTAATGATGAGCCTGATCTGTACGCTGATCATCGCTATTCCTTTGTTCCTCTTCGCCCCCTCCTTAATCCATCTGTTTAACCGTGACCCGGCGGTGGTGGAATACGGTACCATGTTCCTGCGGGCCATTGCCCCCTTCCTGCCTATGTGTTGCTTTAACCAGGTTCTGGCCGGTTCCCTCCGGGGCGCAGGCAACACCAAGGCGCCTATGATTATCCTTCTGTCTTCCTTTGTGGTCTTCCGGCAGATCTATCTGGCAATCATCTCCCGCATCTGCAACACGGCCCTTCTCATCGGCCTGGGCTATCCCTTCGGCTGGGTGGTAGCCAGCGTGTCCATGATTCTCTATTACCGGTTCAGCCATTGGGAGGAAAAGCGGATTATCCTGACCCAGACTCCCTGAATTTCTGCCCAGATTTGGAACCGATCCCCAGGCAGCCGTCCGGGGCAGCAATCCTGAAAAAAAGCCGGCAGCAAAAGCTGCCGGCTTTTTATGGCGTCCTTTCGGTGCTCCATACTCAGTAGGGTCTGACGTGCCGGAGGGTGCTCCGGATAAACGGTTCCTGCAT
>CALXCQ010000047.1 GCA_944386835.1 uncultured Oscillospiraceae bacterium | reverse complement strand
ACTCTTGCTCATGAAGGATATGGCCCCCTCTCGTCAAGTTGTTGTCCACAGCTCCAACTTTAACCGATGAGGCCCTATCCTTCATCCCTTTTTATTCGACTGTCCAATATGTATTGTAATCCTACAGCTAAATTTTTTATGTTCCGGTATTCTCCCTTGACAATCACACATATTATGATTATAATAACCAAAGCCAAGGATTGGCCCTTAAAGTATCCTGGATTGAGCCGGATACATCGGAGGGAGGGAAAACAATGTCGGAAATTCACGTGAAAGAGAATGAATCTCTTGAAAGTGCTCTGAAACGATTTAAGAGAAGCTGCGCCAAGGCTGGCGTTATTGCCGAAGTGAAAAAGAGAGAGCATTATGTGAGCCCCAGTCTGAAGCGTAAGCAGAAGTCTGAAGCTGCCCGTAAGAATAAGAGAAAGTTCTATTAATCTCTCCCTTCTATAGCTGTAAATGAGACTCCCTACTTTCGTAGGGAGTCTTTGTTTATTATAGTAGTGTTGTCAACGACTTCTTTTATTCTGGAAAAGGAAATCTTCTCCAAGTTCTGTTAGCAGGCCGATACACAGGGTTGCACCGCATTGGCTGGCTAAGTTATATTTTTCCCAAAGTGTATTGGGAGTGTCGATTAAAACTACTTTGGCCCGGTCTTTTTCCAGTATAAAAAAATACTCACAACAAAAATCAGAGCTGTAATGGAGGGGATAGTGTCCTGCACGCATTTTTTCCAGCGCTTCTTCCGTAGAGTAGAGCGTTTGCTGATTATGAAGACAGGGAAGGGGCAGTTCTATAGCGCCCCGGATAAGTTCTACGCAAATTCCATTATCATAGTGTGCAGAAGCTTCCAGCAAACGTTGCTTTAAAGAACCACCAGTAAGGCGAGCTGGTATGGAAGCCAGGGCGTAGGCAGTTGCCGGTATATATGTCTCTGGTACGATACATTGTTTTCCCAACCTATGAAGTCTACAGTCCAGCTGCCAGATAAACTCTTGTGCAGTGGGGGAAGGAGGCAGTTCAAAGTCCAGATAGACGCCCAAATGATTTTTTACTAACGTTTCCAAACAGGCGACAGCATCGTGAATATGCGCTTCTTGGGGTGGGGTAACATCATGTAAAATGATCCAGCCAGGCGGACAATGCTCTGACCATTCCGGTACCTTGACATATGGAGGTTGTGGGATTAAATGGTATCCCATGTAGCCAGAAATTCCCCTCTCGGGGACTCGTAATGTTGATGCGTCAGGCGGGACAGCAAAACAAAACGGTATCTCCATTAGACAAGCCCATCTTTCCATGATATAATACGTTATCATTATTTATGAGCGGATGGTTACAAGTATGTCTTGTTGTTTGATTCCCAGATGTGTTCTTTCCAAAATCACAGATCTGGATCCGGATAGTTTGTTAAAGAATGGGATAACCTTTTTATTGATGGATTTTGATAATACAATTGTTCCCTATAGTACAGACACGCCTTCTAAAGAATTTTTATGCTGGCTACAAACTATTCAATTAGCGGGGATTTCCGTTTGCGTAGTCTCCAATAGCCGAAAGCCACGGGTTCAAATTTTTTGTAAAACTTACGGTATTCCCTGTATCACCCGTGCAAAAAAACCTTTTGCAAAAGGGATACTGGAGGCAAAGCGTACATTCCAAATCGATTTTTCCAAGGCAGCACTGGTCGGCGATCAAATTTTTACAGATGTATTGGGGGCAAATCGTAATGAAATTTTATCCATTTTGGTTAAGCCTATACAATTTACAAACATTTGGTTACGAATTCGTTATTGGATTGAACAGCCATTTATTGCCATAGGGAGAAGGAGGCAAACTTTTGAATTATCTCAATAAGTTTTTAAAGGTTCTATCAGAACCAGTAGATGGGATCCTATTGACGAAACGAGAAAACCGACGTTATGCTGCCGGATTTGATATTGCAGAGGGAATGGCTCTGATTACAAAGAAGGTTTGCTACTACTATACAGATAGCCGGTATCTGGAGGCTGCTCAAACAAATTTGGAAGGGTTTGAAGTTCATCAGGTTACAGCTTCTGATACGTATTGCAATCACATCTCTCGCGCAGTGACGTCCCTGGGTCTGAAAACGTTGGCTTTTGAAGAAAATGACTGGACTGTGGGGACTTACACCAGATTCCAGGAACAATTGCCGGTTACCTGGATGCCTTTTCAAAAAGTAATTGAAGGTTTTCGGGAACAAAAAGAGGAAGCGGAAATAGCTATTATGCGCAAAGCACAGGCTATTACAGATGCAGCGTTTTCTCAGGTGATTTCCGTTATTCACCCAGGAATGACAGAAAAAGAGCTGATGGCGCAACTGATATCTTGTCTGTATCAAAATGGTGCAGATGGCCTTTCCTTTGCTCCAATTGTTGTATCAGGTCCCAATACCAGCTTACCTCACGGGGTACCTGGTGATCGGAAACTACAGGCCGGAGACTTTGTAACAATGGATTTTGGCTGTATTGTAGATGGTTACTGTTCGGATATGACACGTACAGTGGCACTGGAATATGCTACAGAGGAAATGGAAAGAGTATATTACACGGTGCTCAAGGCACAGAAGGCGGCAATTGCACAGAGCAGAGCCGGTATGACAGGCCAGCAAATCGACGCTATTGCCAGAAATATCATAAAAGAAGCTGGCTATGGCGAATATTTTGGGCACAGCTATGGGCATAGTTTGGGATTGGAAATCCATGAAAATCCCAATTGCAGTCCTTCTAACAAAGTACCGATTCCAGTTGGTGCAGTGTGTTCGGCTGAACCGGGAATCTATTTGCCCGGAAAATATGGCGTACGGATTGAGGATGTTGTAATATTTCGAGAGAATAATGTGGAGAATATTACAAAAAGCCCGAAAGAATTGTGTATCCTTTCCAGCTGAAATCAGCCTAAGTACTTGAAATTTTATAGAATATACGATAGAATGTTGACGATAGTATGATTATGTAACAGAATTGCCCAGTTTTGGAAGGAAATAGGAGGACATAACTATGATTTCTGTCAGTGATTTTAGAAACGGTGTGACTTTTGAGATGGATGGAAAAGTCATGCAGATTGTAGAATTTCAGCATGTAAAGCCTGGAAAGGGCGCAGCTTTTGTGCGGGTAAAGATGAAAAATGTAATTACAGGTGGTGTTACAGAAACTACATTTAACCCGAATGATAAGTATCCCACCGCTTTTGTAGAACGGAAAAAGATGGAGTACTCTTATGCGGATGGCAACTTATATTACTTTATGGATGGGGAAACCTATGAGATGGTTCCCATTGATAAGGACGTTTTAGATGACAGCTTCCGCTTTGTTAAAGAAAATGATACGTGCACAGTCCTTTCTTATAAGGGGAACGTATTTGGCGTAGAAGCTCCTAATTTTGTAGAGTTGGAAGTTACGAAGGCAGACCCTGGAGTGAAAGGCGACACTGCTACCAATGTGACAAAACCGGCCACAGTGGAAACCGGAGCAGAAATTAAGGTTCCTCTCTTTATCAATGAAGGAGATAAGATTACGATTGATACCCGTACTGGCGAATATCTGGGACGTGCAAAAGGTTAGTTTCCAAACTCGAAAGGAGAATAGTTATGACTCTTTCTGAAAAGTCTGCTTATCTGAAAGGCCTTATGGAAGGCATGAAGTTGGATACGGAAAAAAATGAAGGCAAGCTTTTGGCAGCAATGGTTGATTTGCTGAACGACATGGCACTGTCCATCAGTGATCTGGAAGAAAATGCACAGGCCGTATCGGATGAATTGGATATGATCGAAGAGTCCTTGGATACCATTGAAGATTATCTGGATGATGAAGATTACGAGGACGAAGAAGACGATTACGAAGACGAAGATGACTATGATGAAGAAGAGGACGACGACGCATATGATTTCGGGGATGAGACTCTTTATGAAGTCAAATGTCCGACCTGTGGTGAAGTCATCACAATTGATGAGGCCACTCTGGAAGAAGGCGGCATAGTCTGTCCGCAGTGCGGCGAAGATTTGGAGTTTGATGAGGTAGAAGAGAACGAGGAAGAAGAGTAATTCTCCTGGGGAAAGCTTTTTGTAGCCTTGACTAGTATGTAAAAATGCCGAACTCTTTGAGTTCGGCATTTTATTATTGGGCCTGATATTTCTGGAAAATGTAGTGATGATCAATCCCCTGTTTTCATTTCCAGACAGAAAGTACTGACGAAAAATAAATACGACCGGTCTTCTCTGGTTCCTCTAGCTGTTCATTTGCTTTTTGGCAGCCAGTAAGGCGTTGGCCAGTTGGTCCGGGCAGGAAGTAGGCCGGGGGCCACAACAAATACCTTTCACTTTTTCAATGACTTCGTCAATGTCCATGCCTTCAATTAATCTGGAAATTCCTTGCAAATTACCGTTACAACCGCCAATAAATGTTACATTTTTCACGCGGTTCTGGTCAACTTCAAACAGAATTTTAGCAGAGCAGGTTCCCTTTGTTTTGTACTCGAATTGCATTGTTTGTGTCTCCTTTTAAGTTAAATCAGAAATGGTCATTCCGATAAAAGATGATAGATTTTCAGGACAGAGAATCAATTGCTGTCCCCTTATGCCGGCTGAGATTGCAATGGCATCATATTGAAAGGCGGACTGATCCAGATATGTGGGGAACTTTTTCTTCATACCAATGGGACTGCATCCTCCACGGATGTAACCAGTCACTGGCAGTAGTTCCTTAACTGGAATCAATTCTATTTTTTTCTCACCTACAATTTTGGCAGCCTTTTTTAGATCAAGCTCTCGACAAACAGGAATGCAAAACACCAGATATCCCATGCGGTCACCTTTGGCAACCAAAGTTTTAAAAACTTTTTCAGGCTCCATGCCAATGCCTTGTGCAGCGTGCATTCCATTCAAATCATTTTCGTCATATGTGTATTGGGATACTTCATAAGAAATATGCGCCTGATCCAAAAGACGCATAGCATTGGTTTTTGT
>CALXCQ010000046.1 GCA_944386835.1 uncultured Oscillospiraceae bacterium | reverse complement strand
TGGAATGTATTCGGAATGATAAACGTATTCCCAGAGTTGCTCCAAAATCAAAAGATAATGGGACATACAGTAGCTTTTGTAATGGAGATATTGCTATTGCTAAGGTTACTCCTTGTTTTGAAAATGGGAATATCTGTATGATGTATTCTTTAGTAAATGGTTATGCATTTGGGAGTTCGGAGTTATTTTCAATCCGTCCTACAAATATTGTTTCCAGGTATTTGTTCTATTGTATGCAAACTCCGTATTTCATTAATGGAGGAATTGCGACTATGACGGGCGTTGGCGGGTTAAAAAGGGTATCTTCCTACTATATGAAAAATGCTAAAATTACCCTTCCTTCTTGGGAGGAACAAACCACTATTGCCACCTACCTCGACACCCAATGCGCCAAGATCGACGAGATCATCGCTCAGGCCAAGGCCAGCATCGAGGACTATAAGCAGTGGAAGGCCTCCATCATTTATGAGGCCGTCACAAAAGGATTGGACCCGAATGTGGAGATGAAGGAGAGCGGAGTACCGTGGATTGGGAAGATGCCAGTAAATTGGACAATTTCAGCGCTTAAGAATTTATGTACTATGCAAGCAGGAAAGAATCTTACGTCTGAACAAATTAGTACTTCGGGACAGTATCCTGTTTATGGTGGAAATGGACAACGTGGCTATTATTCTGCTTACAATGCAGATGGCCATTTTTTGCTTATTGGAAGGCAGGGCGCTCTTTGTGGTAATGTTCACGATGTTACAGGTAAATTTTGGGCAACTGAACATGCTGTTGTAACATCGGCAACTAAAGTAACAAATGTTTGTTATTTGTATTATTTGCTTATAGCAATGAATTTAAATCAATATGCCTCGAATAGTGCTGCACAACCAGGATTATCAGTAGGAAATATTTTAAATTTAAAGGCATTACTTCCTCCTATAAATGAACAAGCAAGGATTTCAAAATTTCTTGATGATTTTTGCTCCAAAATAGATGTGATTCTTACTGAAAAACAATCTCTCATTGGCGACTTGGAATCCTACAAAAAGTCTCTCATTTATGAAGTTGTAACTGGGAAAAGACGGGTGTGTAAATGAATTTAAGCGTTGATTATCAGATAGCTTTAATTTCTGCGGGTGCTGCGATTTTAGGTTCAATAATTGGTGCAGCTGCCTCGCTCCTCGCTGTTTGGTTGGGGAAAAAGATACAGGCAAGTGGAAAGATATCTCTTTATGTAAAAATAGTACATTCAAAAAGTACAAGTCATTTGCCGTGGGGATTTTATAAAAGTCGTCAGAAATCGGGATTATATTTCCAAGTTCCATTATGGCTTGATGTAGTCAATACATGTGGCATTTCGCGAGTGATACGCAATTTCAATCTTTACGCATACAAAGAGAAAACCGAAGTGGCTTCCTTTATTCAGGTACAGCGCATAGGAGATGGAGAGAACGCAATTTTACTGGGAGATCATGAGTCCTATTCTCTTGTGATTCCTGCGAACAGTACCCGCCGCTTTGACTTAGAGTTTATACTACACGAAGCAGACTTACCTAAAAATAGCAAAACATTTGACCAGTTGATCTTGACCTATTTTGACGAAAAGGATCGCATTCATGCTTATTACTTTACAACTATTGATTCTTGCTGGGTCGAAGGTAGTCTGAAAATGAGCAGGGAGTGGACCAAATTAAATAGGAGGTGCAGGTATGCCCGATAACGAAAAGCAATTTGAACAGGACATCGAATCCTTCCTGATTTCCCCTGCCGGCGGCTGGCAGAAAGCGACCGACGCCGGCTACCGGGTTTCTATGGCCTCTGATATGGCCCTGGACCTCGGCACCCTGCTGAACTTTATCCAGTCCACCCAGCCTGTCCAGTGGCAGCGGTTTGAAAAGCAGTGCAGCTCCGACCCGGAGAAGAAATTCTACAGGGCTTTTGAAAACGCGGTGGAGAATGACGGTCTGATTAACGTTCTGCGCCACGGGTTTAAACACCGGGGATTTGAGTTCCGGGTCTGCTATTTTAAGCCGGAATCCACCTTAAACGAAGCCGCCGTCAAGCGCTACCGCCAGAATATCTGCCAGTGTATCCGGCAGTGGCACTACTCCGGCCAGAACAACAACAGCGTGGATATGATGCTGGCAGTTAATGGGATTCCCGTGGTGGCAGTGGAGTTAAAGAACCAACTGACCGGCCAGAGTGTGGATAACGCCAAGCAGCAGTGGATGTTCGACCGCGATCCCCGGGAACCGGCGTTCCGGCTCAATCACCGCGTCTTGGTCTTTTTTGCTGTAGACCTCTACGAAGCGGTGATGACGACCAAACTGGATGGAGCCAAGACCTATTTTCTCCCTTTTAACCAGGGCAGCAACGGTCCCGGCCGTGACGGCGGAGCAGGGAACCCGCCCTCTGCGGATGGGGATTATGTGACCTCTTATCTCTGGAAGGATGTTTTGCAGAAGGACAGCCTGCTGGATATCCTCCAAAAATTTATCCATTTTCAGGTGAAGAGGGAAAAGATGCTCCAAAAGGACGGTACACAGAAAGAAATTGCCAAAAAGTCCGTTATTTTCCCCCGGTATCATCAGATGGATGTCGTGCGGCAGCTCATCCGGGACGTCAGGACCAATGGACCCGGTAAAAACTATCTGGTACAGCACAGTGCCGGTTCGGGGAAGTCCAATTCAATTGCCTGGACAGCCTACCGCCTCGCAAGCCTTCATGATGACAACAA
>CALXCQ010000045.1 GCA_944386835.1 uncultured Oscillospiraceae bacterium | reverse complement strand
GACACGTTTTTGTGGAAAAAAGAGGCATTGACTTGCCCAGGTCTGTTTTTTTCTGTTACTCCAGTTGAAAAGAAGCTACCCACGGGGAAATCTGTAACCTCACCAACGAAACCTCTGCATTCCAGCGGGAGTGGGGCTGCCCCAAAACCGGAATCTGTGACCTCACCAACGAAACCTCTCCATTCCAGCGGGAGTGGGGCTGCCCCAAAACGCTGCTGCGCCTTCTTCCAAACGCCACAGAAGGCCAGATAACCTGATTTTCGTACGGCAAAAGCCGGCAGCAAAAGCTGCCGGCTTTTTATGGCGTCCTTTCGGTACTCCATACTCAGTAGGGTCTGACGTGCCGGAGGGTGCTCCGGAAAAAGGTTCCTGCATGGATACCCGTCCAGTCTTCCCGCGGCAAACAACTGCGCCGTTTCCTTCCCCTCAGACGTCAGATGCACGCCGGGCACTTCCCCCTACCAGACGCTTTCACAGATCGGGCACTTTCCACTCAGCCTCCGGCTTCCGGTTTGGCTGCCTGGATGGCCAGCTGGCCGTTCTCCACCACAACCTGTAAAACGCTGCCCGGTAAAATGTCTCCCTGTAAAATCCGCCGGGCGATCAACGTCTCTACCGTATGCTGGATATACCGGCGCAAAGGTCTTGCTCCATACTGGGGATCGTAAGCCGTGTCCACAATCAGGTCCTTGGCCGCCTGGGTCACCTGACAGGAAATCTGCTTGTCTGCCAGACGGCTGTTCAGGCCCGCAATCTGCAAATCCACGATCTTGGTAATATTCTCTTTGGTCAAAGGCTTGTAGAATACGATTTCATCCAGCCGGTTCAAGAACTCAGGCCGGAAGCTGGCTTTCAGAAGCTGCTCTACCTGCTCCTTGGCCTGGGGCAGAATGTTCCCCTCGGAATCGATTCCCTCCAGAAGGAAGTTGGAGCCCAAATTGGAGGTGAGGATAATGATGGTATTTTTAAAATCCACCGTCCGGCCCTGGGAATCGGTAACCCGGCCGTCATCGAGCACCTGCAAAAGGACGTTAAACACATCGGGATGGGCCTTTTCCACTTCGTCAAACAAGATGACGCTGTAGGGCTTTCTCCGCACTGCTTCCGTCAGCTGGCCGCCTTCTTCATATCCCACATATCCTGGGGGCGCACCAATCAGACGGGAGACAGAGAATTTCTCCATATACTCGGACATGTCAATCCGTACCAGATTCTTTTCCGAATCGAACAAAGTCTCTGCCAGGGTCTTGGCCAGCTCTGTCTTGCCTACCCCGGTGGGGCCCAGGAACAAGAACGAACCAATCGGCCGGTTGGGGTCCTGGATACCAGCGCGGCTGCGGATGATGGCCTCAGAGACCACCTGCACTGCCTCGTCCTGTCCTACCACCCGGCGGTGGAGCATGGTGTCCAGATGGAGCAGTTTCTCCCGCTCTCCTTCCACCAGTTTGGCCACAGGAATTCCCGTCCACCGTTCAATAATCCTGGCCACTTCCTCATCGGTGACCTTATCCCGCAAGAGGGAACTCTCCTGGGCATTTTGCGCCAGTTGCTCCTCCTGTTCCAGTTCTTTTTTGACTTCCGGCAAACGGCCGTACTTCAGTTCCGCCGCCTTTTCCAAATCGTAAGACTGCTCCGCCTGCTCAATCTGGGCATTGAGAGCCTCCACTTTCTCCCGCAGCTGCTGCACCCGGCCAATGGCATTTTTCTCGTTTTCCCACTGAGCCTTCATGGCCCGGAAGGTTTCCCGTTGCTCTGCCAACTCCTTTTGCAGCTCTTCCAACCGAGCCGCGGAAAGCTGGTCCTCCTCTTTTTTCAGGGCAGCTTCCTCAATTTCCATTTGAATGATTTTCCGGCGAATCCGGTCCAGCTCTGTGGGCATGGAATCCATTTCCGTTCGAATCATGGCGCAGGCTTCGTCAATCAGGTCAATGGCCTTGTCCGGCAGATACCGGTCCGTAATGTACCGGTTGGACAGTGTGGCGGCGGCAATAATGGCGCCGTCCGTAATTTTGACCCCGTGGAAAATCTCATACCGCTCTTTCAGGCCCCGGAGGATGCCGATGGTGTCCTCTACCGTCGGTTCCGTCACCAGTACCGTCTGGAATCGCCGCTCCAAAGCCGGGTCTTTTTCGATATACTTCCGGTATTCGTCCAGGGTGGTGGCACCGATACAGTGAAGTTCGCCCCGGGCCAGCATAGGTTTGAGCAAGTTGCCGGCATCCATGGCGCCTTCTGTCTTGCCTGCGCCGACAATGGTGTGCAGTTCGTCGATAAACAGCAAAATACGGCCCTCTGACTTTTTCACTTCCGCCAATACCGCTTTGAGCCGCTCTTCAAATTCTCCCCGATACTTGGCCCCGGCAATGAGGGCGCCCATATCCAGGGCAAAAATTGTCTTATCCTCCAGATTCTTGGGCACGTCTCCCCGGACAATCCGCTGGGCCAGACCTTCGGCGATGGCCGTTTTGCCTACGCCCGGTTCGCCGATGAGGACCGGGTTATTCTTTGTCTTACGGGAAAGAATCCGAATGACATTCCGGATTTCTTCATCCCGGCCGATGACCGGGTCCAGTTTTTTCTCCCGAGCCCGCTCCACCAGGTCGGTACCGTACTTCCGCAAAGCGTCGTAGGTTTCCTCTGGGTTGTCGCTGGTCACCCGCTGATTGCCCCGGATGGCCGACAGGGTTTGCAGGCAGGCCTCTTTCTGAATCCGGTAGGTCTGAAACAGGCCCGACAACGTCCGGTCCGGCCGGTCCAACAATGCCAAAAACAGATGCTCTACCGAGACGAACTCATCTTTCATCTGCTGGGCAATGGCCTCGGCCTGAGTGAAGGCCGCGTCCACATCCCGGGAGATGTAAAACTTGTCCATCTCCCGACCGGAACCTGTCACGCCGGGCAGTTTTTCCACTTCGTGGTTTACGGCCGCCTGGAAGCTCTCTACCGTCACTCCCATTTTCTTTAAAAGCTGGGGAATCAGACCTCCCTCTTGCTGTAACAAAGCCAATAATAAGTGAACCTGCTCCATTTGCTGATGATTGTGAGACACCGCAATGGACTGGGCACTCTGAACGGCTTCCAAAGACTTTTGCGTATATTTTTGTGCATTCATAAAACCATACCTCCTTTGGAGATGGGAACTTTTTAAGGAATTTTAGCACTCTCATTATTTGAGTGCTAATCATTTTTCTCCATCATAGTCCTCTTTTCCGAGAATGTCAAGGGGAAATTGTTTTCGACATAAAAAGTTCAAATTTTTTCCGTATTTCATAAAAATTTAACAACCTTACGCTAACTTTTTTAATATTTATCCCGTATAGTGTAAGTGTGCTAAGAAAAGTTTTTTCATTTTCCTCTCATCATGATAGAAGGATGCGGCAAACTTGGTAGGGTTTGCCGCATCCTTTTTGTTGTTCCTTTTACCGCAAGGCGGCGGGAACCCGGACTCCCTTTCCGGCTTCCCCGCCGTTCGGTTGCGCCGCCCACACTGGCCCTTTGTCCGGTGGGTTCCGGCCCGGTTTCTTCCCACGCCCCGCTGACCCTTCCTCCGGAAGGGTCCCGGCCCGGTTTCTTTGCCTGCCGCCCCCCTTCTCTTGCTTTTTCCCGCCGATCTCACTATAATGAGGTTACAAAAGAGGTGGAAGTATGCTTGGGGATTGTCACATCCACATGATTTTAGATGGGGTCTATTACCGCTCTGCCATTGACCGGCACCGCCAGGGTCCCGTGGATTCGCTCATCCGTCCGATTCTCTCTTGCTATCAGAAGTTGGGAATCTCCTTTTTACGAGACGGCGGCGATGCCTGGGGTGTATGCAGCCGGGCAAAGGTGCTGGCAGAGCAGATGGGAATAGACTACCGTCAGCCGGGATTTCCCATCTATAAAGCAGGACACTACGGCAGCTTTCTTGGCCGGGCCTATGAGACCCTGGCAGACTACCGTCGTCTTCTTCATCAGGTTCGGCAATCCAGGGGCGATTTTGTCAAGCTTATGATTTCCGGAATTATGGATTTTACCACCTTCGGCCGCCTTTCCTGCCCCGGTTTGCCCAGCCAGGAGATTATGGAGCTGATCCACATCGCCCACCAGGAGGGCTTTGCCGTCATGGTCCATGCCAACGGAGATGAGACCATTTCCGCTGCTCTGGGTGCCGGTGTGGATTCCGTGGAACACGGCGCCTATATGACCCCGGAAACCCGCAGCCAGCTGGCTGAAAGCGGTGCAATCTGGGTCCCCACTTTGGCCACCGTGGGAAATCTTTTGGGCAGCGGCCGCTATCCTGACCAGGTTCTTCGCGCCATTTTGGAGTCGCAACTGGAAGCAGTCGCTCAGGTTTCCGCCCTGGGTGGACACATTGCCCTGGGCAGCGACGCCGGCGCCTGGCGGGTACCCCATGGCCAGGGAACCTTGGATGAGTATGCCCTTTTACGCCAAGCCATGGGCCCCGGACTGGACCGGCATCTTCAGGCCAGCCAGGCTCTGATGGCTTCCCGATTCCAAGTCTGTGAAAAACCATAGATTTTTTCTATGGTTTTTTCTATTTTCTGTCCCCAATTGGAAAAAACTATGGTATACTGACTGGGTACAGACGATCTAAATTTTAAAGGAGGTCCAAGATGGATCCAATTTATGTCATTGGCCACCGTAACCCAGATACCGATTCCATTGTCTCGGCTATGGCCTATGCCGCATTGCGAAATGCGTTGGGCGACCGGGAATTTGTTGCCGGACGGCTGGGCCACTTGAGTGATGAGACCAAGAAAATTCTCAGCTATTTTGGTGTTGCACCTCCCGTGTGCGTGGACACTATGCGTACCCAGGTGCGGGATCTGGAGTATGATACCCCACCGGCTCTCAGCGCTGCCGTCACCTTAGACCGGGCCTGGTCTGTTTTGCAGATGGACACTCACGTTCCTGCCATTCCCGTCACGACGGAAGATGGCGCTTTATATGGCATGCTCTCTGCGGACCATATCGCCGCCTATGATATGGAGTCCATTACCAACCCGGTGATCCGCGAGATTCCCCTTTTTAACCTACTGAGCGTTCTGGAAGGAAAAATTGTCAATGACTCGGCCAATCTGGCCGATACCATTTCCGGTGAAGTCATTATCGCACTGCCTCATAAGAATCCCAATCTGGTATTCTGCCGGAAAGACGCGGTGCTCATTGTCGGCCAACAGCCGGACATGATTGAAAAAGCCGTGGAAATGGGCGTCAACTGCGTCATTATCTGCCAGGATGAAGTAGACGCTCGCTGGGCCAATGTGGACACCGGCACATGTATTCTCTCCACCCCCTTCGATGCCGGTCGGGTCTCCCGGCTCATCTACCACGCCACGCCCATTCAGCGGGTCTGTCCGACGGAGAATCTGCAGGCCTTCCATCTGGACGACTTTATTGACGACGTCCGGGAGATTGTCCTGAAAAGCCGGTTCCCCAACTATCCTATTTTGGACGAAAACGAAAAAGTGGTAGGCACTTTGTCCCGGTTCCACTTGCTGCGGCCCCGGCGCAAACGGGTAGTCCTGGTAGATCACAACGAGTCCGCCCAGTCTGTTCAGGGTCTGGATCAGGCGGAAATTCTGGAGATTATTGATCACCACCGTCTGGCGGATATTCAAACTACCAACCCTATCTACGTGCGAAACGAGCCGGTAGGCTCCACCGCCACCATTATTGCCGGCATGTACCAGGAAAAAGGCCTGATGCCCTCCACGAAGCTGGCCGGCTGTCTGGCTGCCGCCATTATCTCCGACACGGTCATGTTTAAATCCCCCACCGCTACCGAGCGGGACCGTCGGATGGCGGAACGGATGGCCCGGATTGCCAATCTCTCTTTGGAAAAGCTGGGACAGGAGATCTTTGCCGCCTCCTCCGCCCAGAACAAGCCCGCCTCCGATCTGCTGTTCGGCGATTTCAAGGATTTCCATATTGCCGGTCACGACTTCGGCGTCAGTCAGGTAATCTGTGTGGATGCCAACCAGATGCTCCAGCGAAAAGAGGAGTTTTTGCAGGTCATGCGCCAAACCATGGAGAAAAACAACTACTCCATGATTTTGCTGATGCTGACAGACGTACTCACCGAGGGCACCCAGCTTATCTATCTGGGAGACGAGGAAACCATCCGCCTGGCTTTCAACGTCCAGCCGAAAGACAACACCCTCTATCTGCCTGGGGTCATCTCCCGGAAAAAGCAGGTCATTCCCATGCTCTCTGCCCTGTGGGGCTAAGGACTCAGACAAGCCCTGGGCAAACCTGTGCCGAAAGGGTGTAAGGCCGCGGCCAGCGGAAAACCGAAAGATGCCAGCGGCCCGGTTGGCCGAAAACCGGACGGGTCTACGGCTCTGCCGCCTGCAGCAAACTGGTCTGCCGGAAGGAAACGGCCAAACGCCGGTTGCGCGTCAGGCCGGGGCTGCCGGGGACCGGAACGGAAATGGCTCTGAGCGGGAGCTTCCAAAATCCGGAAGGTACCCCTGGACAGGCCGGTTTTCCCGGTTTCCTGCCGGAGGAAAGGGGCCGCTTCCTTCGGGAGAAAGGAGTGTTTTCCATGTCTTTGAAAACGGTCAAGCGGGTCTTTGGGGTCCTGGCCGCCGGGATGATCCTGCTGTTCCTGCTGGGCGGCCTTACCGGAAAGAGGCCTTTCTTCTACGGTGGGATTGCCCTTGCCTTTCTGGGAACCTTTTGGAATCTGTTGTTTTACCGCTGCCCTGCCTGCGGTAAGTTCCCGGGCCGGTATGATACAAAGTTCTGTCCCCATTGCGGTGCCAATCTGGGCCGCGGGCGTTCCCCGTGGTGATCTTTCGTATAAAAAGGAGGAAGCCGTATGTTTCGTAAATTTTTGGGTGCTCTCATCGGTCTGCTCTTTTTGTTCCCCTTCCTCTATCTCGTCTATTTTCTGCTTGCAGCTGTTTTCGCCACCGTCGGTCTGTTTCCTGCGGTGATTGTCCTAATCATGATCGGCATTCTTGGAGCCTGTGTGTATCTGAATGCAAAGGCAAGGATGGGCCGGAAATAATCCCCGCAGCATGCGCCAAAGAAGCAGGCCAAATGCAGAGAAACCGGGAAGCGTGGAGTCTTTTGAGAAAGATGAAGTTTTCTCCCCACTGCGGCGCCAATTTGCAGCGCTCTGATTCCCAATAAACAAAAAATCCCGTATCCTGACAGGATACGGGATTTTCTTTTGAAGTGGCGTTATGCCCCCTGGCCCAGCTTTTCCAGGGCCGCCAGACGCAGGCACAGGCAGAAAATTTCCATAGCCTGTTCCAGCTCTTCTACCGGCGGCATACTGGGAGCAATTCGAATGTTCTGGTCCAGAGGGTCTATCCCATAGGGGAAGGTGGCGCCGGCACCGGTCATGACCACCCCTGCCTCTTTGCACAGGGCCAGGGCCCGCTTGGCCGTGCCTTCCATCGTGTCCAGGCTGATAAAATATCCGCCTTTTGGTTGCGTCCAGGAGGCAAAGGCCAGGTCACCCAACTCCCGCTGCAAAATGGCCGTCACAGCATCAAACTTGGGCTTTAGAATCTCCCCATGCCGTTTCATCAGCGCCAGGGTGTGGGCCTTGTTCTTAAGGTACCGGACATGGCGCAGCTGATTGACTTTATCATAGCTGATGGTCTGGAAGGTCATAAGCCCCGTCATATAGGCCATATTGGCAGGACTTGTGGCAAACACAGCCACTCCCGCCCCTGGCATGGTAATCTTGGACGTGGAGGCAAATTCAAACACCATATCCGGGTTTCCCGCCTCACGGCACAAAGACAGAATGTCCGGGAAGGGTACATACTCCCCGTCAAACTCATGGACGCAGTATGCGTTATCCCACATGAGCACAAAGTCCGGGGCTGCCGGCTGTAAATGGGCAATTCGGTCAATGACCTGGGAGGAGTAGAGGATGCCCGTGGGGTTGGAATACTTGGGCACACACCACATGCCTTTCACGGCCGGGTCCTTGACCAGAGTCTTCACCAGAGTCATATCCGGCCCGTTCTCATCCATCGGTACGGCAATCATTTCCATACCAAAGCTCTGGCTAATGGCAAAGTGCCGGTCATAGCCCGGTACCGGACACAGGAACTTGACCGTTTCCAACTGGCTCCAGGGTTTTTCACTGTGAAGCAGACCATGGGTGTAGGCCTTGGCAATGACATCATACATAAGATTGAGGCTGCTATTGCCGCCTACAAAAACTTCCTCCGGACGGGTTCCCAAAATTTCTGCAAACAACGCCTTTGCAGAGGGAAGGCCAGACAAGACGCCATAATTGCGCACATCCGTTCCGCCATCATAGAAGTCTTCCGGTTTTTGAAGAATCCAAGCCAGATCGCTTATCATATCCAGCTGCCGGGCTCCCGGTTTCCCGCGGGACATGTCCAGTTTCAGGCCTTTGGCTTTGGCTGCCTCAAATTGGCTTAAGACTTGGGCATATTCTTGCTTCCGTTCTTCTGCGGTCAGGTTTCGATAGGCTTTTGTCATGGTTTGCCCTCCTTTAAAAGGTTGTGCGTAACGATAAAATATATTTATGATATATTTTAAAATCTTTTCCTACCGGTGTCAATTTCTCTGCCGGTAGAATTTCCACGGGTTTTGCTCCCGGATTTTGGTACTCCTGCCTGCCTTTTGCCGTGGAACGGGGAAGGAAGGCGTCAGAGGGCGGGTCGGTCTCATCCGCTCATCGTCCAGGTCGATCTCATCCGGCCGGCGTCCAGGCCGGTCTCGTCCGGTCAGTGTCCAGGCCGGTCTCATCCGGTCAGCTTCCTGGTCGGTCTCATCCGGCCAGCGTCTGGTCAATCTTCTCCTGAAGGGCAGCCCGGGCTGTTTCCTGAGCCTGAACCAAAGCCTGCCGGGCCTTCTCGTCCGCTGCCAAATTCTCATCCAGGACTCCCAGCATATGGGCCATGGCTTTGGGACCCGGCGCGCCGAAGCTCTCTTTATTGGCTACACTGAACGCCGAATCCAGCGCCTGCCGCACCTTTTCCTGAGGCCATCCGAAGGCACGCCCGGCATAGACCATGGCTGCCTTATCCAGCATCTCGGTGGTAATCGCCTTACAGTCCAGGCCTGCATCGGCGCACTCGCCTACTACACTGCCCACAATCTGATAGGCCACCCGGAAGGGAATCTTTTCCACCTTTACCAGCTGGTCGGAAAGCTCCGTAGCCGTGCAGAAGTTCCGGTCCGCCCGCTCTTTCATTCCCTCTTTATGGACGTTCAGGCCCTGGAGATTGGCAGTAAGCAGTCCCAGCATGGCTTCCGTCTCCTCCAGGCTGTGATAGAAGGTGCCCATCATCTCTGACATATCCCGGCAATGGCCGAAGGGAACCCCTTTGAGAATCATGGTCATGTCCACAAAGCTGGACAGAAGGTGCGCTGTTTTGGCCTTCACATGCTCGAAAGTATGGGGATTCTTCTTCTGGGGCATAATGCTGGAACTTCCGGCAAGGGAGTTATCCAGCTCTACATAGCCAAACTCGTTGGTATGCCAGATATACAAATCCTGAGTAAACCGGTTGATTGTGGAACCAAAGATGGCCAAATCTGCCGCAATTTCCAGTAAGAAGTCACGGCCTACCACCCCATCCAGACTGTTCTCCAGCGGTCTGTCAAAGCCCAGAAGCCGGGCCATCTCCTGCCGGTCTACCGGGAAACCGGTACCGGCAAAGGCGCAACCGCCCATGGCACAGGTATTGAGCCGGGCGTAGGCCTGCAGGAAACGGGCAAAGTCCCGCTCCAGCGCCTCTGCCACACCGGCCAGATAGTAGCCCAGGGTCATGGGCTGGGCCGGCTGCATATGGGTATAGCCCGTCATCAGAGTATCTGCATGCTCCCGGGCCATGGTCAAAATGATCTGTCTGAGTTTCAGGATCTGCGGAAGCAGGGCCAGCACCCCGTCCCGAACGCCCATCCGAATGACGGTAATTCCCAAGTCGTTCCGGCTTCTGGCCGTGTGCATCCGGCCTGCCGTCTCCATTCCCAGCTTCCCGATGAGATACTGCTCAATATTGTAAAACATATCCTCGAAAGCCGGATCCATGGGCAAGACCCCCGGTCCCTCAGCCAGAAGCTCTCCCATCTGGGAAAGCAGCTTTTGGGCATCCTCCCGGGACACGATCCCCTGCTTTTGCAGCATCAGCACATGGGCCTGATTGATCCGCATCATGTTTTTGAAATTCAGCTTTGCATCGCTTTCCATGGCCGGGATGTTCAGGTATTTTCCCATAGCTGGATTGGGGGCCACCTTCAGTCGTTCACGCATTGTCCTTTGCTCCTTTCTTTTCTACATCGGCCGGTCTGGCCGGTGATTCCCACTATGTGCCAGATACACCCTAGTACCGGGCAAAAATCTTCCGAATTGTTTCCACATCTTCCGTTTGGGTCAAGGCCAGTTTCAGCAAAATCCGGGCCTTTTGGGGCGTAAAGTCCCAGGCCGCCACCGTACCGTGGAGATCGTCATCCAAAAAGTTATTCAGCCCTACCCCACCCCGGGGAATCCGGGAGCTGCGCACCAAAACAGGATAGTCCCGGTGGTGATGCTGATACAGTTGCCGCACATCCGGGTGGAGAATTCCACTGCCCGTTCCGGCATAGACGATTCCCCGGGCGCCGGCATCTGCCGCCGCCTGTAACAAAGTGGCGCCACAGTCGGAATAGCCGTAGACAATCTCCACCTTGGGCAGCTTTTCCAGGCCGCCCAGGGAAAACTCCGAGGCCAGGGTATGGGGCCGCACAGGCGCGTAGGCGTAGTAGACCTGACCCCGAACCAGCTTTCCCAGGCAGCCGTATTCCGTAGGCCCAAAGGCACCCACCTTGTAGGTAGAGCACTTGGTCACATCCCGGGCCGAAAAAATCTGCTCATCCATGACCACCAAAACGCCTTTGCCCCAGCTGTCCGGGCTGGAAGCCACCAGGACGCTGTGAAGAAGATTGAGGGGGCCTTCGGCGCACAGTCCGGTGGCCGGACGCATAGCCCCTGTCAGCACCACAGGCTTGGCACTTTTGATCACCAGGTTTAAAAAGAAGGCCGTCTCCTCCATGGTGTCCGTTCCATGGGTAATGACCACCCCGTCTACGTCCGGCCGGTCCAAAAGCTCCTGCACCCGGCGCGCCAATGTCAGCCAGTGGCCGTCAGTAATGCTGGTGGAGCCGATTTGAAACAGTTGCTCTGCCTGCAGGCAGGCCGCCTGTTCCACTTCCGGCATCTGGGGCAATAACTGGTCAATGGAAAAGCGAACCTGGTCAAAGTCCCCCTCCTGCTTGACATCTACCGCCCGGTAACTGATGGTTCCGCCGGTAGCCAGAATCCAAATTCTGGGCAATGGTTTTTTCACGGTAAAATCCTCCCTGCCGTGCCGGTCCAATGCCTGGACCGGCCCACTCCCATTTTCCGAAAACTGCCCGGTTGCAACCGAACAGCTTCAAACGTACTACAATTCAAGTTATAATCCTTCTCCTTTCAATTTTCAAGACCTGCAGGCAAATTTCCCCGCCTGCTGTTTGGCAAATTTTCCGCCTGCTTTTTGGCAATCTTTTTCTCCTTCCAACCTTTTCAAACCCGGCAAGCCATGGTAAACTAAGGCAGACATGGACTTACGCCTGCCGAATGGCCGGCCAATTTCACGCTCTGCGGGCAAAGGAGCTAACATTATGGCGTTGTTAATCGCGTTTTCCCTGTTTGTTGTCGCAATTGTCATCTGCACCATTTTCGGCATCTCTACGGTAATCCCTATGGTCTTCGGGTTCTTCGTGTTCTTTTTCATGGCCCTGCGGAAGGGATGTTCGGTCAAAGACGTCCTGAAAGCCGCCTGGCAGGGGGTGCGGAGCTCTCCCAAAATTCTCACCATCCTGTTCAGCGTGGGAATTCTCACTGCAACCTGGCGAATGGGCGGCGTCATCGCCTTTTTTGTCTACTACGGCATTCAGCTCATTACCCCCTCTTTGTTTATCCTCCTGGCCTTTTTGCTGACAACTCTGGTAGCCTATGCCCTGGGCTCCACGGTGGCGGTCATCAGTACCATTGGCCTGATTCTCATGACCATCGCCCGGTCCGGCGGCACCAATCTGTGCTGGGTCGCCGGGGCGATTCTCTCCGGCAGCCTTTTGGCAGAGCGAGTTTCTCCCACCTCTTCCTGCCAGAATCTGATTTCCGGCCTGTGTGGCGTGGAACTGTATGGCCACCTGCGCAAATTGCAGAAAAATGCTCTGGTGCCTTTTTTCCTGTGTCTGGCTGTCTATACTCTGGTGTCCTTCGCCTGCCCTTTAAAGGCCATCGACACCGGTATCCTGGCCTCCACGGCCGCCGATTTTTCCATTTCCTTCTGGGCCCTGGCTCCCATGGCCATTATGCTGATCCTGCCCCTTTTCAAAGTGGATGTCCGGTGGGCTATTTTACTCAGCGCCCTGGCTGCCGGAATTCTGGCAGTGACCATTCAGGGCTATTCTCTCTCCCAGGTTCTCTCCTCCGCCATCTTTGGCTACGTGGCCACGGATGCCACCCTGGGCACCATCTGGGACGGTGGCGGCGTTTTGTCCATGCTCTCCATTATGGCCGTGTTCGTCCTTGCCTATATTTACTCTAAAATTTTCGAGGCGGCCCATATGTTGGGCAGTTTCTACCGGCTGGTAGACCGGGCATGGGGAAAGCTGGGCCAGACCGGAACTTTGCTGATCATCAGTGTGGTCTTCAGCGCGATTTTTTGCAGCGGCACGACCGCTTCCATTCTGGCCATCCTCATTCTCCTGGACCCCTATGAAAAGCGGGGTCACAGCCGTCAGGAACTGGCCCAGGATATGGGTATCCTGCTCATCTGCATTACCCCCATGGTCCCCTGGTGCGTGGTCAATACCATGGCCTACAGCCTGTTCCAGGTACCCAATACCACTATTTTTTATGTCGTCGGGCCTTTCCTTTCTTCTGTGTACTATCTGGGATGCAAATGGTACGCAGGCCGCAAGACCCGGCGTCCAGGCCAGGCCGCTGCCCCAAAGGAGGGGCAAACCAAGAAAAGGAGGCTGATTTTATGAAAAGTTACCGAAAAGAACTCCACTTCCACCTGAATTCCCGGCGAGGTTTGGTGAATATAACCCAGGACGTCCAGGACGCCGTCACCCAATCCGGCATCCGGGAGGGACTGGTTCTGGTCAATGCCATGAATATTACCGCCAGTGTGTTTATCAATGACGACGAAAGCGGCCTGCACCATGACTATGAAGTATGGCTGGAAAAGCTGGCCCCGGAAAAGCCCTACAGCCAGTACCGGCACAACGGCTTTGAAGACAATGCCGATGCCCATCTCAAACGCACCATTATGGGCCGGGAGACCGTCGTGGCCGTGACCCAGGGCCGCCTGGATTTTGGAACCTGGGAGCAGATTTTCTACTTTGAGTTTGACGGCAAACGGGACAAGCGGGTCCTGATTAAAGTCATTGGGGAATAGCCGGCGGCTGCGCCGTTTCGGAACATCCCCATGTCAAAAAGGCGGCAGACCGGAAGAATCCGGTCTGCCGCCTTTTTCCTAGGAACGGGTAAATACATAGGTATCCGGCCGGGAAAGCTCCCGGCGGAAAGAAAACCCCAGGCCCTGAAAGGCCTGCATCTGCTCCGGACGGGTACATTCCCCTTCCGCCAGGAACCGCACCATTTCTCCCCGGGCCATTTTCACATGGACCCCTTTTTGTACCAGTTTCCCGCCTTCTTCCTGGGCAAACAGGCAGGTGACAATCTCCATACCCGGCTGCCCATAGGGTAGTACCGCCCTGGCATATTCCGCCGAAGCCAGGTTCACAAGACACTGGGTCCGCTCCGCCAAAGCCTGATAAAGCCGATCGCCCCAAAACTGGTACAGGCTCTTGGCAAAGGGGGCTTCCAACCTGGCCTGCATTTCCAGTCGGTAAGGGGTGACACCGTCCAGAGGACGAAGCAATCCGTACAGGCCGGAGAGAATCCACACATGGTCCTGCACATAGGCAAACTGCCGGTCTGTGAATACCTGGGGTGCCATGTACTGGTACTGAATCCCCTGATAGGCCAAAATGGCCGGCGTCAGGCCGCTTTGTAAATCCATCTGCCGGTACCGTTCAAAGTTCTCCTGGGCAATGGCATCGTTACAGCCCAGGAGCTTTTTCAGCTCCCCATAAGACAAAGCGCCCAAATAAGACGCCAGCGTCTGCGCCTGCTCCACAAACAGCGGCAGACCGGCCGGAGCCAGGGTATCCGTATCCCGGCGCATTTTCTTGGCCGGAGAGAGAAGAATCTCCATAGAGCCCTCCTGTTCCGCCTCCGCCGCAAAGGCGGAAGGCTTTCTTTTGGTTTTGCTATCTTCCGCCGGGCAAGCACTGCCCGGCCTCTGCCCCTCCGCCGTCCCGGCTGAGTGCCTTCCCGACGGCAGCCTCCCCCGGGGCGTCCTTTCCGTCCGCATATCGCCGGGACCCCATAAAAAGCGGGCATGGTAAAACCATGCCCGCTCTGCAATGCAAATGGCGTTACTTCACAAAGTCGGCAACCGACTTGGCAATGCCCTGCGCATCCAGTCCGTAGTAGGAAAGCACCGCATCATAGGGTCCGGAAGTGGCATAGGTGTTGGGAATTGCCAGCTTCTTAAGCGGTGTGGGCAATTTTTCTGCCAACAGATCCCCTACCATGGTTCCCAGACCGCCATAGGCGTAGTGCTCTTCTGCGGTGATGACTTTGCCTGTCTTTTTCGCCGAGGCCAAAATCATCTCTTCATCCAGAGGCCAGACAGTAGGCAGGCCGATCAGGTCGACCGAGATGCCCTGCTCTGCCAGCTTGTCCGCAGCTTCCATGGCAGCCTTAGTGGCTACACCGGTGGTGATCAAAGTCACACTGTCGTCTTCCCGGATCTTTCTGCCCTTGCCGATGACAAACTCTTCTTCCTCAAACAGGTTGGGAATCTTCGGGTTGCCAATGCGCATGTAGACAGGGCCTTCATGCTCGATCATGGCCTTGACTGCGCTGCGGATCTCGTTGGGGTCCTGGGGGCACAAAATGGTCATGCCGGGAATCAGCCGCATCAGGCCGAAATCATCCAGAGAGTGGTGGGTTGCGCCCAGGTCGGAATAGCTGATGCCGCCGTTCCGGCCTACAATCTTGGCGTTCTGACCCATGTAGCCCAGGTCGTTGCGGACCATTTCATAGGGCCGGGCCGTCACAAAGGGTGCAATGGCGCAGAATACGGGGATTTTCCCGGTGGTGGCCAGGCCGGCCGCCACGCCAACTACGCCCTGCTCGGCAATGCCGAACTCAAAATACCGTTCCGGATGGGCCTTCATAAAGTCGCCAAAACCGGAGCTTTTGCCGCTGTCGGCAGAAAGGAGCACAATCCGGTCATCGTCCATTGCCAGATCGCCCACCGCTTTGCCAAATACTTTCCGCGGATCTTCATAGTTACCAATCATGCTCTATTCCCCCTTCAGCTCTTTCTCGTAGCTGGCGGCCAGCTCTGACAGCTCCCGCTCTGCCTGGGCCAGCTGCTCTTCGTTGGCATTCCAGAAGTGGAAGGCTACGTCGTTCTCGCCAAAGCTCAGGCCCTTGGCCTTCACCGTATGGGCCACTACCATCAGCGGTTTGTCGCTCAGAGGCGCCCGGTCCAGTACGTCTACTACCTGGGCCATGTCGTTGCCGTCAATCTCTACCGTATCCCAGCCGAATGCCTTAAAGTGGTCGGCAATGGGGGTCATGTTCATAACGTCCTGTACCCGGCCGCTGATTTGCAGGCCGTTAAAGTCCACAAAGGCCACCAGGTTGTTAATCTTGTGATGGGCAGCCGCCGCAGCCGCTTCCCAGTTGGAGCCTTCCGCCAATTCTCCGTCGCCCATGACAACATAGACCTTGGAGGGCTTGCCGTCCAGCCGCAGGGACAGTGCCATACCATTGGCAATGGACAGGCCGTGACCCAGGGCGCCAGTGTTCGCCTCTACCCCAGGCAGCTTGTGCATGTCGGGATGGCCGGGAATATGGGAGCCCAGAGAGCCATAGGTGTCCAGCACCTCTTTGGGGAAAAAGCCCTTTTCCGCCAGAGCCGCATACTGCGCCAGGCACTTGTGGCCTGCCGAGAGGATGAACCGATCCCGGTCCGGCATCCGGGGATTCTGGGGATCTACGTTCATTTTATAGAAATACAGAGCCGTGACAATTTCCATGGCCGAAAAGGCGCCGCCAATATGACCATGGCCGCCGGCCCGCACCATCCGCAGCACGTTCAGACGGCAACGGGTGGCCTGGAGCTTCAATTCCGTCAGTTGTTTCTTATCCATGTGCCTCATCCCTCTTGTTCATAGTCGCAAATGGCCTGTACCTTGGGAGCCGAACGGGAGTTGGGATCGAAGGTGACCGACAGGTATTCCTTCACCAGACACTTGGCCAGCTCAATGCCCGTAACCTGGGCGCCCATGGTAATAATATTGGCATGGTTGGACAGTTCCGCTCTCTGGGCCTGGTATACATTGTTAACCAGCGCCGCATAGGCCCCTTTGACCTTGTTGGCGGCAATGCACACACCGATACCGGTACCGCAAATGAGAACACCTCTGTCGCACTCTTTGGCAGCCACCGCTTCCGCCAGCTTGATGGCTGTGTGGGCATAGATGGGATCATCACTGCCAAAATCTACCGTCTCATGTCCCAGAGATTCAATATAGGGAATCAAAATCTTTTTAAACTCTGTGGCATTGGGATCGCAACCTACTGCAATTTTCATAATCGTTCCTCCTTGATACTACGTCTAGAACCCTATCTTACCGATATAAATGGAACTGTTTTCAGTGTATCATACTCGTATATACAAGTCAACATTTCCCAGCTTTTCCCCAAAGAATTTCTCCTTTTCAGGAAAGCAGGCATCCACCTTCCCAAACCTCCCCCACCGGACCCCGGACCAGAGGAACGTATGGCTTTCCGGCCCCTCCACCGCCCGGGCAAATTTCCTTCGGGCGTTGACCGGCAGCTGCCGTTCCGGAAGCTGCCGGTCCGGCAAGCTGCTATCCTCCGCCGCGCAGGGTCCAGCCATTGAGGACACAGCCGCAAGCCGGCCATCTTTCTCCCCTCCGGGGCCGGTTATTGGGGCACAGCCGCAGCACAGGGTCATTTCCCTATCCCTCCGGCAAATGCTCCTGCAAATAGGTCAAAAATCGCCGGCTGGCAATGGGCATGGTCTGCAAATCCTTGTATACCACCCCAATGGAGCGCTCCACCGCCGGCCGGATAGGCCGGACGCAGATGCCATACCCTTCTGTCCGGTGCAGAAGCAATTTCGCCAGGATACTGACACCAATCCCCGCCTCAATCATAGAAAGAATGGAATAGTCGTCATGAATACACAGTTTCACATTGGGCTTCAGGCCTGCCGCCCGGAACGCATCCATAGGCTCACTGTAACTGCCGGACTCCACCAAAAGAAATGGCTCCTCCGCCAGCTGCTCCAGGGTGACAAACTCCTGACAGGCCAGAGGATGGTCCTTGGGCAAAACCGCCATCATTTCCCCTTTTTTCAGGAAAATCGTCTTTAAGTCCCGGACCGCTTCCGGATTCACAAATCCAAAGTCAATTTCTCCAACGCGAACCCACTCGGGAATGGTGTCGTAATCCCCCTGGTGCAGTACAAACTGTACCTGGGGATGTAACTGCTGAAACCCCTTGATAATCTGGGGCAGCCAGAATCCGGAAATGCTGGAAATGGTTCCCATCCGGATAATTCCGGACTCCAGTCCCTGAATCTCCTTTCCCTTTTCCCGCATGGCCTGATAGCTGTTGACCAGTGCCTGTAAATAGGGAAATAATTCCTGTCCTTCCGGCGTCAGCCGGACACCCCCCCGGGACCGGTAGAGCAACTTCATGGCACACTCGTCTTCCACCGACTGAACCATTTGGCTGATCCCGGATTGGGAATAGCCCAGAATATCCGCAGCTTTACTAAAGCTGCCTACTTCCACCACTTTGCACACAGCGAGATACCGTTGCACACACTGTCCCCTCCAATTATTACATTTCCTAATATTTACATCATAATTTCGTGTTTTACTTATAAAACATTGTACTATAAAATGAGTTATCATACAAGATAGAAGGAGCGCTGGATTTTCCATGCAACACGCAGGTTCCCTTACCGCTTCCGCCTCCGCCGGTACCCGGCCTTTTGCCCGTGGCCTGCGGGACGGTCTGCCCATCAGTCTGGGTTACTTTGCCGTAGGTTTCACCATCGGCATCGCCGCCAAAAAACTGGGGCTCACCCCTTTACAGGTAGGCCTTATGGCTTTTCTCATGCATGCCTCCGCCGGGGAATTTGCCCTGCTCAGCGTCATTGGCAGCCAGGGCAGCTACTTACTGATGTTCTTTACACAACTGGTCGTCAATCTCCGATATGTATTGATGTCCTGCTCCTTGTCTCAAAAATTACAAGGCACCCCATACCGGCACCGGTTTCTTCTTTCCTACTTTATTACCGATGAGCTGTTCGGCCTGGCTGTCATGCAGAAAGGACAACTCAACCCCCGCTACTACTACGGCGCCGTTATGGTCGCCTCTCCCGGCTGGGCTTTGGGAACAGTACTGGGGGCAACGGTAGGCGCCATTTTACCGCTGAGTCTGGTCAGTGCGTTCGGGATCGCTCTGTACGGCATGTTCCTGGCCATTATTATTCCCGCCGCCAAAACCAGCCGTTCCATTGCCTGGATTATCCTGGCTTCCATGGCTGCCAGTGGACTTTGTACGGTGCTGCCCTACATAAAGAACCTTTCTTCCAATTTCCGCATAATTGTGCTCACCCTGGTCATTTCCGCCGTGGCGGCCTGGTTGTGTCCCATTAAGCCCCAGGAAGCGGAAGATTCCCAGAAAGCCCCGGCAGAAGAGGGAGGCGTATCCGATGGAACATAATGTATATGTATACTTTCTGGTAGCGGCAATCGCCGTATATCTGCTCCGCTCCCTTCCCATTACGCTGATTCAAAAGCCCATTGAGAGCCGGTTCCTGCGTTCCTTTTTATACTACGTGCCCTATGTGACCTTGTCGATTATGGTCTTTCCTGCCATTTTGTCCTCGACGCAGTCCCTCTGGTCTGGTCTGGCGGGTTTTCTGGCAGCTTCCATCGTGGCCTGGCTGGATGGAAATCTGTTCAAAGTGGCCGTCTGTTCCTGTATTGCCGTCTATGTAGTGGAGCTTTTGCCCATCGGGTAACTGGTAAATTGGGTACCCCGCTTTCCCTTTGCTTTTCTCCTGCGCATGCCTGTTTTGGCGGTATTGCGCTTTCCCCTTCTGACACCCCGCTGTAACTGGCATCGCTTTTTCTCCCTTCCGGCCTGCTTTGCGCAGGCCCCATCCAAAATGCCGATCTCCCACCGGAGGCGGCATTTTGTTTCTTCCTCCTCAAATGACACTGCCCTGGACCTGGTCTCCCGGTAAGCGGGATTGGGGAAAGGTGAAATTGTTTCGGTCCTTTGTATATCATTTTCACCATTTTTTCCCCGCACAATTCGTGGATTTTCCCGGGGGTCTTTCCGCCGAAAATCCCGGAAATTCCGTTGACTTTTTCCCGGTCCCACTTTATAATGAAGGCGCAGGGTTGCCTGATTATACTACAATCAGACTCACCTGCTCCTAATATATTATTTTGCAAACGAGGTTATGGAATATGGTTACAATGTCCGATATTATGGAGAACTATCCCCGTTCCGGTATCCGTGTTATGTTTGAGCTGGCGAACCAGTATCCCGACGCCATTGCCCTGACCGTGGGGCAACCGAATTTCGATACGCCGGACTTTATCAAAGAAGCCGCGATCCAATCTCTCAAAGATGGTCTGACCGGCTATGTTTCCAACGGCGGTCTGCCGGAACTGCGCCAAGCCATTGCCGACCAGTATACCAAGCGGTTTGGCCGGCCCTTTACTCAGGACAATGTGATGATTGCCGCCGGCGGTATGGAAGCGCTGTTCCTGGCCCTGGTTGCCTATCTTAACCCAGGCGATGAAATTATCGTCCCCGACCCGGGCTATCCCAACTATCTGGGCCAAATTGCCCTGCTCCGGGGCAAAGCAGTTCCCGTTCCTCTGCGGGAAGAATGCGGTTTCCAGTTACAGCCGGAAGATCTGGAAAAGGCCATTACCCCCAAGACAAAGGCTGTCTTCCTCAACTACCCCTCCAACCCCACCGGCGCCTTTATGGATAAGGAAACCCTTTACAAATTGGCGGAAGTGGTGAAAAAGCACAACATTATGGTGGTCTCCGACGAAGTATACGAGCATATCGTCTACGACGGCAGAGAGTGCTTCTCCATGGCCCAGATTCCCGGTATGGAAAAGCAGGTCATTATTACCAACAGCTTCTCCAAGACTTACGCCATGACCGGCTGGCGGTTGGGTTACGTCGTGGCCGATGCCCAACTGGTAAAACTGATGCCCCAACTGCAAGAGGCACTCGTCTCCTGTATACCCGGCTTTATTCAGATGGCTGCGATTGCCGCCATTGCAAACGGCCAGGAGGCCATTGCGCAAATGGTCACCCACTATGCCCGCCGCCGGGATATTATGGCCGACGGTCTGAACCAGATTCCCGGATTCCACTGCTTCCGGCCTCAGGGTGCCTTCTATGCCTTCGCCAACATTAAATCCTTCGGCAAGACTTCTCTGGAATTTGCCCAGGAGCTGTTGGAAAAGGCTGGGGTTGTCTGTGTGCCCGGCTCCGCCTTCGGTGAAATGGGTGAGGGCTATATCCGCTCCTCCTATGCCAACTCCGATGAGAACCTGATAGAGGCTCTGCGCCGGATGGATACCTACATCCGCAGCGCCTATTAAGTTTCAAAATTTTCTGTGCCGGACTGCTAAACGCAGTCCGGCTTCTTTTTCCCCAACCGGATCGCTGACAGGGGGAAATCTCTTCCCGGAACGCGGCCGCTTGTCCGGATGCCAGGCCGCTTTTCCCCATGGGAATCCCCGGGAAACCTCCCGCCTCCCAACACCACGGGCGGATAAAGGCAACCGCCAACCAGGAAGGAATGAGAACATACCAGGTTGACGGCTGACAAACAAGGTTGCTGCAAACAACGGGCAAAAGCATCCTGCTTTTGCCCGTTGTTTTTTGTCCTGAACCTGCTTCCCCGCAGGAAATGGTTCCGCAGCGGAACGTCATTGGGAGGAAGACGGATAATCATTGTCCTGACTTTTATAAAAGTTAGTCACTCAATAAAATGTGTTCTTACTCTTTGTTCGTATTGTGGGTACGAAATGCCCTGTTCCCTTCCCGCTTGAAGATTCTTTAACAGCCAAGCCATATTTTGCGCCAATGTCCTCATTGTTTGCAGCCCCTCTTTGTCTTTACGCACATCTTCGGGCGTAAAGCCATGTACCTGATTCCAATATTGTGAACCTACAATGTGCATATTGCAGATTCCAAAATATTTGTTCAAACGGTCAAAGGCCGAGGAAGCACCGCCGCGGCGGCAAGAAACTACCGAGGCTGCCAGTTTTCCCGCCATTCTATTTTCACTGCAGTAGAACAGGCGGTCAAGAAATGCACAAAGCTGTCCGGCAGGACCTGCATAGTAAACCGGTGAACCGACAACAATACCTGCATATTCCTCTAATCGATCCAGGATTTCATTTACTTTGTCAGGAAAGATACATTTCCCCGTTGTCCTGCACTGATTACAGGCAATACAGCCGGCAATCGGTTTTTTACCAAGATAGAGAATTTCTGTGGCGATTTCATTGTGTTCCAGCACATTTGCCACTTCTCTCAGGGCAGTATAGGTACAACCGAATTCATTTGGGCTGCCATTGATCAGTAATATTTTTTCCATACCCGCACCTCATTGAATCGAAGCGCCGAGTTTCCGCGCTTCTTCCAGTTTCTCATTTCCCTCAATATCCCCGACACCCATAACACCGCCACAGAGAACTTTTCCAATGCTTTTCCAGCCAAGGTGTTTTTCCAGGCGTTCATACCAATACAAGGTCTCTTCAAAACCGCTTCCCTCTGCCGCCATAAGCAAAGCACACTCTTTCGGGGGATTGCGGTAGTTTGGGTCGCACTCTGCTACGGCAAACAGGCGGTCAAAGGCGCATTTGAGCTGTCCGCTAATCGTCCAGTAATATAGGGGTGTTGCCAGCACGACAATCTCTGCCTCTTTGTAGACTGGATAGATTTTATCCATATCGTCTTTTTGGACGCAGGGACGGTCGGGATTTTTGCCCCCACCAAAACAGCCTTTGCACCCCCTTATATTCATACTGTCAAGGAAAAATTCGGTGACTTGATTTCCGGCTTCCTCTGCACCTGTTGTAAAAGCGGATATGAGAGCAGCCGTATTTCCCGATTTTCGGGGACTTCCATTCAAAATGATAATTTTCTTGCTCATAAACCCAATCTCCTAAATTTTTTCTGCAAGTGCAGCCGCTTTTTTGCAGCCCTCAGTCTTATCGATATCTCCGATATGCAATACACCCGGAATCAAAACCTCGCCTACCATTTTCCATTTATTCAGGGCTGCCATGCGTTCAATCGGAATACGAACGCCGTCCATAACGGACATATCCTCTTCCTCGCAACAGGCAAGAAGCGCACATTCCTTACCGGCTATGTCTTTCCCGCCAACCACAAAAGAAAACAGTTTATCAATAACTGCTTTTATTTGTGCCGGAATGGAGTACCAGTAGACAGGCATTGAAAAAACAACCGTGTCAGCTTCTAAGATTGCGGGGGCAATCCGATTGAAATCGTCATGAAAGCTGCAAGGTTCCCCGGTTTGATAACAGGTTTCGCAGGCATGGCATCCCCCGACATTCATAAATGCAGCGTCAAACCTTGTGACAAAATGCCCTTTTTCCTGTGCCGCTTGAATAAATGCGTCTGTCAAGGCAAAGCTGTTTCCGGCTTTCCGGGGACTTCCCGTAATAACTATAATTTTTTTACGCATAATGGCGCCTCCAGTCTGTTTTGCGGTTGACTTTTCCTTTGGTCAATATTATTATGTTGAAAATCAGGCATAAATCAAGTACGCACATTTTTGTTATATACTTACCAAAAGGAGAGTGTAAAATGAGGGAACGCTGTATTGCAAACGAGTGTCTGAGTTCCACAGGTTTTAGCTATACGCTATCCCTGATTAACGGCAAATATAAAATGACGATTCTATATACGCTTATGGAGTTTGGCGTAGTACGCTTTAATGAAATGAAAAAATATATTGGTGGAATCTCTTACAAAACTTTGAGCATGACATTAAAAGAGCTGGAAGCAGATATGCTTGTCCACAGAGAAGAGTATCCGCAGATTCCACCAAAGGTTGAATACAGTCTGACAGAGCGCGGAAAATCTTTAATTCCCATACTGGATGGAATGTGTGAATGGGGCGACAATCACCGTATTTAGTTTTCCGGAGCTTGCAAGACAGGTACTGACTGGCCAGTTGGTATCTGTTTTTTTGCCCAAAATTCACGTTCCATTTGGCATTTTTCCATTTTCTCCGTAGTCGGCAGCGGGAAAATATTTTGAAAAATTTTCTCTGAAACTTTGGTAAAATTGCTTTGTATCCTGTTGCAGGTAGCCAAAGAAGAACTGTAAATGGAAACCGAAAACAAAACGGCACAGTCTTTCGACTATGCCGTTTCGCAAATATCTAATGACTTCCTTGTGGGTGTATGCCGAAAGGCAGCACCCTTTTTTGTTTACGCCGTCAGGGTTTCCAGCTCCTGGTGAACCCGGGCTTCACAGTCCCGCATCGCCGCCAGCGTCCGGTCCAAAAGCGTATCCAACTCCCAACCCAACATCTGAGCACCCTGGTCAATCACATCCCGGCTGCATCCGGCCGCAAACTTTTTGTCTTTATATTTTTTCTTCAGACTCTTCAGCTCCATGTCCATGACGCTTTTGGACGGCCGCATCAGAGCGGCAGCCCCAATGAGTCCCGTCAGCTCGTCCACCGCATACAGGACTTTTTCCATTTCCAATTCCGGCTTGATGGTCACCCGGTGACCATACCCATGGCTGCAAATCGCATGAATCATGTCCTGCCCAACCCCTGCCTGGGACAGAAGTTCCGGCGCCTTAATACAGTGCTCCTCCGGGTACTGCTCAAAGTCCACATCGTGCAGTAACCCTACCATGCCCCAAAAGTCCTCTTCTTCTCCATATCCCAGTTCCCTGGCAAAGTAGCGCATGACACCTTCTACCGTCAGGCCATGCTGAATATGAAACGGTTCCTGGTTATACTTCTGAAGCAGAGCCAGGGCCTCCTGGCGGGTGATTTGCACTTCCATTGACAACATCCTTCTTTCTTCTTGTTTCCGTCCCGGAGCCGGGCGGATTTTTCCGTCAGCCGGCAGCCAGCCGGTAACCGTCCGCCCGAAGCAGCTGCAATACTTTTTCAAAAGCCGCCCGGGATTCATAGATAAATTTCTGAAATCCTTTGGTCTCCACCAGGGAGATCAGTTTGTTTTGTAAGTCAACCCAAATACAATAGAAATGTTCCATGTGAATCTCCTGTCCCGATCCGGCGGAAGGCTTCGCCCTGGAGCCCCTCTTTCAAAAAATGAGGAAGCTGCGCCGGCACTTTGGTTTTCCTTGTAATCTGGCTTACCCTACTACACTTCTTATCTCTCTGCTTCCAGTATACCACCGGATTTTTCCATGTCAAATCCAGTTCATTGCGAAAGGGTAAACAATTTGTGAATGCTGCCGCTTTTCACGCCGCAAAGCCAGACGAAAACAGGCCCATCTGATGGAAAGCGGGGAGTTTGGGGAGGAAAATAAATCTGGGTAAATCTTGGATGCCCAGGTGAAACAGACCGGACAGACTGCACCAGGCAGGTGCAGCCGCCCAGGTAAAACAGGCCGGAGAGACTACACCAGGCAGACGGAGCTGCCCAGGCAAAAACGGCCCTCTGGCAACCCTGGATGCCGCAGTCGGAAACCGCTTCCGGCAAACTTGGTCGCCTGGGCAGAAGGCAGAGCCGGAAGCCGGGACCCGGACCGGGGGCAGGGCCGGAAGCTGGGACCTGGACTGGGGCAGGGCCGGAGGCTCTGGGCGAAAAGCCGGAAAGGTCAAAAAAATTCCGGCGGAAGGAATTCCTTCCGCCGGAATCTTCACCACACATCAAAC
>CALXCQ010000044.1 GCA_944386835.1 uncultured Oscillospiraceae bacterium | reverse complement strand
GCGAAGTTGATGCGGGGTCACATCAAAATCAATGGCATACACCAGCTCAGGGTGATTTTTCTGATGGCCTCCAGGGGTTGGCGTCACAGTGGATTTAATACACTGGCCATTGACATATTTATAATAGTTATGTGGTTTGGTGGATCGGACGGTTACATATTTCCAAACCCGCTGAAACTGTGAATAAGAAAGCGGTTGTCCAGTGCTGTCAGCAATCACATATTCGGATGCAGATTTCTCCTTAACTTCCCGCAGGCAGTCTGCTAAACATTTGGGAATGGGAACATCTCTGCGGGCTGCTTTGGTTTTCAATGTCGTGGAAACCACGGGCCTGTTATGTTCTGATCGCCATGCCCTGCGTACAGAGATGTATGGAGTAGGAGCATCCAAAAATACGCAGTCCCATTGAAGCCCCAGAATTTCTTCCCGACGTAAGCCAGAGTACAAGGCAATCATAATAAAGGTGTACGGTGGAAGTCCTCTAATGGTATTCAAAAGCACCTTTGTTTGCTCGTCCGTCAAAGCATCTTTTTTCTTTGCCTGTTTTCCCCCTTTCGCTGAGATACCCACACAAGGATTATAGTCAAGCAGTTGGTTACGCTCTGCCGAGTAAAAAACGCACTTCATAAGCATATTCACCGTATTGTATAATCCCGCCGATTTTGACATTAGCGGAATCAGCGCCAATCGAATATCATCTGCGGTCACATCCGACAGATACATTTTTCCTAAAGGCTTGACTATGTAGTTGTTCATGTGTGTAGTATAGCCCCTTAAGGTAGCTGGAGAAATCTTTGCCGATTGCATTAATAGCCATTTTTCGCAATATTCCTCAACGGTTGGATGTTTTCTTCGATAAAGTATTTCCTCTACCTGACGTCGGGCTTCCAGTTCTTTTTGATACAGTTCCTCACAGGTAAGCGCGTATAGACTTACCTGTTTACCATCGGCATCCAGAATTCGTGTCCTGTAATATTCAGTTCCTTTGAGTGTAATTGTTCCATACTGAGGAATACGCCCCTTTTTCTTTGCCATAATATTATTTCCCTTTCTATTTATAATGTAGCTAAATGCTCATATTCCTTTTATCAAAAGTTCTCGATCTTCTCAAAGGTGCGATCTATGGAAACGCAAAGGGCGAGGAATCCTCCTCGCCCTTATCTCGCTTTCTATTCTATTGTTCTGCCCCGGCATCCCATTGGGCAAATGCACCGCTCAAAACTCCTGCCAGTTCGTCCGGCCGGTTGTATTTTACTTTTGCATAAATGTCCAATGTGATTTTACTGCTCTCATGACCGGCCAGATACTGGACTGTTTTCGGGTCAACCGAAGAATGAATCAGATTTGTGATGTAGGTATGCCGGAGCATATGGGGTGTAACATCGAAATCCAGGCTGTAAACTACATGACCGTTGTTTCGAGCCTTTTCCCCTAACTTGGGATAAAGAATATAATTCACATATTTCCCATCCACAAGTTTGCGAGCCTTCCGAGGTTTAGCAGTTCGCGTAACAATATACTGCCACAGTCGTTTGAATTGTGTGTAGGACAGTGGATCACCGTCCCGATTGGCAACGACATAGTTTGAGGTCGATTTTTTCTTCGCCTCTTTCAAACACTCGGCCAGACAATCAGGGAGAGGGATATTTCTCTCCGCCGCTTTTGTCTTTAGCTCTGTAAGGATGACCGGCCTATTATGTTCTGTGTGCCATGCCCTTCGTACCGTCAAATACGGAGCATCCGTATCCAGATATACGGAATCCCATTGCAGTGCCAAGATTTCTTCCCGACGCAGCCCAGCATATAGGCCAATCATCACAAACACATAGGGCGGCAACCCGCGAATGGCATCCAAAAGTCGTTCGACCTGTTCATCTGTCAACGCTTGTTTTTCCTCTTGTGGAACGCCACCACCCTTTGCATTGAGGTATATCGTCGGGTTCATGTCAATGACGTGGCTTTCCTTTGCTGCGCGAAAGATAGACTTATAAAGAATTACTACGGACTTGTAAACCGACGCGGATTTCTTGGAAACAGGAACAAGGGCAAGCTGGATGTCATCCAATGTTACCTCAGCCATTCTCTTTTCTCCCAACTCCCCAATAATGTGCCGCCGCACTTTGGAAGTATAGTCGATCAATGTGGTAGCACGAATATGAACAGACTGCATCAGCAGCCACTTTTCACAATACTCGGCAACCGTAGGGGATTTACGCCGGAATGTAGTGTTGTCAATCTGCTCCAATGCTGCCATTTCCTTATCGTAAAGTTCCTCGCGGGTCTTTCCATAAAGGCTTATATACTTTCCATCTGCCCCCTCAACATCCGTCCGATAATATTCATATCCGTTCACTTGAACTTTTCTATATCTGGGAATTCGTTTTCTTTTTACAGCCATTTTATCCACCTCCGAAAAATAGTACCAGTGCTGTATTTTCGTTTTATCAGAACTGCTCTATTTCCTCAAAGGTGCGATTTACTTCCTCGCACATTGCGATAGGTTTCCTTCTTATCCATCGGCTTTGCCCGATGAGTGCATTTTGCGATATATTCCTGGAGTCCGGCAGCGGTAAAGTAGACACAGCCATTCGGTACATATTGAATATAGGAAATCAGACCGCTGTTCCGTGCTTCATCCAAAGTGGCAAGGCTGATTCCTAAAAGTTTAGCCGCCTCCTTACGGGTAATCAGTTTTTCCATATTCAATCGTCACCTCCTCGCTGGCTTCTTGACTACCTCGTAGTCATAACCAATATTCTGTCCGCAGTAGGTACAGATGTCCCGTTGCTCCTGCTTCGGATTGACACGCCGCAAATAATAAGAGCCTGTGCCGTAAAAATTGTTGGCACAGGCCGGGCAAAGGCACATGATTAAGTTCTTTGGTACTTCTTCGATCAGCCCCACGCTGATTGCAAGGGCTCGGTTGATCCGACGGATGTGATACTCGTCCAGTCTGCCAATGTAATGCTCCAGACGCCGCTTGTCAATGGTACGAAGCTGCTCCAGAAGGACAAGAGAAGGAAGCTCCAGACCGTTTTCCGCTTTGAGCAGATAGTGGGTGGGCAGCTTGGCTTTTGCGTCCACCTTACTGGAGATTGCTGCCACAATGACGGTGGTGCTGTATTTGTTTCCGGTATTGTTCTGGATAATCAGTACCGGGCGATAACCTTCCTGCTCAGAGCCGACCCCCCGGCCTAAATCGGCATAGTACATATCGCCGCGCAAGTATGTTCTATTCATGTTGTATGACCTCCCTTTGAAATTTAGACGGTCTTTGCCGCCTATGTAGAGGCCGGACAACAGGGCAGAAGGAAGGCCGGGGAAACGTAAATATTCCTCTTGTTTCTCTGCCTGCTCTGCTGCACGGCCATATTTCAAAGCAATCCAATTTGTCCTCGACACCCCGGACTGCTGTGGGAAGTCATCAAACGGCTGGCAGCTCACCAGCTCCACG
>CALXCQ010000043.1 GCA_944386835.1 uncultured Oscillospiraceae bacterium | reverse complement strand
GTTTGTTTCCAACAGACATAACCTATTGGCTCACTCCGCATCCCGCTTAGGCAGGTGTAACGTGAAAATAGTGCCTTTCCCCATTTGAGAAGATACTTCCACTGTCCCGCCATGCTCCAAAGCAATTGTCCAAACCATAAATAAGCCCAATCCATCACCCCCACCGTTCCGCCTTCGGGTAAATCCCCGTTCAAAGACATGGGGCAAGTCCTCCGGTGCGATTCCACTGCCGGTATCCTGAACAGAAATCTGAGCGAAATTCCCTTTTTCTTCTAAAGATAGCGTAATGACTCCTTCTGGCGGTGTAAAGGAAAGCGCGTTATAACAAAGGTTCTCCAGTGCAATTTGTAAACGTTCCGGATTTCCACTGACCACACAAGCTTTTGCCGGAAGTTGGAGACAAAATTGCAAACCCGAAAGCTCCATATCCGGACGATTGGAGTCATAAAACTCCTTTAAAAAAGAATTCAGGCAAATATTCTCTGAGGGCAAGACACCACGTTCCCCTCTTGAAAAGTCCTGAAGCACGTTGAACCGTTCTCCCAGCACCTGAACCCGCTCCGTCAGCGCCTCCAGATATCCTGCCGTTTCTGAATCCATCGCCACATTTCCAGCTTTAACCAAATCTGCATATCCGCGCAAAGCCGCCAACGGATTTTTCAGGTCATGCAGAAGATTCGCCAACAATTCCCGACGCTCTTTTAGCAAAGTTTCAATTCCCTTGGTCTTTCTCTCCACCTCTTCTTGCAAATGAAAGGTTAAACGCTGATTTTCTTGGCTAAGCAGGATACCCCGTCGTACCATTAAAGCCCCAAAGCCGATTACCAGTGCAAATCCGCCATATTCCTCCAGCCAGGCTCCACAAATTGGCTCAAATCTATTTGCTGTCAGGGAGGAGAGCACAACAGCCACGCCATATATGCCCGCGGCGAACAGAAGTAAAGCACCAAGTGACCTGTCAGAATAAAGGATACATCTGGCTAAGAAAATTAAATACAGACCTGCTATCAGCTCCCATGCAAATAGGATAAGTCCATAAGTATTGATGAAGAACGGTGCATATGGTAAAATGAGCAATGGAAAGAAAAATGAAAAAGCACAAATTCCCACCGCAAGTGGTCTGCTTACGAATTTATGGTACCAGCTGGTTCCCCTGCCGGATAGTTCTCCCGCCAGAAGGATCGCACACAAAAGTACAATATTGCCACAAACATCTTCCAGTGCATACAGTGGCCGTACAGAAGGGACGCCAAGCATGCGAAGAAATGGATATGAAATCTGTAGGGCAAACGCCAGACTGAGCAACCCCATCCATCGCGTCAGTTTATCACGGCTGGTCAACCACTGGGCTAAATGGAACAAGGCGATTGCCAGCGTGGAAAAGCAAAGGAATCCATAAACTACCAGTCTGACGATCAACATACGCATGACAGCATTGAGTGTTCCTACTGCCGGTGGATAATACAAACCAGAATAATAATGGGTATAATTGGCGCACTGGATAATAATTTCTATGTATTCACAAGCAGGAATCGTATAGATACCATCCATCACTCTGGGTTGGTAAGGGTCTACGCTTCCTTGCTCGCCTGCCAAAGTACCGTTTATATACACACGCCCTGCGCAAAGTAACTCCGGAAGATAGAGGGCTAGCTCTTGTAGCTGACTGCGGTTTTGGAGTATGATACGATAGGTTGCCACTCCATAGGGGCTGTCCAAATGGAAAGAAAAATTGGGAAATTCACCAATATAAGTATAGAATTCTGGTGAGATTCCATTGGAAAAATCACCAGGTTCCAGCAATTGTCCCGGATAAAATTCCCATCCATCCACTATAAATGCAACCTGGTCAGGCTCTTTTTCTATGACGTTATATCCATACCCCCACGGAAGAGAGGCCGTATATTTATTGTCATTATTGTATAGTAGGCAATAAACAAGGGTTCCCAGGACTACGGTTGTAAGTAAAAGCCCGAGCCCAAATTTTGTCTGTTTTTTCATGAAAACACCCCATAGGAGGAAAATATAACTATGCGCATCTTGAAACGCACTGTCATCGTTCTATGGATACTGGCACTGTGCTGGAACGGCGTTCTTGCCGCTGCTCCAGTAGATTCCCCACTGGCCCATATCGCTTTGGCGAAAGGTACTGCCGGAATAGGGCTGATGGCAAAATCATGTTCGGAATCGAATGTCCAATCTCTATCCTGCGAAAATATGGCTCTGGAATCTGACTCTCCGCCGAAAGGGAGCGAGTCTGCCAATTCTGTTTCTTCTTTTCCGTCAGAAACGCCTTCTGGAGAAACTGCCGGCAAAAAAACCGGCTCTTCACAGTCTATCACATACCCTGAAGAGACGCCTGGCACACAGACCGGCAACTCTGAGGAAACCGATTCTTCACAGTCCGGCGCATGCTCCGGAATAATCCCCAGTCCAGAGATCAGTACATCGGCAGAATCTGGCTCTTCACAAACCGACATATCCTCCGAGGAAACGCCTGACTCACCGACAGAAGACAGTTCCGCATCTCATGAAAACCCTTTAACCGAAGAATCCCCTGATAATTCCTCTTCAGTTGAGACACTTCCTCCTGAAGACCTTCCCGATGGTTCTTCCCCACAAGAGTCTCATACGGAATCCTATACGGTATCCCTGGACAATCTCCATATTCAAGACGGTCAGCATATTTATTATACCACAATTTCTTCCGAAAATCTGGGAAACTCCATTCCAGAAGGCTATTACCCTGGCGACTTGCTCGTGGAAGTTACCGGCGCTGTTGTCATTGAAGCCGGCGGCAGCCTTACGATTGGAACTTTATCTTTGGGAGGTCCGGAGAAAAGTCCTATCCTTTCTTTTTCCCAATCCGGTCAAATCATCGTAAAAGCCGGTGGTCAGTTGATATTGACAGATACAATTCTAAGCCCCAGCAAAGAAGATCTGTGTATTATTCAGGAACCGGGAGGCTCTGTGGTTCTGCAAATGACACAGGTGGATCCACAGCTGATTCAGTGGTCAGGCCCCCTGGTCAACAATCTTTATACCGCTCCGGATGATCTTTGGCTGACAACTGGTACCCCTCTGACAACAGAACAGTTGCCTTCAACCATGAATGTTTCTGTGGAAAATAAAGGAACAGAAGAAGATACTTTGCTCCTTCTTGCCTGGAATTTAGACGAATACAACGGCCAGATAAACGGGGAACTGACGCTCACGGGTAACTTTTTAACGGATACTGGTCAAATTCTCACCAGTATGCTTCCTCTGAAAATCACAGTTCATTGGTACTCACCGGAAAAACTGATTGTGTCCAGTGCCGTTTGGAAAGGGGAAACCGTCCCTACAGTACAGCTGACTGTGGAAAATTTACCTGAGTTTGTCACTATCTGGGGAGAAGTATCTGCAGACCATGGCGCTACCTGGACACGTTGGGAATCGGAAGACGAATTTTTTGTGGCCCCTGTCGAATCGAAAGGCAATGCCTGTATTTTTGTCTTGCCTGACGAAACCCCTCGCATGTTTCGTATTAAGGCAGAAGATTCCTGGAAACACCTTTACTGGCAATCTGAGGAATTTTATTTACATCCGGAAGAGCAGGACGATTCCGGCGGAGACCGGGGCGGCAGTGTTTCTCCTATTTCACCGGACCGCCAACCGGATGCGACAGAAAACCTTGAGGAAAACGCGCCATCCGGTACGGATGCACAGGGAGATTGGTTGAAAAAGATATTCTCTTCCTGGCCGGTTACGGAAGTTTTCGCATCCATGGAAGTGGCCGCTGACGAACATAAGCCGGAAGTGTCCTCACAGCCTCAATCAGCACCTTCCAAAGACGAGGAATCACCATCTCAGCCAATACAAAATTCAGTGGAAGCGGAAAAATCCGGCCAGTTAGCGGAAGGATCTGAACCGCACCGCCAGGCAGCGCAGGATTTTGTTGGTACGGAACCGACTGTGCGGCAGGGACGCGCACAATCCGACACAACTGAGTATGCGCCTGAAACTACACAAAAGGACGAAAGTTCTTCCAATTCTATTGTGTTTCCGGATACGGAAACCCCAGACTCCCAGTCAGAGCCATCCCAAGAAGAACCCGCACTGACATCTGCGCTCCCTTCCCCAGCGGAACCGTTGACACCAGAAGCCCAAGGCGCTTCGCTCAGTGTCACCGCTCAGGTATTATTGGTTATCCTTGGCTTTGGGGTCTGTGCTGCCGTCAGCATGATCATCGCCGGTTTTCTGCACTTCCCCAAAAAGAAATAAACATAGAGTTTGCCACCCTGGAAGTTTCCAGGGTGGCTTTTTTAGGTGTTGGGGGAAGATACAAATCGATACCCTTTTCTCCGTACCGTTTCAATATAGTGCATTCCCGGACAGAGCTTATCCAATTTCTGCCGGACGCGGGCCATACAAACTTGAATATTGTGAAGACCTTCGTGAAGCGGAGCTTTCCATACTCTGTCATGGAGCTGTTCATAGGAAAACACCTGTCCCGGATTGCGGGCGAGAAGCGCCAGAAGGTCAAATTCCAAAGCGGTAAAGCTCCCACATTCCTCCTGATAGCGCACCTCCCGCAAGCCCAAATCAATCTCCAGCTCTCCAAAGCGCAGAATCTCGCCTGTCTCTATGTTATATCGCCTACAGATTCGCAGCCGGAGCCGCAATTCCAATTCCACCAGGGAATAAGGTTTTGCCAGATAGTCGTCACCACCGGCCATAAAGCCGCGGATGCGATCATCGGTTTTGGAATAAGCCGAAAGAAAAATAATCGGCACCTGGCTTACTTCCCGCAATCGATGGCATACCCGAATACCGTCCATGTCCGGCATGTCCACATCCAGTACAACCGCATCTACCGCGGCACTGGAAGCTATTTTCAGCGCATTGGTTCCATTTTCAGCCTGATAAATCTGATAACCTTGCTTTTTTAGATAAGCTGCGTTTGTTGTGAGAATATGGGGATCATCATCTACCAGTAACACCCGATACATGGCCGGTCCTCCCTGTCATCTTTAATTGTATCATACCATAGAATGGCTTTCTAAAAGTCACAGAACCGTCACATTTTCCAAATCCGTAGATTTCACACACTCTTTTCAGTAACATAAAAGTGAAAGACCGTCATCCAACATCTCTACTGGAAACCCCTTGTTTCAAAACAGGCTGCAGCAGTTTTCCCAAACCGTCAGGAAAAGCTGTCCTCTCGATATTCTGCAATATCTTCCAGCCGACATGACAATACGCTGCATAGTTTGTTCAGCGTTTTGGTTTCCATGTTATCGTTCGCTCTCAATCTTCGGATTGTTTTGCTGTCAAATCCACACTTTTCTCGTAACTGATATGTGGTTATACCACGATTTTTCATGGTAATCCACAACTTATCAAACACAATCATTTCCATAACCTCCTCGTTGACAGGAGATAGTATGGGGGTTATAATCTTCAGTATTAAGGGGATATAACCCCCATATCAAAAGTGGAATATTCCGGTGGGGCACTTTCCTGACGCCCTCTTCGCAAACAAATAGGAAAAACGTTTACCGTGGGAGGGGTAAAACCATGGCACAGCAAAAACGATTCCTGGGTGGTTTTGTCGCCCTGAATACCGGTCATATTACCAACTGCTACAGTAAGGTCTCTCTGCGGCAGCGAGCCCATACATGTTCCGGCGGTTTCTGCGGTGAAAATCAAGGTTTGTTGGACTACTGCGCCGCTCAGGGATACGTTCGCGGAAAAGGAGAAAAAAGCGGCCTGTGCGGGAGGCAAAAGGGGCAATGCCCCCACGGTTTCTGGCTGCGAAATTCTCAAATGACACCATCTGATTGGTTGGATTGGGACCTGTCCATCTCCGCTGAAGCACTTTCCGTCCAGCACTTGGAAAGTTGGAATTTAGAGGAAGTCTGGTATCTTCATTCTGAGAAGTCACCGGTTCGCCTTAGCCTATACAATCATCCACCAGTACCGGCAGATGGTGTCCGGGTGGTGGAAATTGCCGACCTTCAAAGCCTGTTTGACTTTGCCCGGCAGATAAATGAAGGAGAATCTGACAGCGGGACTGTATACCGCCTGACAGCTGATCTTGATCTGGGTGGCCGTGCATGGACCCCCATTGGCTTTGATAGCAATTTGCCATTTTCCGGGTGTTTTGACGGCGGCGGTCATCGAATTTGTAATTTTAAGATTCTCGCAGATAAATATCCTTTTGCAGGATTTTTCGGTTGTGTTGCAAAATCCGGACAGGTCCAGAACTTGCAGGTAGACTGTGTGCTTTTGGGTCAGGGCAGCGCTGCCGCACCCCTGTGTGCCCATAACGAAGGAGAAATCGTCAATTGTACAGCCAGCTTTCACGGGGAACCTTCCCGATATACTGGCGGTTTCGTTGCGCAAAACAGCGGCTGTGTGCGGAACTGTGCCGCTCTGGGCCGAATAGGTCAAAATCCACCCATTCCCTGGTGGGCAGTTGCCTGTCTTCTGGTGGCCCTGTGTATACCGCTTCCCGTTTATTTTTCTCTTTCTGCACAGGCCATGGGACCTGAGGTATACGCCCCTATGATTCTGGACCCCAATGCAGAGCCATTTGCTCCGGAAGAAGCTATGATTCCCGAGCCGGAGGAAGAAGACGACACCAGTGCCAGTTTCGTCATGAATACGGAGATGTTCCTCAGTACCGAAAATCCTACGGGCCGCATAGGCCTGCGTTGCCCTTCCTGGAGCACCCGTGGCTTTGTTGCCACTGTCCGCATATCACAAGCGGATTTGGCGCAAATTGGCTATTCCATAGAGGAAGATTATCTGACGCTCTATCAATCCGGGCTGATTGCTCCCGGCTACGGCGTAGACGTTATCACCTTGCATCCATTGCCCGGCAATATTGCGCTGCCGGCCGGAACGTATACATTTTCCGTATTGCTGGAATTTTATGACATGCAGACAAATGAAAAATCCACGGTCAATACGGTAGTTCCTTTGACCGTTACCGTAAGCCAGGCTGCGGAACAACACCAAGATACGGAAGAGGAGGTTGTGCCGTGAAACGAATTTCTCACTGTGTCAATCTGGCTCGGAACGTCATTTCCCTCCGGCGCCGTTTGATTGCGCTGTGTCTTTGCCTTGAACTGCTTCTGACCCTTTCTCCCGTCTGTGTGAACGCCGTTTCGGGCTATACCGTTACTTTTGTGGATTATGATTTGTCTGAGTTGGAAGAGGATGTGTCCTTTACCAGTGTTCCGCAAGGGGCACGTCTATATACGCAGGAAGAACTGTCACAGGAAATGGTTTCCTTCTCACCTGTCAGCGGATGTTCCTGGTATCTCTATTATCCCGGTGGCGGCGGGATCCCCGCCTATGGTCCTCAGGCTATTCCGGACCCACCGGAGCGGGAAGGATACACGTTCCGGGACTGGGTCTGTCAGGGTGCCTCTGGTGACAGTGTTTATACCGTTACTGACGATACCGTCTTTGTCGCCCGCTATAGCAGTCAAAGTCAGTATCTTCTCAGTCTCTACTACCAATTTGCCAATGACGGCAATACAGTAGCCGCTGAAACTACTACCGTTCCTTACAGTTTGGCCGACACCATATCCATAGAGCTTCCTACTTTGGATTCTCTGGCTGGCCTGACCCCCCAAATTATCGCAAACACATCTGATCCCGCTATTCAAGCTGCCGTTGCAGCTTTGAATCAGATGTTCGAGTCTGCAGGCACATTTTCCGGTACCCTGGACGAAACCTTTCTACAAAACTGCCGTACTGCGGGTTTTGTGGTCTGGGACGAAGAGACCAAAAGCTTCCAAAAAGATGAAAACGGAAATATCCCCATCCAAATTCCTGTCACTTATACGCTGACCGGAAAAGTGGAATTTACCGTGCAGTACTACTGGCAGGACGCTGAATCTCCGGAACAATACACCCTGCAAGACCAAATCCTTTCTCATGTAGAAGGTACCACGCGGGTAAGCCTCATGGAATTAGGGTTAGTCAAAACCTATCCCGGCTTTGCCCTCACCAGTGCTTCCGTGGAGGACGCCGAGAGTTACACTGTGAACGCAAACGGCACCAGTACCATCAAACTGTATTATGACCGGAATGTTCACTATCTCTATTATCAGATGAACGGCGGCAATTCTTTGGATCCCGTACCGTTGCGTTTCGGGCAATCCATTCCCGAAACAATTGGCTCCGAGCATACCCGTCCCGGTTATGAATTTGACAGTTGGCTTTGGTATGGGGAAGACGGCAATGCGCTGGAAGAAATGCCCACCACCATGCCGGATCAGGATCTGACCCTGGCAGCACAATGGGTGGGCGCGAATACTACTGTAACTCTGGTCTATTGGCTCGAAAATGCCAACGATAACGGCTATACGGTAGCAGGTCAGCGGCAAATTTCCGTCACTTCCGGTCAACGTGTAGGGTATGAAGCTGAAAATGGGGTTTCTTCAGTGGATGTCTCCATCAATCAGTATCTGTCAGCACAAGCCATGGAAGAGGCCGGGATTACCGACGGCGAATTCTTTACCTTCTCTGCCGCCGACAGCAGCACCCAATGGGAAATCGGTGTAGACGGCGGCCCCAAAATAGCGTCCGGAGACGGCAGTACTGTTATCAATCTTGGCTATACCCGCAATTCCTATACTTTAGTATTCCACCTGGGACGATTTGTGCCAGCACAATCCTGGTGGCAAAACGACAGCTATCAGGTCTCCATCGGAGGTAACTCCGATAACGGCAACGACCTGTCTCAGTGGCAAAATGGCTTTTCCTGGATGTCGGTGCTCAGTGTTCCCACTTTAACCATGGGTGGGACCTCATATACCATAGACGAAAATGATTTGTGTTATGAGATTACCGCCAAATACGGCGCGTATATTTCCGATTTATGGCCCGTTGCCACCGATCAAACCGTTACAAAGGCAGGCATTTACCTTCTGTATACCTGGGGAACCCACTCTGCCAGTACGTATTATGCCAATCATGACAATAAAAACATCATCGGAATTTACCCGACCATGTCCGAAGAGCTTATTCTCGATTCTCAAAATCCCAATGCTGCTCATCATCTGGTCGGATATTGGAATGTTCTGGAGCAGACCAAGACGCACCACTTTTTGTTTGAAGCAGTGCCTGGTACGGAAGAAAATCCGAGCGTCCCGTTTTCCCGATACAGCGGCTTGTCTTCCATCAATGCCGTTGGCCCTGGCGGGCTGGACACAGTACAGGAACTCAATTTTTATGAGGATGATTACACCCAAGTACGGACCACCGCAGGATCGGAGCTTCAAAACCCTCCTGCTTTTGCTAATCTGACTTTCCAATACGGATGTTATCAGGGAGATGACGTCTATTTTTTCTACACTTATAACGACTACACCGTTACCTATCATGAAAACAATGCCGATTTAACCAACAACACTCCCGAATCCCAAAAGACTGTCACGTTCCACTATCTTGAAAACAAAACGCTGGCAGAAGAATTGGGAGATTTCCAGTACAACTACGTTCCTGAGAGTCCCTTTATTTCCGCTTATGGCAATGCCTATACTTTTGCCGGCTGGTATACGGACGCGGATCTCACATTCCCTGTCAATTGGGAGTCAGAAAATCCTGCTTCCAGTATTAACCTTTATGCCAAATGGACAGCTCCCTCTTTTACTCTCACGCTCATTGTCCCGGAAGGTGGTCTTTATCAGGAATCCCTGGAGCAGTTCGCCGCACGGGGATATACTTGCACAGTCTTTACACAGACAGACTCTGACGGTCAGGTTACCACCACTTATACGGTGTCCGGAATTCCTGGTGGTACCAAAGCCAGTGAAATTGTTTCCCGACGTTACGGAGCCCACAGTTTCCACAGTCTGGCTTTTGACTACTGGGGATATTGGATCAATGGTGCAGAACAGCGATACCTTTTTGACGAATCCCAGTTGATAACCGGAGATTTGACACTCACCGCCCGTTGGAAAACCGAGTATACCGGCCAGTATACCGTCCGGTATCTGACGCAGGACGTTCAGGACAATGGACTTCCCACAGAATACATAGATGGTGTTACTTATTACCGTCTGATGGAGGATAAACACGTCACCGGCGTGGCAATCGGTTCTTCCGTTACAGAAGAAGCCCGCCCGGCAGACGGCTATCTCTCTCAGGCAGGTGAGCTGACAAAAATAGTAGAAACCTCATCCAGCCTGGCAGAAACAACTTATTTTGATTTTTTCTACACCAAAATTACCGCCAGTGTCACCTATTATGTTCACTATGTCCGGGATACAGGGGAAGATTATGGCCGCAGCACCCCCCCTGCCGATGTGATTTTATTGGCCCAGGACAAAACCGTAACTGTAGACGCCGCTTCACTTAAGGATTCCACTACCATCAGCGAAACCGCCTTGGTCATAGGCGGCTATACGCCACGAGACAGTTGGAATGTAACATTTACCCTTTCTGCGGAAGAATCCCAGAATCATCTGTATGTATACTATGTGTCCAACACCTTAACCGTATCCTTCCAAGCCATTTATCACATTCAGGGCCCGAATGGTTCTTATCAGGAGCAGGACGGTGGAACCACCTTTCTCCTCCGCTCTGAGGAAGCTCTGGGGAAAGCTCTGTCAGGCTCTGAGCTGGCCGTCAACTACAGTCAATATCTGGAAAACACGCAAGAATTGGATACTTTGCTGGAAGGTCATGTGTTAGACGAAGAGCTGACAACCCCCTTTCTCCTGATAAGCCTCCGGGAGGAGGACAATGTTCTCCATATCTACCTGAAAAACGGGAGTTTCACCATCCAGTACCATCTCAACGATGATGCTGCCTTCCCTGCTTCCTGGGGCGCACATGATTCTTTCCTCACGGCAGACGCCAGCGGTAATTCCTATTTCCAACAGGTAACTTATCCCAACGGCGCCACAGTGCCGACTTCCACACCCAGTCGTCTGGCCTATGACTTTGTCGGTTGGAATACGGAAGCCGACGGCAGCGGAGACAGTTATTCCTCCCAGACGCTGGCCCACGCTCCCTGGTACCAGCCGGAAGGGCTTGTTTCCGACATTCATCTGTATGCGCAGTGGGGAAATCAGTTGTCAGTGACGTTTTCTCTGCGGGGCGGCACCTGGACTGACACCAGTGGCCAGTTTTACAACACAGGCAGCGATACAGACCCCAAATGGGTAACCTATCTGGCTTCCGGCAATGCCTGCCCCCAGCCCTCTGACCCTGCTTATGTTCTTTCAGACGGAACTGCGTATTCCTTCATCGGATGGACCGATGTCAATCCAGAACAATGGGAGTTTGTGGATGAAGAAAGCCGTGTCAATTTGGAGCAGTTTGCTCAATATCGTTTTACTTTCACACAAAGCATTTCGGAGGACACCGTTCTGTACGCCGTATGGGATCCGGACGTGACGACTTTTGACATTCGAAAAACGGATACAAAAGCAGTCCCCCTGTCTCAGGCAGACTTTACCCTGGAACGGTTAAAAGCTACTGTCACCGGAAATCCAGACACCGGATACGTCTATCAGCTGGAAACAGATACAACGGGATCCTATCTGCCCGACGACACTTTCTCTGTTCAAATGCAGACTTCCGGTCAAGACGGTACTCTTGCCTTTGTAAACTTACCGGCGGGGTATTATCGTTTGACAGAAACAAAAGCTCCCGACGGATACCAGGGCAGTTCCCAACCTGTCATTCTCTATGCTCCCTATGGCGGAACCCCTGAAATCTATGAACCTCTGGACCATCCTCTCATCGACGGGCAGACAGACAACGGCGACCTGATAATTACGGTTCAGAACATTCCCCAATACCATATCACCATTACTGCGCCAGATTCCCTGACTCTGACCTACTCACCACCAGATTTCATTTGGAATCCTGAAACTTTGCAATATGAGGGAAAAGATAGTGCCTCTGGTCAGTGGCAGGTCGCTGCACCGGATAATTCCACCACCGACATTACTGTCACCAATGACTCTTTGAGCGGCAGTGTGCAAGTGGAGGTGGCCTTGCAGTATACACAAGAGTTTCAGGATCTTTTGCCTCTGAGCATTTTGACAGGTCCCGATGGATTTGTGGAATCCGGTGATGCACTTCGGCGCCGCCTTCAGGGTATCTTGCCGCAAAATTTCGCGGCAACCTTCTCCCTGACTATGGAGGGAAACTACCCTGCCGGGCTGAGTCTGCCTACAAATGAAACAGAAGCTGGCAGTATTACGGTCCACATAACCCCGGCTACTGGTTAATTCCGTTTCATTTCAGCTTTTCTCAGGTCTCCGGCCAATCCAGGCTGATCTTTGTTGGTCCCGCTGGCTTTGATTCGCCTGGTTTGGCTTACCTTGTCCCAATTTTTCCCAGCAAATCCTATGAAACCTATTTCATTTGGTTTCAATTTGTGAATTCTGGTTAATTCCGGTATGGCAGAGCCGGTTTTAATAAAAGAAAAACCCCAACAGGAAAGGAGTTTTATTATGAAAAGAATACTCACGATTGCATTGGTTCTTTGTATGCTGGTAAGCATCATGAC
>CALXCQ010000042.1 GCA_944386835.1 uncultured Oscillospiraceae bacterium | reverse complement strand
AACTGCCTCAGATCTGCTTGGAAGCGTGCAAAGCCGCCAAACGGCATGGGGTTAAAATTTCTTGTGATCTGAACTACCGCAAAAAACTCTGGACAACCGCGGAAGCCAAAAAGGTTATGTCGCAGTTGATGGACTATGTGGATGTCTGTATCGCCAACGAGGAGGATGCCAAAGATGTTTTTGGCTTCGAAGCCGAGGACACAGACATCAATGCCGGGAAACTGAATCACAAGGGATATATTTCCGTAGCCAAGCAGATCTGTGAGCACTTCAACTGCAAACAGGTCGCTATTACCCTTCGAGGCTCTATCTCTGCCAATGACAACGATTGGGCGGCCATGCTCTATACAGACGGAACAACTTATTTCTCCCCCACATATCACATCCATGTGGTAGACCGTGTTGGGGGTGGCGATAGTTTCGGTGGCGGACTTATTTACGCAATGCTGGACGAAAAGTCTCCCCAAGAGGCCATCAACTTTGCCGTTGCGGCATCCTGCTTGAAACATACGGTTGAGCAGGACTTCAATATGGTAAGCGTTGCAGAGGTGGAGTCTCTTGCTGCCGGAAATGCCTCCGGGCGCGTGCAAAGATAGGGGGATATGGTGGCATAGAGCATCTATTTCGGTGTGCGGTGTATGGGGGATGCCAGGCCAGACTTTGCCAAGATGCCCGTTTTGATACGAAACTTCAAATGAACAATACGGGTCAGATGGACCATGCCGTATGAATGGACAAATATCAATCGATCTGCCCACAGCCTCCATTGCCCAACCAATTGCCTAAAGGAGAGGCTTTTGCAGATCCTGATCTATAGACTGCCGTTCCCTGCCCACGCTCCCAAAGCATGCGCCGCGAAAGTACAGGAAGCATCCAAAATTTCAAGGCTGTCCCAGGCACACTCTGGAATCCCGTCCATGCCTCGAGCCCATGTGCCGATTCGGCGCTGTATTTTTGTCCAGATAAAGATCAAGGCAGGAGAGGCGCGGCGGCAATTGGAAGAATTCTAGTAAGAAAGGCGATGGCTTGTCTGCACGCTTTCCCATTTCATTTGCAGCATAGCGGTCGATAGGGTGGCATTGCATGAAAATCCGGACCATAGAACTATTTCGGGTTCCGCCTCGATGGCTGTTTCTAAAAATGACGACAGAATCCGGGATTGTGGGATGGGGAGAACCTATCGTAGAAGGGCGCGCTGAAACAGTAGCGGCCTGTATCCGAGAAATGGAACCCCTTCTGATCGGCAAGCGGGCAGGAGAGATCGAAGATACCTTCCAGATGCTCTACCGCTCAGGCTTCTACAGAGGTGGTCCCATACTGACAAGCGCCCTGTCCGGTATTGAACAGGCCATGTGGGACATCAAGGGAAAATATTTTGGCGCTCCGGTGTATGAACTCCTGGGGGGAAAAATCCGGGACCGGATTCAAGTCTACCGGTGGATTGGTGGCGACCATCCGCGGGATACGGCCAATGCCGCCAGAGAAGCGGTTGCCCAAGGGTACAGCGCAGTCAAAATGAATGGGACAGATGAACTGCGCTGGGTCGATTCCCACATGAAACTTTATGAGACTGTAGAACGCGTACAGGCAATTCGAGACGCGGTGGGGCCGGAATTGGGCATTGCGGTGGATTTTTATGGTAGGGTCCACAAAACAATGGCCCGAACTCTGATGCGGATGCTGGAACCCTATCAGTTGATGTTTGTCGAGGAGCCCGTTCTGTGTGAAAACGAGGAGGAATTTCTGGAGTTGCGCCGGTCGTCAAATATTCCTATCGCAGCCGGAGAGCGCAATTTTACCAGATGGGGGTTTAAATCCATGCTGCTACACGGCGGTGTGGATATTGTCCAACCCGATGTGAGCCACTGCGGCGGTATTTTAGAACTTCGAAAGATCGCAGCCATGGCGGAGACATTTGATGTAGCGGTAGCCCCCCATTGCCCGCTGGGTCCCATTGCGCTGGCTGCTTGTCTACAGGTGGATTTCTGTACGCCAAATGCGTTTATTCAGGAGCAGAGTGCCGGCATCCACTACAATGAAGGCTATGATTTGCTTCACTACTTAAAAGATCCATCTGTCTTTCAATATAAAAATGGCTATGCACAACTTCTAACCAAGCCGGGGCTTGGCATTGAGATCGATGAAACCTATGTACGCAAAATGGATCAAATCGGGCACAACTGGCATAATCCTGTCTGGCGGGATGCGGATAACGCAATTACCGAGTGGTAACGTATATTTCTAGTTGCAAAAGGAATTTTGTACGCAGTGCTTGTGTATCCCTCTATGATGTGTGATCCCCGCTCCTCATCTGTTGTATACGTATCCCCGCCACGGTACCTGCCAGCCTTGCTCCATTTTCCCTCCTCATAGTTAAAGACTATCCCCTTTAGAGGTGCGGCTAAAAAACTGGGCCAAATGATATTAAGATATTAAAAGGCTGTATTGACAAGGCAGCCACAGTCTGCACCTGAAGTCCATGGGGCTGCGCCAGCCAAGGGATTACTTGATGCGCTTCCGGTTATACCAGTGCAGATAACTGTCGAGGATGGAAATAAACTGCCGCAGAGATACGCCCTCCCAGGAAACTCCATAAAACATCTCGTTCTTCAGCCGTCCAAAGAATCCCTCACAGGCAGCGTTGTCCGGAGGGCAGCCTTTCGCAGACATGGAACGCCGCAGGCCGGCCGCTCTCATGCGCTGGATCCAGCCCGGCCAGCGGTAATGCCCGCCCCGGTCCGAATGGAGGATGGGTCGTTCTCCTTCCTGCAGCCCAGAAATCGCCGCATCCAGCATGGAATTGACCAACCGGGCATTGGGAGATGTCCTGATCGCCCAGGTCACCGCCATGCTGTCAAAGCAGTCAATAATCGGTGAAAGATACACTTTGCCTACAGGCAAACGAAATTCCGTGATATCTGTCAGCCACTTCTCGTTTGGCTTTTCTGCATGGAAATCCCGGGCAATCAGATTTGGAACAGCCGGACTGATCTTGCCAAGATAAGAGTTGTAGTGCCGACGCCTGATGTTTCGGACCACAAGGCGATCCTCTTTCATCGCATGGCGAACGACCTTCTCAGACACATTGCGTCCGAGGCCTTTCAAGGCGGCGTGGAGCCGCCGGTAGCCATAGCAGCCATTCACGGCCGCAAAGGCCTCCCGGCTCTCCTGCCGCAGGTTTTGGTATTTATCCGGCCTGTTCAACACTCTTTTCTGGTAAAAGTAACTGCTTTTGGATAGATGCAGGCAGTCCAGCAGTTCCTTCAGCCGATATGCGTTTCTCAGGGCGTCAATCACTGCGGCTTTTTCCCGGATGCTCAGGTTATTTAGATTGACGCCCTCCTCTTTTTTTAGGATTTCGTCCACTTTTTTCAGGACATCTACCTCCAACTGCAGCCGGTGGCGGGTTTTCTCCAACTCCATGTTCTCACGACGCAGAGACTCCACCGCTTCCACCAGCGCGGCGTTTTCTACCCGCAATGCATTCAATGCCGCCTCGCTCAGCGATTCCTCCGTTTTTTCATTTCATCTGTGCACTCCCCGGCAAACAGTTTTTCCCTCCAGAAATACAGGTTGGAGTGGCTCACTCCATATCTGTTTGCAATCTTTTCGGCGCCGCCGCCTCTGGCACAGCATTCCACCACGGCTTCGCGCTTCTGCTCGGGTGCACATTTTACAGCACTCTGCCTGGAGATACAAGGCTGTCCCTCCCGCGGTCCGGATTCCAGCACCCATTGACGCAGTCGCTCCCGATCCACATACCCCAGGGCTTTGGAGGTTCTGGTATAGTTGCATCCATTGGCGTAATAATGGGCCACAGCCGTTGCCTTTTGCTCCTCCGTGTGCAGAGGTTCTCTGATGAGATCCCGGTGCAGATCCCCGTTTTCCTGATACTCCCGGTACCAATTCCGCAGGGCTTCATGGGATGGGTATCCCAACTTCCGGATCGTTTGATTGGCCTGATACCCTGATGCGATGTATGCTTTTACCGCACGCATACGCTCTTCGTATGAATACATCCCTACCCCTTCCCGGTCCAACTTTTCGTCCGCAGGGCTTGGCTCCAGACACAAAAATTTTGTTTACTGATACGCAGTATTTTATTGGGAAAGGCACGAGTTTTCAATAATATTTGACAGAAACATTCCATGAACTTCTGCGCAGGAGCATTTTTTGACCACTGCGTCTTTCCTGTCGGGCGCACCACTGCGGGCAACTATTACGCTATGGTCATACCTGCTGACGTAATGGTTAGCGGGGTGGTTTCCTACTGTCCCCTTTAGGCAGCGGATCGGAAGGATCCGGCTTTTCTAGGTAGGATGCCTGCTGAGGGAAAGTCCCTCTGCCTCGTACAGATTGCCGCCGGCATAGTCGGTATCCCTGTATCATTCGCCGCCAAACTGCAGATAAGATCTCTTAGTTTACAGTCCTCCAATTTCTGAGCCGTGGACGGTGCAGAAATTATTTGCTTAATCTTTCCCTCAGAGTTATAATGTAAGCAGGCAGAGGTATGAAAAACGCTCTCCGTCCCTGTCGGCAAAAGTCACCGGCAAGGGCTGCGGATTGTTTCTGACCACAGAACCTACCACACCGCCCCGGACCACACGGAAACAGTGCGGGCAAAGAGACTCAAAGAGAATGTGAAACGGAGTGGAAACGACTAAAAACGCCCCGAAATAATCAAAAAAAGTTCCCGGGGTCCCTTCACACGCAAGAGGTCACAGGTTCGAGTCCCGTAGTCTCCACCAAAAAAGCCCTGATTCCGCAATGGTTTCAGGGCGTTTTCTTTTGTTTTCCAATTGATTTGTTAGTAACGTGTTAGTAACCGAAGGTATTGTCAATTTTTTATGATGGCATCTTAGCCTGTATGTACATAAATATTTCCGTTGTGGCATGGTCCGAATGGCCGAAGACCTTATCAGAAGGAAGTGCGGCACTGGGAAGCAGCGGAGTTAATCTGAACCGGAATATCAAGTGGAGATTGGCGACAGCGGTCACACGCTGGTACAGGATATGAAATGCGTCTATGCCAACGAGAAAGGTGTGCAGGTATTCACCCTGTGCGGTGTTGGAGATGGGACACAGGCAATTCCCCTGTATGCAGTAGGTGGAAAAAGCGGAAGCAAGGCACAACAAACTGATGTCGGAGAGCGAGGAAAAACATGGCTTGGAATGAGACGGAACAACTTTTAGCAGATGGATTGAGATTATTCGGCGCAACGCCAGCTATGACGGCGGTAATTCTTATGTTTTTGGACGGACAAGTGGAAGAATAAAAAGAACTCATGTTATATATGGTAGACCATCAGAGCGCTACGCCACGGGAACTTCTGGAATGGGCAATCGCGCACACGGAAATAGAGAACACAATCCTGGACAACGAGGAAATAGATAACGTGAAAATAGAGGATACACCCATGCACCCGTGAAGACAATCCCCAGTGGGTTCGCCTGGACAACTTGGGTCCATGGCTGCAAAATCAGCGCAAGGGCGGGAAAGCGCTTGCCATTCTGGACAAAAAGCAAACGCCGTTTTCCAGACCTACGACGTATATTCGGACTCGGTGTCAGATGGCTTCCGCTCCGTGGCAGAGAGTTTATCGTAAGATGGCGCGGATAGCAAGACCAGGTTTTCCCGGAAGACTACACAGACAGAGATGGGAACGGATGGCGGGCCCGGAGACGGCAATCCGGAAAACGGAGGCGTTGTGAGGGTGACAACCGACGAAAACGGACGTCCTTATCTCTACAGGAAGGAGATGCGGAACAATGACCAACGAAACAAACCAGACGATGATACCCAGAAACGCAGTCAAGCAGTGCAACGAGTGTAGGAAAAGAGTGCCGTATACCATATCCTGTTCTAAGTGCCCGGAAAACATACCCTACCAGGTACTGACCGGAGAGGGCTGCCCGGAATTCGAGGCGAAGGAACCCCAAAAGTAGAATTTCCCCCAAGACGACAGCCGGGGCCGCAAGTTGACACAGATGCCACGGAGGCTGGAAGTCTCCCAGGGGAAATCAAATTGGTATGACATCGTGAATAGAAAAGAAAACACCTCTCCCCAGATTGACCTCACCGCAAGGCAGGCCAGATCGGTGGCACGAAAGGCCGCCACAGGGGGAGGTGTTTTCACTACCAATACGGATGTCAATGCCGACTTTCTCCGCAAGGAAAACAGCCCAGGCCGGGAATTGACAAACGGACAGGGATGGGTAGAATTCTCGGATGAGAACACCCGTTGTGCCCTGCGGAAGAAGAACCCACCAAAGAAAGCCGGTGCGGCCTACAAGACGTTCTATGCCAGAGACTTTGACTACCAGGAAGAGGCTATAGAGGAAACGGCTGCGGATTATGCCGGAAGGATCATCGATGAGCCGCAATTCCCGGATCACTTTATGGAAAAACATTGGGAAAACAAGACCTTTTCTAAAGTTGAGAAACGGAGCGGGGCCAGTAGGAAAAAAGTCTGGATCGCACAAGGGAACCTGCCAGGCCCCGGAGGCCGCGGCCTGGCAGGGGGGAGAGGCAGTGGAGGCGGCGGCACGGCAAGCAGAGGGATTGGACGGAATCCCTTTGTACCGGTTTGGAGCGGGCGGATTACCCAAAGAACCTTGCTGATAAAACAGAAGTTCCAACCGTATCTCCTGGACCTCTTTGCAAACGAAATTCTACCATTTTTGACCTGGATCGGAAATGTGTGACGCCATAGAAATAACTATGAACAAGAAAAGAGAAGGAAGATAGGGACTTTGTATTCGTGTTTGAAATGATTGATTTGTTAGTAACGTGGTCGTGACCTGACCTGTTTTGGGGATTCGTTTTATAGTTGTAGAGGAACCATCAGGGGAAATTTATGTTTTGATTTTAGCCAACAGAAAGCGCACCTGTTTTCAGCAAGTGCGCTTCTTTGCAAGAATCTATGGAGACGGTTTGCATTCCCTATTAGAAAGATTGGAAAGGCCGGAACCGTGCAACTTTGTTTTGAGGTTTCAGAATCGGTATCGAAACGTCCCAATATCGTACGGATAACGATTTGCTGGGTTAGCCAAAATAGTATAGGTGTCCTGGACAGAAGTGAGCCGTTCCAGATCAGGGGGAATGGCTTCTTCAGCCTGTCGGTGTTTTTCCCGATAGGCCTCTTCTATACTGGAAGAAGGGGCGGATGGTGCAACATCCAACAGTTTGCGGTAGCCGGGGTGGGGCAGGAAGGGAGCTTTCAGCGGAGGCTTATCCACGGGCAGTGGTTCCGTTTTGATTCAGTTACGGGAGAAAGGGTCAGTTTCCAATGGAGAAGGATTTGGGAAAGAAGCAGTATTTCGAGTTTCTGGAGACTTTGGGACGGGAGAATAAAACAGCTTGTGGAGTTTTGACTGGATGATCAAGTACCGGATTCCGTCAGCCATAAGCTCTCCCAGAATCATGGCAAAGAAGTTTGGAATTATCCCACCAATTTGAAAAATTCCAAGGAACAAAACGCTGTAAATGATGGCGGCAGCAATCAGAAATAGCCAGGAGATGCGAAAAGCATACCGCCAAACAGCGTCATGGGACAGGTATCTTTCTGCAAAGGCATAACCGCAATGTTCACAGTAGCGGACAGTTTCATCTGAAGCAAGGCTGTAGATAGGACGACCATAAGAAAACCTCTTCCATGCTATTTCATAACGCGGCATAGAACATGCAGGTTCCGGTTGGGAGAGAATGGGAGCAATTGAAAAGAAGGAAGCAGCTGCGCTTTTTAGGGACAAAGATCGAATCCTGGGGCTTACAAAGGGAAATCCTGTTTCCGGTCCCCAATGATTCCAAACTCGGATGGACGTTTTCTTTGTACACACAAGACAATAGGGGCTGAAAAGGGGCAAGGTAGCGCAGGTCGGTGCGGAAAGACTTTGTAATTCATTTGGTAAGATGCTTGTGAGATAGGGTTTACTGACAGATTACCGACTGAAGAGTCCGGCTCAGGCAGATCAATCTGCAACCCAGCTGTTTCCTGTTGCATAGTCGATGGTAATTCCGGGCTGTATATTGTACACATACACATGAAAGCAGATGCCGGCCCCCTGATCTTCCAGGGAATAAGCTTCAATACGCACACCGCGGGCTACCAGTTCAGTGCCCTGGAAATCCGGGGTCACTCGGTATAAAACATGATTGCCGGTCTGCTCCACGTAGGCAGCGACCTTATTTTCAAAGGGAAGCATACCTGAGACATTCATATAACGGGTTCCGGTAATCAGGTTTTGGGCGTTGTCGTTTTCACCAGCCAGCTGAAATCCGATCAGGTGACACCGATTATATAGATATCCGCCTTCTACAATGCCGGGATACTGTACGCTGTGCCATCCGGTAGGTTCTATTTCTCCGATATCCTCCCGGTCCTCCGTGGGCATGGTGGCAGGGGAGAGATTGGCAAACGCCACGCCGCACCGTCCATAAGCATCCAAAGCGCTATAAGTTTCAAATTCACCTCCATTCAGCTCGCTTTCGGAAAAAAAGGCTGATTACCGTTGACAATGGAGTAAGCCTCCCCATAAGAGCCGGTAGTTTGCGAGGTGGTTTCTTCCTCCAAAACACATTTGCTGCAAGGCTCGAAGCCCAGACCCTGGGCAGTGGAAAGCGGGACATCCCAGTAGGTGCCACCGCTGCAGGTGCTGTCATAGTGGTATTTAGCGCCCGTACGTGTGATGTATACCTGCTTTTCTGCGTCAGGTGTTGTTAGTACAACTGTGCGGGAAGCGCTGTCCCAGCCCACATCCAGTCCAAGTGCCTGGGAGATTGCCCGAATGGGCAGGTAGTTGGTCCCGTCCAGTAAAAATGGCTCTACCGGGTTCCCCTGCGCATCTTGCAGTGACAGCTTTTCCCCATCTAAAGTCACCTGGATATTCTGATATACCAGTTCCTGTTGTACTCTGCCGCTGGCAGCCAGCGCATTTCCGGCAAGAAATACCAGCAACAACATGGACAACATTCCTGCTAAAAAGCTCTTCCAATTTTTCATCATAGAATTTCTCCTTCCCAAACTGTTTTCCGGTGGAAAACGATATTCCCCTTGTGATAAGAAGCAGTGCCTGAGATAACGGAACTTTGTCTGAAGGTGAAAGAAGCGCATCTTTCAAAACAGACAGACAGGAAGCAAGCTGTCTGGCTGGCGATGGACTGCAAAAGGGGACAGTACCCTGACAATAATCGTTTCTGTTTTTATTGTAATGGTGGTTATGGAAAATGCAAGAGACTTTTCCAAGTGAAGCGTATTGACCGGCTTTTGGTGTTCAAAAGCATCTGTGAAAAGTGAGCCTTTGGAGATAGGCAGGCTTCCCTTGACAAGGCAAAAAAATCTCGGTACGATAATGGGTAGATGTGGATTGCCGCTTGTTCCACAGCAACTGACATTTCCACGCTCCAGTGGAGAAAGCGGCACCGGAAAAGCCCGGTTTGGAAGAGACTGCGGCAGACGGAAAAGTCCAAAGGAAGGATTGTCGTGACCTACCGGCAGGACAACGCCTGGGACAGGCCTGGTGCGGCCTTTGCTACAAGAAAGGAGAAAGGCTCAGGCTGTGAAGAGGCTGAGCCGGAAAGGAAACACAATGAAAAGAAAGATAAGACGGATGGCGGGCCTGATTTTAGCCATTTTACTTTTGGCAAATTTGTATCTTCCGGCGGCAGCCGCTCAGACAACACTGCAAGAGGCTGTTGCGAAAAGTGCAGCGTATATGCTGGACAGAGTTTCTCAGCCTCAGGTGGGAGCAATTGGCGGTGAATGGGCCGTGATCGGTCTGGCCCGGTCCGGGTATGAGGTGCCTCAAAGTTACTGGGATACCTATTATGCTGTGGTAGAAGAGCAGGTAGAGGCCAGTCAAGGGGTTCTTCATGACAAAAAGTATACCGAATTCAGCCGGGTGATTCTGGCCTTGACGGCAATTGGTGCAGACCCCACAGATGTAGCGGGATACAACCTCTTAGCGCCTCTGGGAGATTTTGACAAGTCTGTATGGCAGGGAATCAATGGTCCCATATGGGCACTGATTGCCCTGGACAGTGGAAACTATGCTATGCCGCAAAATGCATCGGCAACCACCCAGGCAACCCGGCAGATGTATGTGGAAGAAATTCTTTCTCGCCAATTAGACTGCGGCGGCTGGAATCTGACGGATCGGGGGGGAGCAGGAGAGGCTGACCCGGACGTGACAGGTATGGCATTGCAAGCGTTGGCACCCTATCAGGATCAGGAAGTTGTCAAGGAAGCTGTTGAAAAGGGTTTGACCAACTTAAGTCAGTGCCAGGATGCCGATGGGGGATATGCCAGCTATGAGACCAGCAATTCCGAGAGTGTGGTACAGGTAATCGTAGCCCTGTGCGCGCTGGGAATTGATCTGGAAGACGAAAGATTTGTGAAAAATGGAAACAGCGTTCTGGACAATCTGCTCAGTTACCAACAAAAAGACGGCAGTTTTCTGCATACTTCTCAGGGCCAGGGGGACAGCCAAATGGCCAGTGAACAAGGCCTTTATGGCTTGGTAGCAGCGGTCCGGGCAGAGGAAGGAAAAAGCGGCCTTTATGAGATGGACGATGTCACCATTCAGGTGAATCAGGACACCCAAGAAACGGTAGGACTGCCCGGTAAACTGGATGATGTAAAGCAGCTGAAAATCACGGCCCCAGGAACTACGTTCCCGGATGTAGATGGGCATAAAAATCAGCAGGCGATTGAAGCACTGGCGGCAAGAGAAGTTGTCAACGGAATGGCATCCGGCCAGTTTCAGCCGGACGCCACTATGACCCGTGCAGAATTTGCGGCCATTGTAGTCAGAGCGTTGGGCCTTACTCCTAAGGCAGTAGACCAGTTCCAGGATGTGCCAGCAGAGCAGTGGTATGCTCCGTATATTGGAACTGCCTATACTTACGGTATTGTGACGGGCAGGGAAGAAAACGTTTTTGATCCCAATGGCACGATCACTCGCCAGGAGGCAGCTACCATGGTAGCCAGAGCGGCTGGATTGTGCGGGATGGACACACAGCTACAGACCTATGAAATTCGGGATATTTTGGCGCAATTCCCTGACTATGTGACAGTATCCCAATGGGCTCAGCAAAGTGTAGCATTTTGCTATCAGGCACAGATCCTGGATCAGAGCGATTACAATGTGGAGCCAGCCCGGGCAGTGCTTCGGTGTGAGATTGCCCAAATGGTCTATAACCTGCTTAAAGAAGCGAACTTACTGTAACTTTTTTGGACATTGTCTAAAGTATGGGGGAAGATGCGGAACTTATGGGAATGAGCCGTATCTTTCCCCTTTTTAACAAGTTTGAAAAAGACAGTGAAATACCGGGACAACTGGCAGATTCCTTCTCCATGGGGAGGTCCTCAAAGGCGGCTACCCAAATGAGAAGACCATCTTCTTCCTTTCGCTAACAGGAAAGAAAGAATTTTCAGGAAGCCACTTCGGGTGGTCTCAATCCAGACGGCATTACTTTGCTCCCAGCAAAAAATAGTTTCGTTTCCTGTTTTCTGTCGGGGAAATGAAAAAGATTTTTTCCCTGAATGGTTTTGGCGTTTTCAATCGTATAAAAGAGGTGATAGAACAGCCGACGCCTATGACGCCGGAACACCGGGAAGTGCTGGAAGCCGTCCTTTCTCTTCCCACCAAGTACAAAGATGTCGTGTATTTGCATTACTATGAAAATTATACAGCGCACGAAATTGGCCAAATTCTGCAAAAGAATGTCAATACGATTTATACTTGGTTGGCCAGGGCGCAGAAAATGCTGCAGGAAAAGTTAGGCGGTGAGGGATTTGAATAAGCGGATTGCACAGGCCTTTGCCTGCATCCATGCAGAGCAGAAGCTAAAAGAAGACACGAAAGAGGCGGTCGGCCGCAGACGGACCGCAGGAGAATATCCTGCAAAAAAGAGGCCAATGAGACGGGCAGTGATGACGGCCTGCCTCTTAACGGTAGTTGTGGGAATTGGGTACGGAATCTATTTAAAACCCACGGCGGCCATTAGTCTCGATGGCAATGCATCTGTGGAACTGGAAATCAACCGCTTTGACAAAGTGCTTTCCATCGCGGCGGACAGTGAAGAAGGGCAGACCTTGGCGGATGCACTGGGAATCCGGTTTTGGGACTACCAGGATGCGGTGACAACCATTTTACAAAGCCAGAACGGCCCCCTGTGGACCCAAGAGGAAGCGCCGGTGATTCTGGCCGTAACAGGCACTGATGAAGTGCAATGTGCCAGACTTTTGTCCGGCTTGCAGTCCTGTACGGCCGCAAACTGGAACACCTATTGCTGCGTGGCTGATCCGGACGAGCGGGAAGCAGCGCAACAGCTGGGGTTGTCCTGGGGGAAATACAGCGCGTACCTGGAATTAAAGTCCCTGACGACTTCCGTGACACCGGAGATGGTGCAGAACATGTCCATGGCGGAACTTCGGCAGTGGATCGGGGATCTTTCTCAGACGGAAGGGGAAGATTCCTGGGTACCAGGAAAGGGATACCGCGGCGGCCGGCGAAAAGAGCTGGAATAGAAAGCCGCAGTAGCAAACGGAAAAACAGGCAACAAAGGCAGAAACGGCAGTATGCTTTGCGCATACTGCCGCTTTTGATTGCACTGTTCCTGTTAATAAATAACAACAGTGGTATTGACGGGAATATTCTGGTAAATCCATATGGCAGCGTCATCGTACAGGCGGACGCAGCCAGCAGACATGGGATAGCCAATATCCGGCCACATGGCAATGTGACGGTCGTCGGGATAGTAACCGCGGGAATGGAACGCATAGCCGGTGTTAGGATAGAAGCGAGTGATCCAGTAGACGTTATAGGACCCCATATACCAACCGTCTTGTTTATAGGTTACATAGGTAACCCCAGTGGGGGTGGTGGAGCCGGGAGCACCGGTTGCGCAGCGGTATGTACTGAGCAGCTGCCAGTTCTCCTTACTGCCGGTAAATATGTTGACTTTTTGGGTATGGCGATTGACCCAGATCAGATATCCGGTAGAACTGGAATACCCATTACCGTTGATAAAGGCTTCTTTGACCTCTTGGGAATAGTCAATATCATAGGCCATGGTATAATCGCCTTCATAGACGCTACTGACCTGACTGGCCAGGACTCTGTCCTGCTCCAGATAGTAGCTGTTGGGATAATTTTCCACCTGGAGCGTTTCTTCCAGAGTGATGGTTTCTTCCTTACCGGTAATCGTGTTGACATACTTTACCGTAAAACCAACCGTATGGGATAGGGGCATATCTCGGGAAAAGTCCAAAGCCATGCGGAAGGTAGAGACAGTGCCGTCTTCCAGTTGGAACCCATCGTTCCCGTATTCCGGCACCAGCTGACCATCCAGATACCACTGAGCTTCACAAGTTTTCGCTTCTTGGAAGGGGCAGACTGCCGTGACGGTAGCTACCAGGGGGCCGCCTGCCGCCACATCCGGGGCATCCAGTGTTAATGCGACATCGCGCAAACCCGTGTCAGTCAGAAGCACTTGCGGTTCCAGATCCAGCTGAAGCGTCTGGGTGCCTACTGCCAGCTGCTCTACTGTGCCATTGCCTTGTATCTGCGTATCGTCTGCCAGGACGGTTATGGACTTGACAGTACCGTCTATGGTTAAATGATTGCCCTGTCCGCCTTCCAAAATTATCAGATTTTCAATCTGGCAGCCATGATTAATTTGGATGGTATTGTGACTGCCGGCGATGACAAGCTGTTCCAGTTCCATCTGTTGCAGACTGACTTCGGCATCGGAGCGGAAGATTTCTACGGTCGGTGTAATCTTTCCGGACAAGGTAACTTTCCCACTGCCATATCCCACTTGTACGCTGCCGTACTCACCGGAGGCAATGACCAGGTTCCCGGTACCGGAGGCCAGCACCAGTCGGGGGGCGGAAGTATTGCGAAGCTGGCCGGTAGACAGATCCTGGCTGCGGACAATGACGGGCCCTTGGGCGGTCACGTCTCCCAGATAGACAGACTGAGTAGAAGGCATCAGAATCAGACCTGCAGGAAAATCCTGTCCATAGGCCCGGAAAGTTTCCTCCCAGGCTTCCTGCACAAGGCCGGTTTCCACTTCCAGTCCAGTCAGCCGGTACAAAAGTGTCACAAATTCTGCCCGTGTTATGGGGTCATTGGGCCGCAACTTTCCTTGGTTTCCTTCCAGACAACCGGTATCTGCCAGCCCCGCAGCGGCCCAGCTTTCCCGACCGGATAGTTCCTGGGTATCCGAAAAGGCACTTAAGGCCTGTGTCTGGGTGGTAGACAGCTGAAAACTGTCGGCCAGGAGGCAGAATGCCTGTATGCGGGTCATGGACGCCTGGGGGTCCCAGGTTTCCTCCAGGGAAATCCCCAGCTCTGCAGCCGCCTGCACAGCAGGCTGGTACCAGTTTTCGCCCGGCTGAGCCTGGGGAACTTCCAGACCCAGAACCCGGTCCAAAATTGTGACGGCTTGGGCCGCCGTAATGGCTCCATCGGGAGCCAGCGTATCGGAATTCATTCCGGTCAGGACTCCCGTTTCAACGGCAGCGTCCAGAGCCGGATACGCCCAGTGACCGTCAGCATCGGAAAACTGAGAAATTTCCAGGGCATTTACGTTTCCCAACAGACAAATAAAAGCCAAACCAATCAAAAAAACACGTTTCATCTTTCCCTCTCCCTTTTGCCCCGCAGGGCAAGCTCTCTTTCTATTTTTATATTCGATTCCCCTCCAGAATGCAAGGGAAAATTATCTTTCCACTGGTTGGAAAATCCCTTCTGTTTGCCAAAAAAGAACGCACTCTCCCTGGTGGTAAAGGAGAGAGCGAATGCTTGTTGCGTTACGACCGGTCAAACGGCAGTTGAAAGCGGCCAAATTGACCGTCAAAACCAGGCTGGCACACAATGGTGCCTGTCCGGACACTGTAAATGGCCTGAGCGATCTGAGACCCCATTTCCCGTTGAAGCTGATGGATTTCGGTATTGCGTAAAATGGTAAATTCCGTTCCGAACCGGCAGAGCATTTGTTCGTAAAGAGCAAGGACTTTTTTTGTGGTGGAGCCGGTTCCGGTATAAAGAGACAGAATATCCGCCAATGGCATTAACTTATAAAAAGGCCGGGCCTTTGGAGGAGGGAAGTTCCCAGGCTGGTCTGCCAGGGAGGCAATTTGACTTTCCACACCCCGGGTCAATTTTTTGCCACAGACAGGGCAGAGGTTCCCCAAGTTGTCTGCCTCCCGGGGAGTCAGACAGATGCCGCATTTTCGATGGCCGCTCCGGTAATATTTTCCTTCTTCCGGATAGAATTCCACGGTTCCGATTAGGCCGTTTCCTGTCCGTATGGCTTGGAGAAGCCCTGAATAGGACAATTCTGAGTCCAAAATATTGGCTTCCCGGCCCAGTTTGGCAGGGGAATGGGCATCCGAGTGGGAAAGCAGGGTGAAACTGTCCAATCCGGAGACCTGCCAGTTCATGGCAGGATCAGAGGAGAGGCCGGTTTCTACGGCATGGATATACCCGCTCAGGTCTGCAAAACACGCCTGCACAGAGGGAAAGCAGGTAAAAGCACCCAGCACGGAAAAGTGGGGCGTCCAGATATGGGCAGGAATCAGTTCGCCTTCCGGCGAGCTGTCCAAAAGAATTTCCAGCAGATCCCGGCTGTCCAGCCGCAAAATAGGGCGGCCGTCGGCCTGTAGATTTCCAATGGCCTGCAAGCGGCCACAGAGAATCTCGGCGGCTTCCAGGCTGGGTAACACCAATAAATTGTGAACTTTGCGGGTTTTCCCATCTCGTTGATAAATACAGCTGATTTCTCCTGTAATTACGAAGTAAGGGGCGGAGCCGGGTGCCCACTGAGGAAGGCGGAAGTCTTCCCGCAGCTGGTACAGGCCTTCTCCGGCTGGCTGCAGCTGTTCTTTCAGCTGAGCGCGCCAGGCGGGGTGGGTAAAATCGCCGGTTCCCAACAGTCTAAGGCCTTTGCGCCGGGCCCACCAATCCAAATGAGGCAGATCCGCATAGGAACTGGTGGCCATGGAAAAATGGGAATGTAAATGGAGATCGGCATAATACATTGCAAATCCCTCTCAGTCAAGAAAATACAGGGGATCAGTCTTTGCCGGGATAGCGATACAAGTGACAAGGCCTGCCGCCGGTATCGTAGTTCATGGTGCTGATCCATTCACCCATCTGTACCAGATAGCTGGCATAGCGGCGTACGGTGACGGCAGAAAGACCCGTACTGTGGGCCAGAGCTTCGCTGGTCATGGCTTGGCCAGGGGCGGAACGCAGGCAGGTACGGATTCGGTCCAAAGTGTCTGGCTGCAACCCTTTCGGTGTGGCGTCAGGGGAGGTGGAACCAGGGCGCAGCAACTGGTCCAGAGCGTCCTGACTGACTGCCTCACCGGTTACCGTCTCCCGATAGCGGCAAAATGTATTCAGAGCTTGTTGGAAACGCTGATAGGTAAAGGGCTTGACCAGGTAGTCCACCACTCCCAGCTTTAAAAGGGTGTCTATGGTTTTCGCGTCATTGGCTGCCGTGACCATAATGGCGTCCAAAAGGACACCGGCTTTTCTAAGAGACAGGAGCAAGTCCAGTCCGGTCAGTACCGGCATATAGACATCCAGAATCAACAGGTCAACGGGATTTTGGACCAGCCACTGAAAGGCACTCCGGCCATTCTGGAAGGTTTTGACAACCTGAAAACGAGGGTCTTTTTCTGCATAGGTTCGGTTGACGAAACTGACCATGGGGTCATCTTCCACAATTACGATTCGGTACATGAGGATTCCTCCTTGGTTTCACCAGGGGCAGTATGACGGAAGGTAAGGAAAAAGGAGGTACCAACCCCGGCTTCCGATTCCACACGGATACTTCCGTGGTAAAAAGAGACGACTTCCTGCACCAGGGCCAGACCGGTACCCCGCTCTTTCCCTTTGGAAGAGACCCCTTTGTCAAACAGCTTGGCTTGGATATGGGCCGGGATTCCGGGACCGGTATCTTCTACGCACAAAAGCAAGCGGTCAGCGCTTTCCCGGATACTGACAGTGACTTGCTTTGTCCCACGGGTTCCCTGATTTAAACTTTCAATGGCATTTTCCAAAAGATTTCCCAAAATTGTGACATAGGCTTCCGGAGGCAGCCAACCGCTGCCATTTTTGAGAAAGCTGTTCTGGTCCAGTGTCAACTGGATACCCAGCTCGTTGGCACGGCTGGTTTTGCCGATCAAAAGGGCAGCAACGGCCGGTTCCTGAATTTGATGCATAATCCGGCTGATAGCCTCTTGTTGCACCCGCGTGGTATTCAGAATGTAATCTCTGGCTTTCTCCGGTGCGCCGATTTCCAGAAGGCCCAGAATTACATGCAGTTTATTCATAAATTCATGCGTATAGGCCCGCATGGCTTCCACCATATGGCGCACATCACTGAGGGTTTCGCCCAGTCGGGTAAGTTCTGTCCGATTTCGGAAAATGCCGATTGCTCCGACTAACTGCCCATCTTCATACAAAGGGAGTCGGTCTTCCAAAATGTGCGTATCCGGCGGAAAGGCAAGCTGCCAATTATATTGACTTGTCTGGGTTTGCAAAACCTGATCAAGACGGGCTTGCGGACAGATACGGGAGATTTTTTGGCCCAGGACGGCTTTTTTCTCCTGAGATAACATTTGGGCGGCTGCCTGATTGAGGAAAATCACAGTACCCTCTTTGTCAATGGCAACAATTCCCTCTTCCAGAGCTTCCAGGATATCTTCTCGTTGGTGGAAGCGGCGAGCGAAAGCATCGGGCTCATAGCCGAGCAGAGCCTTTTTAATGCGGTTGGACAGTTGCAGAGCGAAAAGGCACCCCAGCCCCATTGCCAGAAGGCCGATGATCACAAAGCGGAAAATGGTACTCAGCGTAATATGGGTCATACTGCGCATATAGACGCCTACCACAACAAACCCGATGATATTTCCCCCAGTGTCATATACGGGAACATAGGCGGAGTGATCGGTTCCCAAGGGGCCGGTCTCGTTGGAAGTATAGGGAGATTGTCCTGCCAGAGCCTCATACTGGGCAGTGCCGGGATAAGTCTGTCCGATTTTAGCAGGGTCAGAAGCATAGTGGAGCGTACTGCTTTTATCTCCCACCAGGATCAGGTCGATATCGGATATCTGGGATGCTGCGGCGTCCAGGAACTCTGCCAGTTCTGACTCCGAGCGGGTGCCAACCAGGGTTTGCCGCACAATGGGCGCCTGAGCCAATAAAGAGGCGGAATTCAGAAGACTGTGATCCAGGGTCTTACGATCGGTAGAGAGCGTGAGATAGAGGGTCCCCGCCAGAGATAAAAGCGTAGATACCACCACAATCACAGTACTCAGGCGCATAAGCTGCCAGCGAATGGAGCGTTGGGGACGGGTTGTCATTTGAAAAGCCTCCTGCGTACGGAATTCCAGAACCCCACTGTTGGATGAGGTTTCTCCATCACCTATGTGTGTAATCTGACAGATTCTTTGGTGGAAAGGTTCTGTCAAGAGCTTGGCTGGGTTCTTAAAAGCCCCCGGATTGGGAAGTTGCAGAAAAATGGTTGGTGTATCCGGATGTTCTGTTTATGGAGCGTATGGACCGCCTGCCTGGAGACCGGTATCACTTTTTGCCCGGGAAGTGAAGGGAAGAACGGATTGACAGCGCTCCCGCTTCCTGTTTGTGGGACCTATCAGCACCTGCTTCCATAGCCCCCGAGACTTTCTGTATGTCCGGTCCCATAAAATATCTTCCAGGGCCGGTTTGGAACCATCCGGAGTTTGCAAGTTTATAGGCCGAGGCACGGCCGATACCGAGAATGGCTGCAATGTCATTCACGGTGTATGTTCTGCTTCGGGGAGACTTTCTCAATTGCCAGCCGGCGGGACACGCCGGGTTTCTTTCAGTATAAAAAATTTCCGATTCCCTGTCAAATCGGCGTGGCCGGGGAGCGTTAAGAAAATTTCCTGCTTTTTTTACTTATGAAAGGCTTTTCAAACCCATTTGGGAAGCGTAGGATAGCCACGGAAAAAGGGAGGTGAGGGAAAGTGGAAGCGTTTAAACAATTTCTTTTGGAAGAATTGGAAAATAAAACCGCCTTTACCCTGGATTGGTTTGGTGGAATAGCGATTTCCCAGGCAGTGGTAGTTACGTGGATTATTATGGCAATTTGGATGGTGATCACCCTTTTCGTTACCCGCAATCTGAAGGTCAGAAATCCCGGAAAATTACAGGTAGCGCTGGAAAGTTGTGTAACTTTCCTCAACGGATTTGTAAAAGATAACATTGGGGAACACTGGCGTTCCTTTGCACCGTACCTGGGGACAGTTGCCCTGTATATTGGGCTGTCCAATGTGATTGGTATTTTCGGATTGACGCCGCCGACCAAAAACATTAACGTCACGGCTGCTTTGGCTCTGATGAGTATGGTTTTGATCTATGGCGCCCAGTTCCGGTACAACGGGCTTCTGGGTGGAATGAAAAGGTTTGCCGAACCCATGGCCCTTTTGGTGCCCATCAATTTAATGGAGGTGGCCATTCGGCCGTTGGCCCTGTGTATGCGGCTGTTTGGCAATGTGTTAGGTGCATTTATTATTATGGAAATGCTGAAATACCTGGTTCCGGCCGTTTTACCGGCGGTATTCAGTCTGTATTTCGATTTGTTTGACGGCTTAATTCAAACTGTCGTATTTGTATTTTTAACCACGTTATTTGCCGGAGAAGGCATCCGGAAAGAAGAGTAAGAATAAGAAAACCAGAAAAGGTTTGAGGAGGAGTTTCCTATGTCAATTGGAATTATTGCTGCAGGTATTGCTGTCTTGACCGGTGTGGGAGCCGGCGTGGGGATTGGAATTGCGACCGGAAAGGCCAGTGAGGCGATTGCCCGGCAGCCGGAGGCCTCCGGTAAAATTAACAGTGCCCTGTTGTTGGGCTGTGCATTGGCGGAAGGCACGGCAATTTTCGGATTTATTACGGCACTTCTGATTATCTTTATGGGATAAGGGGGAAGCGCCCATGTTGGAGATAGATGTTTGGACCATTGTCTGGACCATCGTCAACTTATTGCTCTTGTATGCCTTTTTAAAGAAATTCTTATTTGGAAGAGTCAATGCCGTTTTGGAAAAACGCAAAGAGATGGTACAGCAGGAAATTACCGAAGCCCAGGAGCATAACCGACAGGCCCAGGCACTGCAAGATCAGTACACCCAAAAGCTGTCCGGTGTCGCGGAAGAGGCGGCTCAGAAACTTGCGGATGCGCAGAATCGGGCACAAAAGATTTATGATGCCAAACTGGCCCAGGCGGATGCGGATGTGCGGAAAATGCGGGCTGAGGCGGAGTCGCAGATTGCAGCCCAGCGAGAAGAGATGCTGCGGGGGGCCAGAAAAGAAGTGGGCCGTTTGGCTATTTTGGCTGCGGCAAAAGTTGCCCAGAAGAATCTGGATGATGCAGCAGACCGGGCCATGGCAGAGGCTTTTTTAGAAGAGGTTGGTGAAGGAAGATGACACAGGCGGTTGCGCGATATGCCGCATCCTTGTGGAATATAGCGGCCCAGTCAGTTGCAGAAGTTCAGACCTGCGCTCACAGTCTGCTCAATCAGGAGCATCTGTGGCAGCTGCTTGTCAGCCCGGCAGTAGAGAAAGCGGAAAAGGAAGAGCTGATTCATACAGCCGCGGTTTTGGAGAATGTCCAACCACTGAAGGCGTTTTTGCTGGTGTTACTACAAGAAGGGCAACTGCCGCAGTTCCCTCAGATTCTCCAGGAATTTGATCGCCTGGTACTGACTGCCCAGGGAGGGGAACTTTGTCAGGTGACCTGTGCCCGTTGGCCGGATGAGAAGACGCAGGAATCTATTCGGCAGGCAGCTTGTCGGTTGGGCCATTTCCAACAGGCGGTTTTGCAAATTCAGGTAGACCCGGAGATTTTAGGCGGTTTTATCCTGGAGGTGCAGGGTGTCACCTACGACCGGAGCGTTCGGCACCGCTTGGATCAGATGGCCCGGGACATGGGGCAGAGTCAGAAGACACCGGAAGGTGGAGAAGAACCTCAGGGGGAAGAACACGAGCTGCAAGCGCTGATGAAAAGCCTGGAAAGCTCGATCTCCGGCTTTGAAGATCGGAGTGATGGCCAGGAGACCGGCCGAATCCTGGAGGTGGGCGATGGGATTGCCACAGTGTCCGGACTGAAAGGTGCCGTATACGGCGAACTGGTAGAGCTGGAGAACGGGGAAAAGGGTATGATTATGAACCTGTCCCGTCGCAGTGTCGGCGTCGTGCTACTGGGAGGCGATACGGACGTACAGGAAGGGACGGTTGTCAGCCGTACCGGACGGGCGGCAGATGTGCCGGTAGGAGACGGACTGATTGGGCGGGTAGTAGACGCCCTGGGACAGCCCATTGACGGCCTGGGAGAAATTGCGACAACCGAGACAAGGCCTATTGAAGCTGAGGCCAGTGGCGTTGTGAGTCGCGAACCGGTCAACGTGCCCCTTCAGACAGGCATTATGGCCATCGATGCCATGGTTCCGATAGGACGGGGCCAGCGGGAATTGATTATTGGCGACCGGCAAACCGGCAAGACGGCGATTGCAGTTGATACGATTTTAAACCAGAAAGGGCAGAATGTTATCTGCATCTATGTGGCCATCGGTCAAAAAGCCAGCTCTGTAGCCAGAATTCAAAGTATTTTGAAAGAACACGGAGCCATGGAATACTCCTTTATTGTTTCTGCACCTGCCAGTGATCCGGCTCCTTTGCAGTATATCGCCCCCTATGCCGGGGCGGCCATGGGAGAATACTTCATGAGCAAAGGCAAAGACGTTCTGATCGTCTACGACGATTTAAGCAAGCACGCTGTGGCCTACCGGACCATGTCCTTGCTTTTAAAGCGCTCACCCGGACGGGAGGCCTATCCCGGTGACGTATTCTACCTTCACTCCCGGCTCCTGGAGCGGGCCTGCCGGCTGACAGAGGAATATGGCGGAGGATCCATGACGGCATTGCCGATTATTGAGACCCAGGCAGGAGATGTGTCGGCCTATATCCCAACCAATGTGATTTCCATTACAGACGGCCAGATTTATCTGGAATCTGATTTGTTCTTCGCCGGCCAGCGTCCGGCAGTCAATGTAGGCCTGTCCGTGTCTCGAGTCGGCGGCGCGGCACAGACCCGGGCCATTAAAAAGACCGCGGGAACGCTGCGTATTGACCTGGCCAGATTCCGGGAGTTGGAAGTCTTTACCCAGTTTTCTTCCGACCTGGATAAGACAACCCAAAAGGCCCTCAGTCACGGGAAACGGCTTCTGGAGCTGTTAAAGCAACCCTTGTACCATCCTATGTCAGTAGGTGCTCAGGCCGTCATTCTCTATGCAGCCACCAACGGTCTGACAGAAGAGATTCCCGTGGAGCACGTCCGGGAGTTCCTCACCGGATTTGTTCAGGAGCTGGAGGAAACCCAGTCGGATATGATGCAGGAGATTACCCGGACCGGGAATTTAAGCGGACCGGCGATAGAAGTGATTCGTTCGGAACTGGAGCGTTATCAGAAACAGGTGACAGGCAAATGGCAGGCATAAAAGAGATTCGTACCCACATTAAAAGTGTGGAGCAGACTTTGAAAATTACCAATGCCATGTATCTGATTTCCTCGTCCAAATTGCGGAAGACCCGGCAGCAATTGACCCATGTAGAGCCTTATTTTTTGAAAATCAGCTCTACCATTGGGGATATTTTGCAACACTCTCCGGAAATTGAAAACCGATTTTTTGATAAGCGGCCGGAAATCGGGCCGGAAAAGCGGCAGGTGGGATTTCTGGTGATTACCGGAGACAAAGGTCTGGCTGGTGCCTATAACCATAACATTGTCAAACTGGCGGAAGAAAGAATGGCCCAGGTATCCAATCCCAGTTTGTTTGTTGTGGGCCAGGCTGGCCGGGTCTATTTTGCAGAACGGGGGATTCCCATCGACTGTGAGTTTCTTTATACGGCCCAGGACCCGACAGTGGGCCGGGCGAGAGACATGGCGGAACTGATGATTCAGCACTATTTGGACAAAAATCTGGATGAGGTTTATGTGATTTTTACCAAGATGGTAAATTCCTTTCAGCTGGAGCCTACGATTTATAAAGTTTTGCCATTGGACAAAGACGTGTTTCCCACATCCCCGTCCCGTCCAGGCAGCTATAACCGGGACGTAACCTATGTGCCTTCTGTGCGGGCGGTTATGGACCGGCTGGTACCAGGTTATCTTAAGGGGATTTTATTCGGCGCAATGGTGGAATCCTACTGCTCCGAGCAAAATGCCCGCATGACGGCCATGAAATCCTCCAGCGACAACGCCAGGATGATGCTGCAAACTTTGCAACTGGCCTACAACCAGGCCCGGCAGAGCGCGATCACTCAGGAAATTACAGAAGTTGTGGGTGGCGCCCAGGCAGCACAGGAAAATTTTGAGGAGGCAGATACACAATGGGAGAACTGAAGCAAACGCCCCGCAAAGGTGTGGTGGAACAGGTCATGGGCCCGGTGGTGGATGTGACATTTCCGGACAAACATCTGCCGAAAATCAAAGAAGCACTTAGGACCTGGGTAAACGGTCAGGAACGGGTCATGGAAGTCAATCAGCATGTGGGCCGGGAGACGGTTCGGTGTATTATGCTCTCTCCCAGCGAAGGCCTGGGACGGGGAATGGAAGTGGAAGCCACAGGAAGTCCCATCTGTGTCCCGGTGGGGGAAGGTGTACTGGGACGGATGTTCAATGTTCTGGGGCAGGCCATCGACGAAAAAGGGGAAGTGACGGCTTCCCAGCGGTGGCCGATTCACCGCCAGCCGCCGGCTTTTGCCAATCAGAGGCCGGTTGTGGACCTGTTTGAGACGGGCATCAACGTGATCGACTTGCTGGCCCCTTACGAAAAAAAAAGAAAAATCGGCCTGTTTGGCGGTGCCGGTGTGGGCAAGACAGTGCTGATTCAGGAACTGATCCACAATATTGCCACCGAGCACGGGGGCTATTCCATTTTCACCGGCGTGGGTGAGCGGACACGGGAAGGCAACGACCTTTGGCGGGAGATGCAGGAGTCCGGCGTCATTGAAAAGACCGCGCTGGTATTTGGACAGATGAATGAACCGCCAGGGGCCCGGATGCGGGTGGCTCTGACCGGCCTGACCATGGCGGAATATTTTCGGGACCAGGAAAAGCAAAATGTTCTGTTATTCATTGACAATATTTTCCGGTATGTCCAGGCCGGCTCAGAGGTATCCGCACTGATGGGAAGAATGCCTTCCGCAGTGGGCTACCAGCCTACCTTGGCCGATGAATTGGGTGCGTTACAAGAGCGGATTACCTCGACGAAAGACGGGGCGATTACCTCTGTACAGGCAGTCTATGTGCCGGCTGACGATCTGACGGACCCGGCGCCGGCCACCACCTTTACCCACTTGGATGCCACTACAGTTTTGTCCCGGAAAATTGTGGAACAGGGCATTTACCCGGCGGTTGATCCGCTGGCCTCCACTTCCCGGATTCTGGAGCCGGAAGTGGTGGGCAGGCGGCACTATGAGGTCGCCAGAGGTGCGCAGGAACTGCTTCAGCGGTATCGGGAGTTGCAGGATATTATTGCCATTTTAGGCATGGAAGAGCTGAGCGAACAGGATAAGCGGACCGTGGAGCGGGCCAGAAGAATGCAGCAATTTTTCTCCCAACCGCTCTTTGTGGCCGAAACGTTTACGGGTCTGGAAGGCAGATATGTGAAGCTGGAGGATACGCTGCGGAGCTTTGAAGCCCTGTTGGGCGGAGAGCTGGACCGGTATCCGGAAGGGGCTTTCAGCATGGTAGGCAGTGTGGACGAGGTGTTGGAGAAGGCGAAAAAAATGGAGGCGGTCTAAATGTCAGAGACGAACACATTTTATCTGGAAATTCTGACACCGGAACGCCAGTTTTACATTGGCCCAGCCCAGTCCCTGATTTTACCGGCGGTAGATGGCCAAATGGGGGTACAGCCGGGCCATGAGCCGGTTGTGACGGCGATTGAACCTGGCGAACTAAAATTCCAGACGGATGGGCAGTGGCAAATTGCTGCGGTTGGCTCAGGATTCGCCGAAATTATGCCGGAATATGCCATCTTGCTGGTCAGTTTTGCCGAGCATCCAGAGGAAATCGACGCAAAGCGGGCAGAAGCTGCAAAGCGCAGAGCAGAAGAGCGGCTGCGACAAAAACAGAGTATTCAGGAGTATTATCATTCCAAGGCGGCTCTGGCTCGGGCTATGGCACGGCTGAAAACCAGAAATCAGTGAAAGAAGGAAAGTCCGGACAGAGGCCTGCCGCTTCTCAGAGGGGCAGGTACACACGTTTTTTCAAGAAACCGGATAAACCCTTCTTGCCAAAAGAGCCGGACACAGAAAATGTGTCCGGCTCCTTTTTTATGGAAAACGGCAGACGGGGGTTGGGTCAGACCCAGACAGAGAAAAGACAACAGGTAAGTGCGCTTTCAACGCTGTGTAGGATTGCCCGTTTCCTTAGGGCAGGCGTTGACCGTTGGATAGAGGGGACGCAGTTGGGCAGAGGGTAGATGTAAGAAAAGTGGGAGTATGTTCCGACTGTCGTCACCGCAATTTCCAAAAAGCCAGAAGGATCAGGAGTGCGCCCCCCAGCCAGGACAGATCCAATGGCGCTTTTCTGGCGAACCGGGCGCCCAAAAGGCCGCCTGTTACAATGGCCAGAGCCGTGACAATCAGAGAAGTTAAAATGACGTAACCGGCGTGATTCCCCAGTAATCCTGCGCCAAATCCCGCGGTACACCCGTCCAGAGACAAAGCCAGAGCCAGAGGAACGGATTCCCGGACAGATAAGCTCAAAGAGTGGTCTCGGTCAGCCTGAGTATTATCGGCATAGACTTTCAAAATAAAACGATAATCCAGAAGCCGGAAACTAACTCTCTGGATTCCGCTTTCACTGTGGAGAATCCAGCTTTTTAAAAGAAAATTGAATATTTTTGTGACGCCTAATAGAAATAACAGAATAAAGCAGATTGCTGAGGTGATCTGCAAGGGAATCCACTGACCGATGACGGCCCCCAGGGCCAGAGCGAAGGCCAGGGTAGCGGTGCAGATGATATCCAACACCAGCGCGGAGGACAAGGGAATTCGAATACGGCTGGCTCCATAGGAAAAACTGGCAACAAAGGCATCCAGACAAAGGGCCAAAACCAGTATCAGAATCTGGAAAAGAGAATGCATGGTTTCATCTCCTACTTTTGAACACTATTGCATCCTATTCCCGAAAGAGGTGTTCTGCCACAGGGGAGTTTTGCTGCCAGGGTAGTCCTGCCATGAGGGCAGACCTGCCACAGGAGGTTCTACCGTAGAGCTTTTACCGCGGGGAGAGTTCCGGTACAGGGTACTTCTGCCGTGCAGAGCCGTTTTGCCGTGAGGGCGGTTTTTGTGCAGGAGATGTTCTTCCTCAGACGTTGACGGCAGGCCTTTGTCCTAAAAAGGGGGAAAGGAAACCATCGTCCAGAAAAAGAAAAAGCGGGAGCCGCAGCACCCGCTTTTTTAGAATTTTAATACCAGTAATTCAGCCACAGACCCACACCTTCTGCTTTGGCTTTGCGATATAGGCGTGTGGCAATGGCAATATCTTCGTTTCCCATACCCACCGGGTTGTAATAGATAATCTCCTGGTCATTTTCCCGCCCTGGTTTTTTCCCATTGCAGATTTCTCCCAGATCAGCATAAACATCCGCATCATGTAATAAGCCGTCGGCATACAGAAAAGCAATGGTAGTGGCTTTTCTATGGATGACATGGAGCCATTCGTCCACGACACGCTTGTCTGCTTTCCAGACGGCGTCGTAAGTACACTCATAGCCGCCAATCTGAATATACAGAACACCGGGATTGAGCCAATCGGCATCCAGTATCGGTGTAGCGGAGACCGTTGCGGAAATAATAATGTCTGCACGTTGGCAGTAGTCTTTGAGAGCCTCCATTGGGACAGCCTGGACCGGGAAAGAAACAGTACCGGTCATATCCCGGGCAAATGCAGCAGCCCGTTCCGGCAGAATATCAGCCACATAACATTGTTTCAGAGAGGGGCGCACCAAGGTAGCTGCTTCCAGCTGAGTTCGGCTCTGGGCGCCGGCGCCGATCAGGACCAACGTCTGGGCCGTCTCTTTCGCCAGATATCGGATGCCAACGCCGCCAGAGGCACCGGTACGTACGGCACTGATGGCAGTTCCGTCCAAAATGCACAGGGGCAGTTTGGTCTCAGGGTCATTGAGAATGGTCAGGGCACTGGCCCGGGGGAACCCGTTTGCCACATTTTGGGGATTACTGCCAATCCACTTGATGCCGGCCATTTGGTAGCTCCCGCCCAGATAGCCCGGCATGGAGTTAATCCGATTCGCCGGGCCATACCGGTCTGGGTCCCACTCCATAACACCCTTGATGGGATGGATGGCATCCCCTTTTTCCCCAAGGGACATGGCATTTTCCACATCGGTCAAAGCCGCTGCCATATCCTGTGCTCCCAAAGCGTCAACGTCTCGCTGATCCAGGTAGAGAATTTTCCATTCCATGGGCATATTCCTCCAAAATAGTCAGAATAAAGAGGGGAAACCGGCAGTTTCCCCTCTAAAAACATAGCTTATAATTCGTGATGCTTGGCGTACAGAGCCTGGCACAAAACCCGATCCAAATCGATCATGCCGGTCTTGGCAAAACGGCCCATAAAGTCAATGGAGGCTTTGGCATCCACACCGGCAATGCCTTCATCCGGCGGTACGCATACACCGTCCATTGCCAGCAGAGCGCCTTCAATGGCAATTCCGGACGCAGAGCCCAGTTTCAGACCGCAGGCAGCCCGGGCGCCGTCGCAGACAACGCCGATAACATTGACAATGGTATTATTGACAGCCATATTGACTTCCTTCAGTCCGCCACCTAACATCAAGGCTGCACCGGCAGCAACACCCAAAGAGGCACCGACAACACAGGCACACATAGCAGAGTGACGGCCAATCCGGTTCTTGACAATCACGGTGGTGAGACAGGCCATAGCCACAGAGCGAATCAGTTCTTCTTCCGTTTTCCCAAGATCTTCCGACATGCTCAAAAGGGCCAGGGTAGAAGTAATACCGGCGTTGCCGCTGGTAGCACAGGTCATAATGGGCAGACTGTAGCCGCACATTCTGGCCTCGGAACCGGCAGCTGTATAGGCTTTTGCCTTCCGGATCAGATCGCCTTGGGAGCGAGACAAAAGGGACTTGCCAAGGCCTACGCCGGTCTTTCCGTCAAAGGAAGCCTGCGCCATAGCCCGGTTCATGTCGATACCTTCCCGGAGCCAGGCAATTTCTTCCAGAGGAACTTTGGTTACGAATTCAAATACGTCGTCGACAGTGATGGTGCTGGCAAAGTCATGGCTTTCATCCAGGGATTTACTCCGATCCAGATTTTCATTGTACAGAACCTTACCGTTGGCCTCTTTATAAACCAACTTGCTGTGGGTCTTGGCCACAACAGCCCGTCCAATGCCGTTTTCCGTCTCTACTTCCGCTTCCACATAGAAGCCGATGGTGGGGGTCTCCCAGTCAGGGTTAATGATACACTGATCCGTCAGAGAAAATTCATAGGCGGCCTTCTCATCGTCGGCAGTTACTTTGTTGAGAACTTCCAGCTTGGCACTGGCGTCGCCGGCAATGGCGCCCAGGGCAGCAGCCATCTTCAGCCCCTTGACACTGGTTCCGGGGATGCCCACATCATCATTTTTTGCGGCGGTGTCCTTGTCGCAGAAAATCTTGATTTTTTTGGGAGTTCCGCCAACGGCATCCCGTGCTTCGGCAGCTGCGTAAGAGACGCCAATGGGGCCGGTACACCCCAGAGCAGGCTTTACTTCAGCCTTTAATAATTCCGACATTTTTGTGAAATCCATAATTTGCCTCCTTAGTTATCGCCTTGCAGCCAAAAGCTGTCAAGGTGCTGCATATTCTGCTCTCTATTATAACACGGGGGTGTCCCGGTGTGGATTGACAAAACTAACAGTTTCCAAAATGAAAATTAGTCAGTATTATCTAAATTTCGGACATATGAACAACTCAAAAAATTTTTCTCCATGGGAAGGAAAAAATTCCCTTCCCATGGAGAGACAGACAGAACTATGACTTTTTTGGACGGACAAGAGTCCGCCGCAGGGCAGCAATATGCCGGGCATTGGAGCCGCAACAGCCGCCTACAATCGTGGCACCTGCATCTACCAGCTTTTGCATATGTCCGGCAAAGACTTCCGGCCCCATGGGATAAGTGGCAATGCCTCTTTCGTTGATGACGGGAAGACCGGCATTGGGCTTGGCTACAATGGGAATGGTGGCAACCTGATGCAGATTGGCAATCAGGCTTACCAGCTGGTCCGGGCCGTAAGAACAATTGACGCCGACGGCATCGACCCCCAGAGCCTGCAAGGTCTCCACCGCTTCTATTCCGTCTCCGTCAAAAAAAGCCTTCCCATCAGTTTGCAGGGACAACGTACATACGACCGGGAGGTCGCATACCGAGCGGGCAGCCTCTAAAGCGACGACTGCCTCACCGACACCCATAAGGGTTTCTGCAACAATTAAATCCACGCCCGCCTGATACTGGGCCAAGATTTGCTGCCGGTAGACTTGAAACAGCCGGTCATACTCCAGTTCCCCCCAGGGGGCCATGGGTTGTCCTGTCGTAGTAATATCACCTGCTACCAAGGCCCGGGAACCGGCTGCTTCTTTACAGAGATGGACCAGCTGGGTATTCAGGCGAACAACCTCCTTTTCCAACCCAAATTTTTTCAGAGAGATGGCATTGGCTCCAAAGGTGGGGGCGTACAGAATCTGGCTGCCGGCTTCCACATAGGAACGCTGCAACCTGAGAATGATGTCCGGGTGTTCCAGTGTCCAAAGTTCCGAGCAGACCCCTTTGGGCAGCCCGGCTTCCATCAGATTCGTCCCGGTTGCGCCATCGAGAAAAACAAGGCCGGATTGGGTCAGTTTTTGAAAGGATTCTCTTGTCATTTTTGCCCCTTTTCTGTATGATAATAAAATCGGATTCCTTTATGGTGTGATTTCGACCTTTACCCGGTAAAACATGCCGGCAAAGAGAACGGAGATACTTTTCCTTATTTTAATATGAGAAGCGGGTTGTGTAAATAGGACGGAAGCAACAAGAAAAGGATTTAGGGCATTTGCACATTCAGCAACCTTCCCAATTGTAAAATGTAAAAAAATGTTAGATACTAAAAAAGAAGAAAAAGATGCGGAAAAGGACAGCCAGAACAACTGGTCTGCGGGGATATCAGGGAGGATGAAAATGGAGAAAGTACTTGTTTTGGACTTCGGTGGACAATACAATCAATTAATCGCCCGGAGAGTGCGCGAATGTCATGTCTATTGTGAGGTAAAGCCATACACCATTTCGCTGGAGGAAATTCAGAAAGCTGCACCAATTGGATTGATTTTTACTGGTGGCCCCAACAGCGTCTACGATCCTGCTTCACCCCATGTGGATCCGCGGATTTTTGAATTGGGAATTCCTGTGCTAGGTATTTGTTATGGCTGCCAGCTGATGGCTTATACGCTAAAAGGACAGGTGATGCCGGCCACTGAGGCGACAGCCCGGGAATACGGGAAAACCCAGACCCATTTTGAAACCCAGGACGCGCTGTTCCGTGGCCTGCCGGATACCGGCATTACCTGGATGAGTCATGGGGACTATATTGCCAAATTACCGGAGGGCTTCGGTGTAACGGCGACAACAGATGCCTGTCCCAATGCGGCAATTTCTCATCCTGGGAAAAAACTGTATGGTGTGCAGTATCACCCGGAGGTCAACCACACAGAAAACGGTCTGGCTATGATTCGTAATTTCCTATATGAAGTTTGCGGTGCGACAGGCCAGTGGACAATGGGGGATTATCTGCAGCGTACGGTCCGGCAGATCCGGGAAAAAGTGGGAACAGAGAAAGCCCTTTTGGCTTTGTCCGGCGGTGTGGACTCTTCTGTAGCGGCGGCACTGATGGCAGAGGCGATTGGCGACCAGCTGACATGTGTATTTGTGGATCACGGCTTTTTACGGAGGAAAGAAGCAGAAGAAGTAGAGGCGGCGTTTTCCAAATGGAATCTTCACTTCGTACGGGTCAATGCGGAAGCGCGGTTTTTGGAAAAACTGAAAGGAATTGCAGATCCGGAAGCGAAGAGAAAAGGCATTGGAGAAGAATTTATCCGGGTGTTTGAAGAAGAAGGAAAGAAAATTGGCAAAGTGGCTTTCCTGGTTCAGGGTACGATCTACCCGGATGTGATTGAGTCCGGCTTAGGCGATGCAGCCGTAATCAAAAGCCATCACAATGTGGGCGGCTTACCGGACTATGTGGATTTCCGGGAGATTCTGGAGCCTTTGCGGATGCTCTTTAAGGACGAAGTGCGGCAACTGGGTCGGGAGCTGGGGCTGCCGGAATACTTGGTCAGTCGGCAGCCGTTCCCAGGACCGGGTCTTGCTATCCGGGTCATTGGCGATTTGACGAAAGAAAAGCTGGACATTCTGCGGGAGGCCGATTTCATTTTCCGGGAAGAGATTGCCAAGGCAGGAGAGGACAAAAACCTCAGCCAGTATTTTGCAGTCTTGACCAACACCCGTTCTGTTGGTGTCATGGGCGACGGCCGGACCTATGACCATACTTTGGCACTGCGAGCGGTGACCACCAGCGACTTCATGACTGCCGATTGGGCCAGGATTCCCTATGAGGTATTGGACCGGATTTCCGGACGAATTGTCAATGAAGTTCGGGGTATTAACCGGATTGTCTATGACATCACGAGTAAACCCCCGGCAACAATCGAATGGGAATAAAACGAAACACCCACAGATCCTGCATTCTGCGGGCTTGTGGATGTTCAATTATGGTTTGATATACCTTGATCATAGGGATACAAAGGTTATTGTGGGAAAGCCCCAGTGACCTATGAGTTTCAAAGTAATTGATAGTTGCGGAAACACAGAATAAATCCAGATTGAAAAGCCCTTAGCTGTGAGTCATAACTCATAACTAAGGGCTTTTGTATCCGTATTAGCCTTCATAGGAAAATTGGGTGATTTGTTCTTGCAGAATCTCGATGAATTTTCCCATGTGATATCCGTCACATACGGCGTGATGTACTTGGATTGAGAGAGGAAGCAGTCGTTTTCCGCAGTCGTCTATATATTTCCCGAAAGTGAAAATTGGAAGCAGATATTTTCTACTGTCAAACACGTTGATGTTGAAAGAGGTAAAGGTAAACCAAGGTATCATCGAGATATCAAAGGAGTTTGCAGGCCGGTCGGGTTTGGGCGCATAATTTACGGAGGATGCGTATTTGGCGGTATCGCATTCATACGAATTCAAGAAAACCCTGTAATCAGAATGAAACTCGGTCCAGATTGCCGAGAAATTTTTATTCTCCTTGTTGAAAATCGTATATGCCGGATGCAGTTCGTCATATATGCCGACTCCTTCGTTTGTCAGAGCGGTACGAAATTCGGGCATTTGATTGACAGCTTTGGTTAGTAGCCAAATTATCGTTGGATAAAGTCGGTAGTTTTTTAAATTGGTGATGTCAAGATTTACCGTTGCAGAATAAGTGCAGGCAACCTCTTCTATAAAATGCTCATAGAATTCTTTACGATCCCAAGTCTGCAAATCGATCAAATGAAATGACATAGTTGCCTCCTGAATCATGTTCGGTCTTCGGGTTTGACCTTGATACGGTAGACCCGTGCACGGATGGCGCTTAGTGGAACAGCCATCCAAAGCTGTGCAGTTTCCATCTGAGAATGGCAGTAGCAAAAGTGGTCGTATGTCTCGTAAGGACACTGTTGGAAAACAATCTGAATCCAGGGCACTTTCATGGAGATTCCTGTGGCGCAGGCGGGCAGAAGGAGAATAGAGGACATACCAACCGGGAATCGCCGGAATAAACGCAAGTCGCACAGGAACTCCTTTATGATAGAAGATCGGCAGAAATGTGGATTTTTGCTTAGGCGTATGACTTGCTGTTACTGTTTATGGAACGATCGTGTACAGTTCCCGATTTATGACAATGTGTTTAACTTGGAAGCTACCCTGGCAACAAAATCCCACAGAAGATGCACGGTCTAACATTGCACAGATGCCTACAATGTTTGGGGTTGGCACGGAGAGTTGAGGGAGATCCTTTTGAGAAATGTGATTCGTGTGTCTTGTATGTGCTGGAAGATAAAATACTTTTGCAACCGTTTCCCCCAAATAGGAAATGTAGGAAAAGTACTTGCACTTTGCCTGAAAAACTTGTAGTATAAAAATACAACAAAACAGCGGGGAGCTTGTAAACAGGCTGAGAGGAAGGTAAGGCCTTCGACCCATGAACCTGATTTGGATAATGCCAACGTAGGGATGTCTGATGACAAAACGGAGTGTAAAGGGAACTGCCAAATCGGCAGTTCCCTTTTTCTTTGGGCCTTTTCGCTGAAAGTTGTAAAATAATTTCCCGAATGATCGGGAGAAAGAAGGAACTGTATGCTGGGATCTTGTGTAGAAACTGTGAGAAAAACCATGCCGTTGGTACATAACATTACCAACTATGTCACGGTCAACGATGTGGCAAATGCGCTACTTGCCTGCGGGGCGAGCCCTATTATGTCTGACGAGCCGGAAGACGTGGCAGATATTACGTCAATTTGTGGGGGACTGAATCTGAATATCGGTACTTTAAATAAGAGTAGCATTGCGGCCATGTGGATTGCCGGGGAAACAGCCAATGCCTTAGGTCATGTGGTGCTTCTGGACCCGGTGGGCGCAGGGGCCAGCAAGCTGCGGACCCAAACAGCGATCGAGCTGATGGACAAGCTGAAGCTGGATGTGATCCGCGGTAATATTTCCGAAATTAAAACGCTGGCATTGGGAAGCGGCAGTACCAAAGGCGTGGATGCAGATTCTGCCGATACGGTGACGGAGGAAAATCTGGACGAAATGGTGTCCTTTGCCAAAGCTTTTTCTGCAAAAACCGGAGCGATTGTCGCCATCACGGGAGCAATTGACCTGGTGGCGGACAGCAAAACCTGCTATGTAATCCGGAACGGGAGGCCGGAGATGAGTAAAATTACCGGCACCGGCTGCCAGCTTTCTGGACTGGTAACCGCCTATGTGGTAGCCAATCCAGGGAATAAGACAGAGGCGGTCGCAGCTGCGGTTTGCCTTATGGGACTGGCCGGGGAAATTGGATTTGCCAATTTGCAACCGGGTGAGGGAAACGCGACATACCGGAACCGGATTCTGGATGCGATCTGCCATATCGATGGAAAGATGCTGGAGGAAGGGGCCAAATATGAAGTGCGCTAAAGAGGATTTGCTTGTCTACGCTGTCACAGACCGCTCCTGGTTGGACGGAAAGACACTGGCACAGGCAGTAGAAGCGGCGCTGCAAGGTGGCGCCACCTTTGTGCAGCTTCGGGAAAAGTCATTAAATACAGAAGACTTACTCCGGGAAGCAAGGGAAATTCAGGAACTTTGCCGCCGCTACCAGGTACCCTTTGTCATCAACGACAATGTGGAACTTGCCTGCCAAATTGGGGCAGATGGAGTCCATGTAGGGCAGAAGGATATGGAAGCGGGAATGGTACGACAGTTGCTTGGTCCTGATAAAATCCTGGGCGTATCCGCCCAGACCGTAGAGCAGGCCCTGTTGGCCGAAGCGAAAGGAGCCGATTATCTGGGGGTGGGGGCAGTGTTTCCCACAGACTCCAAAGCCGATGCCGAAGCAGTTAGCTGGGAAACTCTGCAAGCCATCTGCCGGGCAGTACACATTCCGGTTGTAGCCATAGGCGGAATTGGGAGACAGAATCTTAGCGTGCTGAAAGGAAGCGGTATCTGCGGCATTGCGGTTATCAGTGCCATTTTTGGGGCAGAGGATATCTGCGAGGCAACACGGGAATTGAAAAGGCTTACAAGTCAGGTGGTGGCACAATGATCCGGGGTGCAATCTTCGACTTGGATGGCACGCTCCTGGATTCTATGTCTATCTGGGATACTCTGGGAGAAGACTATTTAGCGTCTCTGGGACTTAAGGCAAAGGAGAACTTAAAAGAGACGTTCGAGACCTTTACCATGGAGCAGGCAGCCCGCTACTATCAAGATCACTACGGTGTTACCCTGCGCGTTTCGGAAATTGTAGATGGCCTGCACCAAATGATAGAAAACTACTATACCGCCTGCGTGCAGCTAAAACCTGGAGTAGCAGAGTTTTTACAGAAGCTGCGAGAGCGGGGAGTAAAAATGTGTGTCGCCACGGTGACAGAAGCACATCTGGCGGAGGCGGCGCTCAGCCGTCTGGGGATCATAGGGCATTTTCAGGGAATTTTCACCTGCTCACAAGTGGGGTATGGAAAGGAAAGTCCCCAGATCTACCGGGAAGCACTTGGGAAATTGCAGACGAAAAAAGACGAGACGATGGTATTTGAGGATGCGCTTTATGCACTGCAAACGGCAAAGGCTGATGGCTTTCTCACTGCCGCAGTGGAGGACTCCCATGAAAGCCA
>CALXCQ010000041.1 GCA_944386835.1 uncultured Oscillospiraceae bacterium | reverse complement strand
GCAGCGCGCTGGAAGAAGCCGCTCGGGTCGCTTTGGCAGATCTGAACATGGATACCACAATCGATCATGTCACAGACTTTGCGCAAATCGCTGCCTATGGCGTGATGACCACGCCCGCCCTGGTAGTAGACGGCAAGGTCGTTTCCTATGGGAAGGTTTTGAAACCGGAAGAAATCAAAACGTTGATTCAGGAAGTCAGAGCTCAGAGCTCCACCTGAAATGGATAAGGAAAAGCCCCAATTCCCTTGGCTTTACAAAAAAAGGTCCGTTTTTCGATCAGACAGTTCGAAAAACGGACCTTGTTCCATTTCTGCCGCTCATGAAAAAATGTTAGATCTGCGCAATTTGTATGTCCTGAATTGCCTTTTGCACAATGCCCTTCTCATCTGCACCTTTTATATCCAGGTTCTCTGCATAAAAGCACAAGGTGTTGGGGATTCCATAAAAAGTATTCGCCAAATCTTTTATGTACCCATATCCTCGTTGTTGGCTTGCGAAAGGACCGCCTGACGTAGTTACATAAATCAGCCTGTTGGCCTTACAAAATCCGGTCGGTATTCCCTCCGGAGAATATTGAAAGGTTAATCCTGTAATGGTAATATGCTCAAAATATACCCGCAAAACAGACGGAAACGTCAAATCCCAAGAAGGTGCCGCAATTAGAATTTCGTCCGCTTGCAGAAATTGATTGGCATATTGAAACAATGGGGCGGAAAAATTCTTTTGCAGAATGAGGCGATCTCTTTCCTGCAATTGCTCCCAATCCAGAGGGCGGATGCTTTCCTTGCAAAGATTCACTTCTTCGATTTCCCCATCGAATCTTTTTAAAACTTCTTTTGCCAATATCAGCGTACGGGATTGGGGTCTTATGCAGGCATTGATAAATAATATTTTTTTCATACCAGATTTCCCTTCTTAGAAAATTGCTTATGACATCCATTGCCGCTGAAGGCGCTGAAATCTTCGGCAAATTTTCTCCAGTTGCGCCGGTGGTTTTGTGGAATCTTTCCCTTTATTTTACCATGACAGAAACTTGATAGGCAAGCTTCTCCCTGTGTTCCAGACTTTCACTGCGCCTGTGACAGGTTGTCACAACCTGATATCGTTACAAAAACACCACTGAGCCGTTCTTGTATTCCCATAACCGATTATACAATATCCCTTATACCAACACAACCAAAACGGTAACCAGAAAGAAAGCGATTCGTTTTTGTTTCAGCCGGGGCTGCCGGACAACGCAGTAGGTAGGCCTCTTTTTCCGGCACACCGGCATAGAAGCCCGCCGGAAAGGCGCCGCCTCCGTGTAGTATTTCCCAAGATGCTGGTGCCTGAAATTCGCACCGGGAAACGCCGGCACCCACAGTTTCACAGAAGCACGAAGGCAGGCGCGCGGGCGGATATGGTCTTTTTTGCCGTAGGCATAAAAAGACGTGGTCGCAAAGCGAACTTTGCGACCACGTGGTGCCGGTGGCCGGACTCGAACCGGCACGCTGTCGCCAGCGGTGGATTTTGAGTCCACTACGTCTACCAATTCCATCACACCGGCATCTTTTGGATACCGACAGTCATTATACAACGAGAAGTCTAAAATTTCAAGTATAATTTTACACACCTTTTCGCATTTGTTCATTCAAATGCTTGGACAACAGGGCCAGGGAGGCCGCCATATTCTCGTTTTGCACCAAAATATGGTCCGGAACATCCAAATGGGTCGGGGCAAAGTTCCAAATTGCCTGGATGCCATTCTGAATCAGAAGGTTGCAGACATCCTGGGCATATTCCGCCGGAACCGTAATAATCCCAATCTTAATATTTTTTTCCCGACAAACCTCTTCCAGCTTGGATACATGCAAAATTGTCTTCCCACTTTTGATTTTTCCCACCAGAGACTCATCTGCATCAAAACCTGCAACAATATTGAGGCCATATTCGGCAAAGCCACTGTAGCCCAAGAGTGCCAGTCCCAGCTTTCCCGCTCCAATCAGAACGGCGTCATTAGGATCACCATATCCTAAAAATTCTTCAATATCATGGATCAACCGGTCCTTTGGATACCCGATTTTCGGCCTGCCGCCGCTACTGACCAGGGCCAGATCTTTCCGCACCTGCACCTCTCCCATTCCCAGTGCCTGGGCCAGAGAGGTTGCGGAAATATGATCCGGAGCTGTTACCGGCATTGCTCGCAAATAGGCCAGATAAACCGGTAGACGTTTCAGCACCGATTTGGAAATTTCTTTTTGCGCCGCCATCTTATGTCTCCTTTTCCCTACCTTCGAAACTCTTATCCCAAATAGTATAGCAATTTTTGACGCTTTTTACAACCACTCTTTCCAAACAGGCCGTCATTGCTGCCGGTACGCATCCTCCGGAAACCTCTGGCCGGATTTCCATCCCCTCGCGAAGTTTCCCAGGTTTAATTATAAATCTGTCGGGAAATTTCCCGGCGGAGCCGCACCATAATCCGCTTTTCCAAACGGGAAATATAGGACTGGGAAATTCCCATCAGGTCCGCTACTTCTTTCTGCGTCTTTTCCGTCCGCCCTTCCAGACCAAAGCGCATAAAGACGATGGCCTTTTCCCGCTCTGGCAGTCGCTCCAGCGCTGCCCGGAGCAATTGATGATCCACATCTTCTTCCATCGGTCGCATCACGGTATCCCCGTCTGTTCCCAGAACGTCGGATAGAAGCAGTTCATTGCCATCCCAGTCGGTGTTGATCGGTTCATCCAAAGAAACTTCCGTCTTTTGACCGGAAATTTTCCGAATATACATGAGAATCTCATTTTCAATGCAGCGAGAAGAGTAGGTGGCCAATTTGATCTTTTTATCTGCCTTAAATGTCCCTACCGCCTTGATAAGGCCAATGGTACCAATGGAAATCAAATCTTCAATATTGATGCCGGTGTTTTCAAACCGGCGGGCAATATAAACTACCAGCCGCAAATTGTGCTCGATCAGCTTCTGCTTTGCTCCCTCCTGGCCCTGGGCCAGCTCCTCAATCAATCTGTGCTCCTCTTCCGGCTTCAGCGGAGGCGGCAAAACTTCGCTCCCTCCTATGTACATCACTTTACTTGGCTTTAAAATTCCCAATCGCAGTAACAGTTGCCCCAGTTCCAGTCTCATAAGACCCCCCATTCCACCGCCTGTGCGGTAATTCATAAAGATCGGTTACCCGAAAACCTCGGGCTGCTTTCCTTTTTTCATACGCCTCCTGTCAATGCCAGGTAGTTTCCGCTGTCCGAAACCGGTGTAGGGGAAAAAGCTACCAGAGGTGCGTGCGAAACTTTTTTCCCCACTTGCATTTGATCACATTTTATTGCCAGCAAAAGCCCTGAGTAGACCCCTACCGACCGAAACGGAATCAGGCGGCACTTGATTCCGGGAACTTGCATTGCCAAGCTCTGCAAAAGCTGAGCCGGTTGCTCCACGGTTTTGGCCGTTACCAGTGGTTGAGCGGGGCCCGGAAGCAAATCCCGCAACACCGTCCACTCCGCCACCATTACTTTCTGGTTGGTAATCGGGTCTTTCAGCGTATTGCCCGTATCCTGAAGCGCCCGGAGGGAAACAGCTTTATCGCCCAATTGCAATCGGACCGGAACCAATTCCCCGCCATGGTGTTCCGCCAAGCGCTCCCAGACGAACCAAGCCACCAGGTAGACTCCCGCCCCTGTCAGAACGAGGGCTTCAGCGCTGACAGGATAGTAAGCGACACCGTGAATTAACATCAATCCTTTCCCCATTGCCAGAACCACTGCCATGGCCACCCCGCAAAACGCAAAGCTCAATCCCAGTAAGAGCAGGCCCTGTTTGATGGCTTCTTTCCGGCAACCGAAGGCACACAAAGTCATCAGAACCAAAACCAGTCCCTTCACGCCTGTCGCAGTAAAAACCTCCAGGCCGGGCACAACGGTAGCCACCGCATAGCCGCCGCCCAGAGCTGCCGCCAATGCCAGCCGCAGGCGGCGGATCTCTGCTCCGCTGAGACGTGCACTGCCCAAAAGGAGCAGATAGTTGATCAGAAAATTCAGCACAAACAAAGAATCCACATAGATGGTCAACACCCTGTCCCCCTTTCGCCATGGACCGATTATACCGCCCCAGAGAAAAAAAACAGGTCGCAATCCCGTTAGGAATTGCGACCTGTTGTCGTCATGTTTTGCCAACTTTAGTCCCGGAGGATCTGTTTAATGTTCTTTTCCGCCTTGCTTCTGGGCAACATGACTTCATGTCCGCACGTCTGACAGCGGAGCTTGAAGTCCATTCCCACCCGCAAAACCAGCCATCGTTTGCCTCCACAGGGGTGTTCTTTTTTCATAACTAAAATGTCGTTCACCTGTACATCCACGGCTCTCACCTCATTCCCTGCGAAAAAATATGCCCGCTTTGTATCTCGGTTGCATATCATAATATTGTTAGAACTGAAAAAGGGGGATCTCTATGCATACATATTTGCCGGAAGGGATGCGTGCCAGCGGGCCTGTCACTTCCTTCACTCCCGACATTCTGCGCCGCTGCCTGAGCGACGGTACCATATTGGAATTACCTGCCGCCATGTGCGACGAACATCATAATCTTCATGTGGACCTGGGGGGAATTCCCGGCATCATTCCCCGGAATGAAACTGCCATTGGCATTGACACGGGCAACCTGCGGGACATTGCCATTATCTCCCGGGTAGGAAAGCCGGTCTGCTGTAAAATTACCCAGATTGGAGACGACGGGCAAGTCGTCCTGTCCAGAAAAGCCGCCCAGTTGGAAGCCCTTGCTTATCTGAAAACCCAATGCAGACCCGGAGATATTTTACCCGCCGTCGTCACAAACCTGACCAGCTTCGGTGCCTTTTGCGACATTGGCTGCGGTTTGACTGCCTTACTCAATATTGAAAATATCTCTGTCTCCCGCATCAGCCACAGCCGTGACCGGTTTTACATCGGTCAGCCCATTTATGTGGTTTTGCAGCAAATTGATTTCGACACTGGCAGAATCAGCTTGACCCATAAAGAGCTTCTGGGTACCTGGGAAGAAAATGCTGCTTTATTTCAGGCCGGCCAAACTGTCACCGGTGTGGTTCGCAGCCGTAAGGACTATGGAGTTTTTATTGAGCTGACCCCTAACCTCTCAGGTCTGGCAGAGCCAACTGCCGATTTATCCGTAGGGCAATGTGTCTCCGTCTACATTAAATCCATCCAACCAGAACGCATGAAAATAAAACTGATTGTCATCGGGAAACTGGACTGTGCCAAACTTCCGGCCAAAAAGCTTCACTACTTTCAGACGGAAGGCCACCTGGATTTCTGGCAATATGGTGTAGACGCGCTGGTCAAGTCTTACTCTGTTTTTTAATCTCGTCCCAATACTTTTTGCAAGCCTGCTCAAACTTGTTATTCCCATAAGTATAATACTGGACGTCTTTCAATTCGTCCGGTAAATACTGTTGGGGATAGTAGTGATTGGGATAGTTGTGGGGATACTGATAGGTCAATCCTCTGCCCAGCTTCCCGGCACCGGCATAATGGGCATCCTGCAGGCAGGCGGGAATCTCACCGTTTTTTCCCCGTTTCAAATCCCCCATAGCAGCGTCAATGGCGCAGATTGCCGAATTGGATTTGGGACAGGTCGCCAGGAAGATTACGGCCTGCGCCAGAGGAATCCGTGCCTCCGGCAACCCCAGTTGAAAGGCCGCATCCACACAGGCTTTCACAATGGCAATGGCCTGGGGATAAGCCAGACCAATATCTTCGCTGGCTGTCACCAGCATTCTTCTGCAAGGAGACGCCAAGTCGCCACCTTCCAGAAGTCTTGCCAGATAGTGCACTGCTGCATCTGGATCTGAACCGCGGATGGATTTTTGGAATGCTGAGAGAATATCATAATGGCTGTCCCCGTCCCGGTCATACCGCATAGCTGATTTTTGGGAGACGGTGACAACATCTTCCAGGGTAATCTTCACCTGCTCTGCCATTCCATAGCCGGCACGAAATACCAGCTCCAAGGCGTTCATAGCCTTTCGGATATCGCCGCCACAGGCGGAGGCAATGTGCTCCAACGCACCTTCTTCCGCTGCGACTTCCACATGGTATTGTTCCTGCAAGTAAGAAACCGCCCGCCGGATTGCCTTCATAGCCGCCTCGGGAGAAACAGGCTTGAATTCAAACACTGTCGCCCGGCTTAAAATGGCGTTATATACGTAAAAATATGGATTTTCTGTAGTCGACGCAATGAGAATAATTTTCCCGCTCTCCATATGCTCCAAAAGCGTCTGCTGTTGCTTCTTATTAAAATACTGAATCTCATCCAGGTAGAGCAGCACTCCGTTGGGAGCCAGGAGGGTATCCAATTGGCCGATAATCTCTTTGATATCGGCCGAAGAAGCCGTTGTGGCATTGAGCCGAAACAGTTTCCGCTGGGTACGGTTGGCAATCAGATTCGCCACTGTGGTCTTCCCAATCCCCGAAGGGCCGTAAAAGATCATATTGGGGATCTCACCCGACTCAATAATCCGGCGTAAAAGTCCGCCTTCTCCCAAGATGTGTTCCTGACCGCAAATTTCGTCTAAATTGGATGGGCGCAGCTCGTCTGCTAAGGGACGCATACTCCCCACCTGCCTTTCTGATGGCTACAGCCTGGGGTGCAGGCACCTCAGGCCAACCGCTGTCGCCGTTTTTTGATGCCGTTTTCTCCCAAAAACGGATGTTGCCTGTTTCTGTTATTATACCGTTTTCTCCCAAAAACTCAACCGAAATTCCCTTCCCTCGCCCTACCATCTTTCGACAAATTATGCTATACTACCTTCAGAAACGGAGGTAGTACCATGAACCAAGCTCAACAAGTTGCCGGGATCATTGCCGCACTGAAAGAAGCATATCCCGATCCCAAATGTGCACTTACCTACCAAAAAGATTATGAACTGATGATAGCCGTGCGTCTGTCCGCCCAGTGCACGGACGAACGGGTCAATCAGATTACCCCCGCACTGTTTCAGCAATATCCCACTTTGGAATCCTTTGCCGCTGCCGATATTTCCCAGGTAGAACAAATGGTCCACTCCTGCGGCTTTTATCACCATAAAGCCCGGGACATTGTACTGGCCTGTCAAATGCTGCTTCAGTCCTACGGTGGAAAAGTTCCGGACACCATGGAAGAGCTTCTGAAACTTCCCGGGGTCGGACGGAAAACCGCCAACTTGCTTCTGGGGGATATTTATCACAAACCTGCTGTCGTCTGTGACACCCACTGCATCCGGATTACCAACAAGTTGGGCCTGGCCCAGGGGAAGGACCCGGCCAAGGTGGAACAACAGCTTTGGAAGATTCTTCCTCCGGAAGAGAGTTCCGATTTTTGCCACCGGCTGGTCCTCCACGGAAGAGCCGTGTGTACCGCCCGCTCTCCCCAATGTCAAAACTGTACATTGGCTCCCTTCTGTAAGTCCTTTACCGGCTGATGCTTTTGTAGGCCGGTGTCTTTACTGTCTCTCGCTTTTTTGCAGGCCGATTTCTTTACAGGCCAGGGATTTGGGTGGGCGCTTTTGCGATCCGGTGCGTTTAACTGGTCAGGGCTCTGCCTGGCCGGGACTTTTATAGGCTTGCGGGCCTGGGTTTTCCGGTTAACGTTTTCTGGAATCCCTGAACTTTTCTGGCCGTCACCTTTCCGGCGACAGGTTTTGCTGTATTCTCCATTCCGGTCTGCACAATCTCAGATGTTCTGGCCCAGCCATATTCCGCCATTGCGTAAGGTATACAAAAAAGCAGATATCCCTTCCGGGATATCTGCTTTTTTAACTCTGTGGATCCTCCGGCAAGAATTCTTCTCCCTGCAAAACATGCTCCTTTATAAACCGGAAAGTCTTTTCTTCTCCCTGTTCTTCCAGCATGGTCAAAATATACTCCAACTTTTTTCGGGTCCGCGGATGCATCAGCGGCGTCTCCTTGGCTCGCCGCAAATAATTCATAGGATCTGCCTGTGTATAAGCCGCTCCCCGGTAGGTCTTACAGGCCGCAATCCGGTCCATGCACATTTCTACGAGATACCGGGTGGGCATCTGGACCGGGCCGTATGTCCGGGTACCCGGAATCAAATCGGTCCAATATTCAAAATGATGCTTGTTTCGCCCTTTGTGATGCATCCATGCCAGAGAGTATCCTCTCTCATTCCGCTCTTCCACATTGGGACTGTGGTCGCCCTGATAATATTTTGCACCCACCCAGAATTCGGTGGGCGAATACTTGGATAGGTCGTGGGTCAGGCCCTGCCGGTATAAGCCTACTTGAAAACACTGTTTCATCACAAGAAGCTTGTGTTTGGTGATGGTCTTAAAATGTTTCCACACGTTCATTGTGCTGCCCCTTTCTCTCTTTAGTATACCGTCTTTCCGTCTTTGTGGCAACTGCCTTTGTAGAAAAAGGCCGGCATCCTTTTCCGGCAAAAATTTTTCTCTAGCCCTCCCCTTCAAAAGTCCTGCGCAACTTTTCCAGCGCTTTCTTTTCAATCCGCGATACATAGCGACACGCCTATTGTAAACGATGCCCTTTAAGAAATCGCCTCCAGCTCGTGGAAGCGGAATTTTATAATGATCTCTTTTTCTTCGGTCAGCTCAACCCGTTCGATGAGGCTGACCAGCAGTTCCCGACTGGTCAGCGCTGAATCCAGAAACTGTTTCACCAGCGCCTTAGCTTTTTCCTCGGTGTTCACCGGCTGCTTTGCCTGTTCCTGTAAACTCTTCAGCCGATCTTCCAGAACCGCGCGATCCATCTTGACCTTCTGATAGATGCGCTGGAAGTCCTCTTCGGAGAGAAGCCCATTCAGCCGGTCCATGTACATCTGATCGAGATTGGTAGTCAGCGCAGTGATTTTGGATTGCAGGGTTTGTATCTCCGCTTCACAGCTGGACTCCTTGCGGGCGTCCTCGACCGCTTCTTCCGCGATTGACCGCAGGCGGTCGGGGTCCAGATAAGCCTGGCAGACCTCCCGCACTTTGGCAATTACGGCATCATTTACTGTTTCTTCCTTGATGGAATGACAGGTGCAGACGCCCGCCTTGGTGAATCGCTGATAGGTCCGGCAGACAAAGAACAGGCGATCTTCACCTGCGGCATTCTTGCGGTTAAGCACCGCCATGGGATAGCCGCACTCGTGGCAGAAAATCAGCCCTTTCAGCAA
>CALXCQ010000040.1 GCA_944386835.1 uncultured Oscillospiraceae bacterium | reverse complement strand
AGTTGTTTATATGTATCGGAATTTCATTATATCACAACTATATGTGGTTATCAAATAAAAAATAATACCCTTTATTTGTGCATTTTTCAAAGCCGTATGATACGGGATAAAACCCATTTCATAAATTTAACATTATAGTGAAAGACAAGGGAGTGTATTAAATGTCAATGGATTTTATCGATCAAGTTAAGCAGTTTTCAAAAAGATAGGAGGTTGCAGTATAGGGGCCTTTTAACAAAATAAACACTTAACCTATAGAGGGGGGAAAGGAATGCTATACACGCAGCAGGACGGCGAAAAAATAGCTGAGCAATACGCAATTTATTTAAGAAAGAGCCGCGCAGACTTAGAAGCGGAAAAATATGGTGAGGGTGAAACGCTTGCAAGGCATAAAAAAATTCTAACTGAATTAGCAGCTAGAAAAGGGCTTTATGTGGGGGAAATATATCAAGAAATCGTATCAGGTGAAACCATTGAAGCAAGGCCAGAAATACAACGATTGATTAAAGATTGTTACACCGGGAAATACCGGGGCATTATCATTGTAGAGGTTACGCGACTCTCAAGGGGAAACCAAGGGGACGCGCAAACAATAATGGATTGCCTAAAGTATTCTAACCGAAACAACGGTCTTTTAGTTGTCACGCCTACAAAAGTATATGATGTGGCGCACAATTCGGATGATGAGGAATACATGGAATTTGAATTGTTTATGTCCCGCCGCGAATATAAAATGATTAGAAAGCGTATGGACAGAGGACGAAAACAAGCAGTTGTTGAGGGTAATTATATGGGGTCTTATCGCCCGTATGGGTACGATATACTCAAATCAAAGCTGTCAAGAACTCTTGTGCCAAACGAAGAAGAAGCGCCAATAGTAAAGCAAATATTTGAATGGACAGTAACCAAAAACATGACACCCGGAAAGATTGCAAGAAAACTTACTGCAATGGGAGTGCCTACATATACCGGCGATCCGGAATGGTCTATTGCAACGATTAAAACAATCTTAACCAATCCAACATATACCGGGAAAGTCCGCTGGAATGACCGTATGCGCGTAAAAACAATGGTAAACGGGGAACTTGTTTCAAGCCGCCCAAGATCTAACCATACAGAGCACTATATGCTATATGACGGGAAGCATGTTGCGCTGGTTGACGATGAAACTTTCGCCGCTGCATCATCTAGGTTTTACAGCGACAAAACAAAAGCAAACTTTAAATTGCAAAATCCGCTAGCGGGTGTTTTGGTCTGCAAGAATTGCCAAAAAGCTTTAGTGCATCAATTGTACAGAAACCGTTCTACTGTAGCGCCACGATACTATCACAAACAGTCGCAGATTTGCAAAGTGAAATCAGTTTTAGCAAGTGACGTAATGAATGCCGTTGTACACGCTTTAAAGCTCTATATTGAGGACTTTGAGCTAAAAGTAGATAATCTACCAGACGTAGACGAAAACACAATACAAGCCCAATTTGAACGCCTACAGGCCGAACAAAACAAGATTGAAAAGAAACTGTCTAAACTCTTTGACGCATGGAAAGATGGGAATATCACCGACAATGAATTTGTCGAGAGAAAAGCAGTCAATAATGATCGGATTGCAGAAATCAAAAAACAAATGGACGAGCTTGAAAATTCTATTCCCGAAAAGGAAGAGTACCAGGAAAAAATTGTCATGCTGTCCGATTGCTTAAATGCTCTTTTAGATGAGGGACTAGATGCAGAAGTGGCAAATCACTACTTGAAAGCAGTTGTTGAAAAAATTGAATTTAGCCGCGAAAACAATGAGGAATTTGTGCTAGATGTATATTTGAGATAAAAAAAGAACTCCCCGCAATAATGCAGGGATTTCTCTTTGCTGTATGTATATATGATGGATGGGTGATATTTAAATCCCCGCAATAGATCACCGGCTTTTTTTCGTCCAGCCCCAGCAGATATTCCCGCAGAGCGTCCTCCCATTCCATCCTGTAATCAATCCGGGCAAGTTTTTCCTTAGCATTGGGGGAATAGGCATTGACCAAATAAAACTTTTCGTACTCCAAGGTCAGTACTCTTCCTTCATCGTCATGGCCTGGTCTGTCAAAATGACGCTTTACCGCAAGAGGAGAAGTCTTGGTAAATACCGCCGTACCGGAATACCCTTTGCGCACCGCGCTATTCCAATACTGCTCATATCCAGGCAGCTGAATATCCGCCTGCCCCTCCTGCATTTTCGTTTCCTGCAGACAGATCATATCCGCTCCGCTTTGGGACGCATACTCATAAAAGCCTTTGGTGATACACGCCCGCAGACCGTTGACATTCCAGGTAACAATTTTCATTAAACTTTCCTCCCAATGGACTACCGATAGGCTTTCGCACTTACCAGCTGAATATCTTTGGATAGATATTCCTCTTTCATTTTCTGCGGATCGCTGTAATCGGTGGACAAATACTTTTTATTATCATCCGCGAAGGTGGTAGTCATTATACTCTCCCCGCCCAGAAGATTCTGCGCTAGTACGCAGCCCACAAAATTAGCGCCTGAGGAAACCCCTACCCCCAGCCCCAGTTGCTGGGAAAGCATCCGAGCCATAATGAGGGCGTCTCCATCGTCTACAGAGATTACCTGATCCAGTTCCTTTAACTTCAAAAGCTCCGGAATAAACTCATCGGAGATCCCCTGTATCCGGTGGCTTCCAATTTTATATCCGGTGGACAGGGTAGGCGAGCTGAGCGGTTCCAGAGGCAACCCGTTGGCGTTGGGGGTTTCATCCCGCAGCCGGCGGGTAATTCGCATAACCGTACCGCCGGTGACTACTCCAGCTACCACCCCGTCCGGCACAAGCCCCAGCCGCGCCAGCTGGGAAACAATCTCTTCCCCGGTAGTAAGGTAATGGGTCTGGGTGTTGTCTTCATTGGAGAACTGGCGGGGTAAAAATACTCCGCCCTTTTTCGCCAGCTCCTCCGTCATCTCAATGGAACCTAAAAAGCCCCCTTCTTCCCGGGATACCAGGCGTACTTCTGCCCCATAGCTCAGCATCAGGTTTTTTCGCTCGGCGCTCATCCAATCGGGCATATAAATCACCACGGGATGCCCTAAAAATCGCCCCATAGCGGAAAAAGATATCCCCGTATTTCCGCTGGTGGCTTCCACAATGGTATCTCCCGGATGAATTTCTCCCTGTTCGTAAGCTTTTTTTAGCACATGAAACGCAACCCGGTCTTTGATGCTTCCTTTAAGATTGTAGTATTCCGCCTTGGCAAAAATCCGTCGAAGTTCTCCTCGATACCGGTAGCAGATTTCCACCATTGGGGTATGGGAGATCATCGGCGCAATACTGTCAAATTTCTTTTGTATCGACTGGTCCATGAAAAGTCTTCCTCTCGCAAATCATTCTTCGTTGGCCGCACAGTAAATATG
>CALXCQ010000039.1 GCA_944386835.1 uncultured Oscillospiraceae bacterium | reverse complement strand
ACGTGATATGGAAATAAAGCAGCTATTATCACTGGGAATGCAAAGAATAGTTATTCCTGCAAGAATGGACAGATTTCCGCCGCCTGGCCATCAGGTGGCAAAGGGTTCGCCGCCCTCCACGATGACGGCTTTCCAATTCTCACAGCCCCGGAACGTCCAGTAACGCCGTGACAGTTCCAACCGCTCACACGTTGCCCGATTTGCCAGCGCAGCCTTTCGGATGATCTCACGGACTCCAAAACTCCCGTCCTGGTAGCGGATCACAAAGTCGCTGGTCCATTGTATCTGAAAATACTCTTTTCTGATGTCCACATGGCTGATATGGAACAGTGCTGACGGCTCCCACGTTTGATTTGCCTCATACCGAGTGACAGTGGTAGCCTCTTCCAGCCGATCCGCATACTTTCGGGCTGCTTGGGAGTGGACGCAGACGAGGCAACCGTTCTTTTGGGAAAAGTAAGTAATATCACGAGTTCTCGTCCCTGCTTTTTCCATTGGTCAGTTCTCCTCCTCCATCATTTTCTCGGAATAATTCCGCAAATTCTCCGGTTAATTCCCCAAAAGCTCTGGTTAATTCCTTCTAAGCCTTGAATTATTCCGAGATTTTGCAATTTGCCAGCAAAAACTCCAAATAATTCGGGAAATTAAACCGAGTTTTTGCGGAAAGCCTTTTTGAAACAATTTCTGTGGAAATTAAAGAGAATTGCAGCAAAAACCAACTATACACCACATATTTTATCTTGAAATATCGCTGACTACGGCTTCGCTCTTTCCACAAAATCTCCGATTAAATCCATTTATCCCGAGCCTCCATGTTATCGTCTCACCCAAAACGAACCCAATATCTCGCTCATTTTGTCCCTCTCGCCCCTCATTCTGGTCAACAGCCATTTGAGCCAATTCATCACGTTTTTCTCGCCTTTTCCTCATAAACTCCATCGACCAATCCCCAAAAGTGGGCAAAAAAGAAGGGAGCCTAAGGGTAAATCCTTAGACTCCCGTGCCATTTTCTGTGGGACAAGTGGGGCGTTTTGAGTGGGATGCTATCAAGGAGTCTTAAGGTATTTCCATTATATCACGCAGAGCTTCCAGGCGCAACCTGTTTCCCTATGTGTTGGTATTGTCTCATCCCCTGATATCCGAAAAGGTATGCGTATACCGTAAGATATATGCCTTTGAGGAGGAAACCAGATGGTCACCCCAAACTATGTTCCGATGCCCCCTAAGCCTGGCAAAACAATTATCAAAATCGTCCGTGTAGCGGAGAGTGAAAACCACATTTGCCTGGACTATGACATCGGCATCGGGCCCGCTGTGGGCTATGCTCACTACATATATCAGATTACCGGGACATGGCCGCTGCGCTGGATCATCACCACAAAGCAGGCCGGGGCCATCGTTCTCCAACACCTGCTGAGTGCAATTCAGAGTACGGCACCTCATGCTAACCAAATCTGCGATGCGGTAGGTGTCTCGCTGGTTGTCCATTTAGACTATACAGATGATTCTCACGCCGCCGTGCGGGTATGCCGATCCTATCCCCTCGGCCACTACAAAGTTGCCCCGGATGATATCCGCCTGGACAAGAATGCCTCCTGGGCCATCGGGAGTGCCGAGTATATCCGGGCGCATTTGATGGCGGCTAACTCTGGTCTTCCTGTCATCTTGGTCGACCACCACTGCGAAAAGCAGTCCCCTATGGTTGATTGGTGCGCCGACAACGGGATCGTTCTGCTGCCCTCCCTGTTGCCCGCAGGAGATTACCAGTTGCCGAATGGTAAAACTCTGGTGGATAGAAAAGCTAATCTCTTAGAGTTGTATAACGACTTTGCAATGCCAGATAATCGGTTGCGGTATGAAAATGCTGCCATGATTGCATCCGCCCACAATATGCAACTGGTCTATGTTGTTGCTACCGATCCTCAGGACGCTATTGCTGATTTAGAGTCCCTCAAGGCATGGTCTGCGCCAGTCCCAGGGACAGATATTGTTGCCTCGGGCGAGAAACTCTACGCCCACTTGATGCGGTACCAGTGGGCGTATCCCAATACCTCTTTTGTTTTTTGCGATCAAAGACAGCTTTGTTCTGCCATATACCATCAGATTTAGCTCTGTCATGGAAGGGACTTGTCCTGCTCAACCTCACCATTCAGATAGTCCAAAAGCATTTGTAAGTCGACTTCTACATCAGAATAGCCCATCAGGACACGGTGCCCCACGAGTTCGTTAGCGGTTTCGATACATGGTTTCAGTCTGGCCTCCATCGCATTTCTCCTAAATCCCCTCTGGCTTTCGCTCACTTCAGAGAGTTTTTGGAGTTGTTGCGCCTTTGGACATTTTGCTAGCTTTTCATCTGGGGCATATAAATTCCAGAGTAGCTCTGGAGCCACAGATAACCTGGCATATATATCCTCAAGCTGCTGGAGTTCTTCTTCAGAGCAACAGTATGTCTCCACCAGTTCCAAAGGATTCGGTCTGGGATCGGCCAACCACGGAGGTCTGCGTCTTGAAACCCAGGTGGGATACCGCTCGGAAATGGTATCCTGATCCGAATCAAAAACATATATGGCAGCCGAGATAACCGTATATATCCCGGCCATTGAAATGCCTTTTCCCGCAAAACTGCCAACCAGATCCTTGCCGTCCACAAGCAACGTTGACTGATACAAAATCGGCTTCAGTGCGTACACCACATTTGGATCAAAGGGGCAGTAGACCCGCTTGATCTCGTTGTGCTCCCACATAGTCTGTTTGTTAAAGTAACTCATCAAGGCTCTTGGTGTGCCCCGGACAATATCATATCGGCAGTAGGCCCCATCACCGTACCCAACGATCAGAAAATACTTGTTTTGCGCCCACACCATCGGCATAATCAGGTACTCGTCGCAAATTGGACGGAGCATCACAGCTGAGGCGCTGCCACAGACAAAGGATATTGCTTGACCTGTTGGATTTGTTAGAGTCCCCATTTTCCAGTTATACCTCTGAATGGGAGAATATGTTTTGGGGATCTGTAATAAGATTTCGGTCAATAAATATTTGAATTGAGAGCCTTTTAAATTCTGTTTTGTGAAAAAGGTATTTAAATCTTGAATCATTTTATTTGCCAAAGGATTTGCTTCAAGTGAAAGCATTTTATTCCACAGATACGGATTTTCTAAATATGCTTTATGTAATGTATCATAAGCTTCCGTTAACAAAGGATCGATTTCAGCAAACACTTGATTCATTTTTTCTTTAAACAAATCCAGTTTATTAGGAGGAGATGATACTAGTTCAAAAATGTCAGTATTTGATTTTGTTGCCACCTTACTTTTCTCTGCACCCAGGCTATTGCTAATCGCTTCTAAATCAAATAACAACCCCTCCAACAAAATAATAGGAGTAGCACCTTTTGCGATATCAAAACTTCTATCAAGGGGAAGCAGCAGTGGGGAGACAGCTATTTCCTCAATCTCTTTAATTTCATCATGGCTGGTCTTCTGCTGGCTTTGCAGGAAATTAGCCAACTCACTATCATTATACTTATTGGAGAGATAATGCAGGAATGCTTTGAATGTAGATGGAGTTTCATTATATGGGTCAGTAATACTGACTACTGCTCCCCGGTTTTCCTTCAAATAGACAAAGGGATAATACACCAGGATATTATTAAATGCATACGATTTAATCAATTTTTCCACGTTTCCCCGACAGCGTTGTAATATTATCCCTATCCTGCCCTTTGTTATAAGATGGATCGTTTTCGTGCTGTTGCTCTTATCTTTCCTCTTAAAATTATGTATTGTATATTCCTCGACGATTGCTTGCCATGTATTATTATTAGACCAGAGCACCTCAGCAATCTTTCTTTCTAATTCTATGCTAAATTTATTCTCAGGAATTTGATTTATATTACTTGGCGCTTTACCAC
>CALXCQ010000038.1 GCA_944386835.1 uncultured Oscillospiraceae bacterium | reverse complement strand
CAATGTACCGCATTGCCTGTAAGGTGCCAGGGCTAATAGGTAGACGCAAACCATCTCCCGCCTCCTGCGCACAGGCGGTACATTGCAGGGTACCAGACAGAATATTAAATAACTGAGGGGTTGGATTTGCGCATCGCTCGCATCCGGTTAAGTCAGGCTCATATCCGGCCAGACAGGCGCTGCGCAGTTCAAAAACAGCTTTGACTTGCATTTGCGGTTTTTTTAGCTGACTTAAGCCATACAGGCAGTTGAGAAGAAGAGACAAAAGCTCTGAGCTGGGACTGTCTTCCTGGGATATTACTTCAGAAACCTGCGCAAAATAAGAAGCCAGAGCAAATAATTCAATTTGGTTTCGCAAATTCCAAAACTGCTCCAGAGTCTGTGCCTCATTGACAGTATGAAAACCTCGATATTCAAAAATTGTAAATTCAGAATAGGTGAGCAATTGACAAGGACCCTTTAGGGGACTTTGCTTTCTGGATACTCCCCTGGCTTTTACTGTCAATTTACCGTATTCTTCTGTCAAAATGGTCAGGAGCTTATCAGAATCATGATAGGCTACTTCCCTTAAAACGATTCCCCTAGTCTTTAAGTACATGTTGACCCCATACGCCAAGGGAGTCAAGCCGATACCGGCTCTGACTCCCGTTGGGCTTTCTTATACAGTAAATAGGCTTCCGGTGCTCCCGTTTTCCAGAAAAGTTCCCATAGTTGCTTTGTTCCCATGTAACAGCCTCCTATTCCATTTCTGGTTTTAGGATTTGCCGTAATTTTGCTCTTATCCCAGGAAACTTATTCATATCCAAAATTGCGAATCAGGTTCAAGTTGTCACGCCAGTTTTCTTTTACTTTTACCCAGGTTTGCAAATATACTTTTGCCCCCATAAAACGCTCACAATCTTCTCGAGCCATTGTGCTGATTTTTTTTAGCATGGCTCCATGTTTGCCTATAATAATCCCTTTATGGCTGCTTTTTTCACAGTAAATGGTAGCTTCAATATCCAAAATTTCGTTCTCGCGTTCCGAAAATTTTGTAATTTCCACGGCAGTTCCGTGGGGAATTTCTTTATCCAGACACCAGAGAAGCTTTTCGCGAATAATTTCGGCAATTACTTGACGCTCAGGCTGGTCAGAAACCATCCCATCGGGAAAAAGCTGCGGACCTTCTACCGCAAATCGTTGACATTGGGTCAGAAGCTCGTCAATCCCCTCATTCCGTTTTGCAGAAATTGGAATGATTTCTTCAAAGGAATAGGCTTGACTATATGCTGCAATGACTGCCAGAAGGGTATCTTTTTCCACTGTGTCGATTTTATTGATGGCCAAGATAGCAGGAACTGCCATGGTTCGTATTTTAGCAATTAAAGCCTGCTCTTGTTCGCCAACATTGGCAATAGGTTCCACTACCAGTACTACTGCATCCACATCGGCAATGGACTCTTGTACTACATTGACCATATAATCACCCAACCGGGTTCTGGCCTTGTGAAAACCAGGTGTGTCCAAAAATACAAGCTGTGTTTGACCACGGTTTACAACACCACAAATCCGGTTGCGAGTGGTTTGTGGCTTATTGGACACAATGGCTACTTTTTCCCCAACCATGGCGTTTGTCAAGGTGGATTTGCCCACATTGGGGCGACCGGTAATTGTGATCATGGCAGTTTTTGTTGTCATATTCTCAGTATCCTCTCTTTATCTCGGTAAAAGAATTTCTGCCAATATGGCTTCTTCCCTACTGCGCATTTGGCGTTTCATTGGGCCCTCATCTAAATGATCATACCCTAGCAAGTGAAGGACTGAGTGAACTGTCAAATACCCGACTTCCCGATTTACACTGTGACCATATTCTTTTGCTTGTGCTTTTGCGCGCTCTAAAGAGATTGCCATGTCGCCAAGAGGAACCAATTGACTCTCCGGGTCAATATAGGGTTCCCAGTCTTCCGGTAGTTGACCGGGTTGAAACTGGAACATAGGGAAAGACAGAACATCTGTGGGCTTATCCAAATTTCGCAATGTCTTATTGATTCCCTGAATTCCTCGGTCGTTAGTGACCAGGACATTGATTTCACAAGGTACGTCCACATTCTGCTCCCTTAAGGCTGCTTGAATGCAGTGGCGGATATGTTTGGCAATGGAAAAGTTACGTAGCTTACGATTGGCAAACGTAACGGAAATTTTATGGTACTGGCCCATGACAACCCCTCACATTTTCTTTCTCTCTTCAGTATAACGTAGCAATAACAAAAACTCAATGACTTGTGAAAGTTGCCTTCTTTTACTCCCGAATGCTCCGATCAGTGCGTTAGGGCATTTGATACTTACAGGTAGGTACACTTTGACCCACTTTACTTTCCCGTGCGAGATATATTCAAATTCGGGAGGTTTCAGAAAACAATACTTTAAAATGCATAGTATTTTAAGCCATGGAATCCCAGCACTGTTAACGTTTTTTAAAATTCTTTCCTCCGGAAGTTCCGTGCGGCTTTCCTGGCCCGGCTTTGGGCCCGGTTGCAACTCGATATGTTTCAAAGGCGCTGACGATTTTTCCTACCAGTTTGTGACGTACGACATCACTTCCGGATAGACGAACCACGCCGATATCGTCAATTCCATCTAAAATGTTGGCACACAACTCTAAACCGGAATCACTGGCCGATGGCAGATCGATTTGTGTGACATCTCCGGTCAAAACCATTTTAGAGCCCTCCCCTAAGCGGGACAAGATCATAAGATGCTGAGATATGGTCATATTCTGACACTCGTCACAAATTACAAAACTACCTTTTAATGTGCGACCACGCATATAGGCCAAAGGCGCAATTTCGATAATTCGTTTTTCCATGTGACTCTGTACCGTTTCTGGGCCAATCATTTCGTCCAGAGCATCATAAAGAGGGCGCAGGTAGGGATCGACTTTATTCTGCAGATCACCCGGCAGAAACCCCAACTTTTCACCAGCTTCTACAGCTGGTCTACACATAATAATTTTGCTGATCTTTTTTTCTTTCAGTGCCATGACCGCTTCAGCAACTGCCAGATATGTTTTGCCTGTACCGGCAGGGCCGATGGCAATCGTCACGGTATTTTTCTGGATTGCCTGTATATATTTTTTTTGCCCAGGTGTACGGCATTTGATTTGTGCACCGGTGTAAGTATATGCTACAATCCCCTGTAAGGCGGCAACGGTTGCTTCTGCTTTTCCCGTTCGCACCGAATCCAGCGCTCGTAAAACAGCAAATTCATCGATTTTTTCCCCTAATTCCCGCATTTGGTTCAAAAGTTGCAGTGTATCTACTGCGAGGACAACCGCTTCCTCGCTGGAACCGGAAATTTCCACATCACCACCTCTGGTAATCAGAGAAACTCCCAATTCTTTTTCTAATTCTTTTACATTATTATCCGCCACGCCAAAGAGATCTTGCATGGTGAGAACATCCAGTTCTATTTTCTTCAAAACCAAACGGTTCTCCTCGCTTTCGTGAACAATTAAATTTAAAATCTACGGAGTATCTTTTTCCTTTTGCGTTTTCGGCCCATCCCCCGAGAACATATCTGCTTCCTGTGAGCGGGCAATCATTTCTTCACATTCCAATACCAGCTCGACTGCAATCATATCCCCCTCTGCCTTGCTGTTTATGGATGTCTGCAAAACCTGTCCGGCAACCATCTGGTTTTTTGCCTGTAAATTTACCGCAGCTAAGGCTGTTTTTTCAGCAGTTTCTGTGTCTACTTCTTTCACTTTGGTCTCATAGGCCAGGTATTGCTCTGTAACAAGGCAAATAGGAAACTGAATTCCACCCGGTAGGGTAAGATATTGACGTGAAACTATTTTATCATAGCTGCCAGACAAAATTCCACTCTTTGTTGAGAAATTGATCCTCTTTTTTCCAATTTCAAGGGCATACCTGTGTTCTTCTTGTCCTGTATACTGCTTTACTGTCTCTTGACTTGGTACGAGAACATGGTATTTTCTCCAGGTCCTGGCATAGATTTCCGCCTGGGCATGGGAGGTCTGTAAATTTACGTCTGTTTGATTATAACCAGAAACCAGCAACTGCCCTTGCAGCACTGTCTGTCCAACTTTGCACTGAACAGTTCCGGAATAAACTTCTACCTTTGTTACCAAACCTGTTTTGCCTGCCACAATGTTGCAGATTTGTTTTTGATCAATGATATCTGGCCTGAGTTGCCTCTCTTTTAACAGAATTTGAACTTTTCCACCACTACGGTTAACGGCAATCCACTGTAGTTCCGGTATCCGATTCAACATCTGGTTTTTGATATCCTGGGATTTTATTGTTGGGCCATAGGCCCCGATATATACTCCCACTTCCTCCAGTTGTTGCAGGACCTTCTGAGTGGGAATTGTCTCATTGCCGGAGACATCGATGGTCCAAACAAATTGACTGAGGACGGTAGGAAGAATGACAGCTGCCAGCAAAGCTACCCAGATTCCGGGGCGTTTTCCAAGCCCCCGAAATGTCTGTTTGAAACCGGAAAGTTTTTTGAGCTTTCCTTCACATTGTGCATGCTGGATTGCTGCCATTGCTCTGGGGTAGTCTTTCCATAGAAGCGTAATCTCATAAGTAAAAGAGTCTAACATGGTTAAATCCCAGAATCCTATCGTTTCCTGAGCCAGCCGGTTCAAAGCCATCTCAGGCGATGCACCCAAAATTGTCAGTGTGGCTGTACCACGAATATACTGAATCACCTTCCACATTTATTTGCCTCCATCTGAGAATCCGATATTCCAAATTGTACCTACTATCATCACCCGTTCTGCATTCATCAGAATGATTTCTAAATCCTGACCAGTAATATGAATGGTTCCGATATTGACCTGAATCCGAATGCTCTGATCGGTATATTCTAAAATACCTTTGTGATGTTCTACTGTGATTTTTGAAAAACCCGCTGTTTCTGTAACAGGTAAACTTGCCACGATTTCTTCGGGTAAATCGAACCTTTGTGCCATATTTTTTAAAATTGTCTTTCCCTTTTTCACAATTTATCACCTCTACCTCTTCCATATTGTATGTCCCGTCTGCAAGTTTTTTGCCAGCAAGGCATATATTCTTCCGAGGTGAGTTATGTGAAGGAAAAGTCTAAGAAAAGAAACGGTAGTATTTTAGCAACGGGACTTTTTTTGGCAGGTTTCTTATTCTTTTTACTGTTCCGGTCTTCTGCGGCAATCCAAGGAGCACTCAGAGGGCTAAAAGTTTCTGTGCAAGTGGTAGTTCCCTCGTTGTTTCCCTTCTTTGTTCTCTCTTCTTTGTGCGTAAATCTGGGATATGCGAAAATTTTAGGGAAGGCGGTAGCGCCTATCGCCGAAAAGCTTTTTCACCTGCCTGGAATTGTGGCGGCTCCCCTGGTCTCGGGCTTTTTGGGGGGCTATCCTATGGGAGCAAAAATGGTAGCCTCTGTGTATGAAAAAAAGGAGTTATCTGTTTCACAGGCCCAGAGAACTTTGCTATTTTGCAATAATTCCGGACCAGCGTTTTTCTTTGGGGTTATCGGAGGTAGTTTGTTCTCCAGCGCAGAAATCGGACTTGCCATTTTTCTTATCCATATTTTGACTGCGCTTGTGATTGGATTTTTCCTGCGGGTTCTGGAAAAGCGGAAAAACGTACAGCCGACGATTTACCATAATGCCGCAATTTCGAAAGAGAGTAAGGCAACCATTCCCTTCCCACAGGCTTTTACACAGGCCGTTCGGGATTCTGCGCAATCACTCCTGGGAATCACCGGATTTATCACTTTTTTTACCATTGTGCTGGCTCTTTTAGAAACAGTTCCAATCTATCAACAACTGCCAGAGTTAATTAAAATAACGATAACAGGCCTTTTGGAGCTCTCAACAGGAATAACCAGTATGGGAAGTTCTCACCTTCCCCTGGCACTACAAGTGGGACTAGCGGCTGGAATTGTCAGCTGGGGTGGATTGTGTGTGCACTTTCAGACGCTAAGTGTACTGCCCCCTGAGATAATGCCGCTTCCGACTTATCTTATCTCTAAATTATTCCATGGGTCACTATCCTTTTTTCTTACCTTTTTATGGGCTTCTTGGCGATATCCTGGCAGTGCACAGGTTACTGCAGTTTGGCATGAGGCGACAGAAAGTCTGAATTGGCAGGTTTTTTCTTTCTATGCCCTGTTATTGTTTGTTTTGTTGATTCTGGCAAAAATATTTCTTCTGATTACCTCTGGAAAACTTTTAAAAAAATCGCTATAATGAAAAAGGGGTGATGATTTGTTATTTCGTAGAAAAATTGAACGTTCCTGTTCTTATTGTGCTTATGCCGGAAAACTAAACCAGGAGCAGATGGTTTGTCAAAAAAAGGGCGTTGTCAGTATCTATGAAAGCTGCCGGCATTTTCATTATGATCCCTTAAAACGGATACCAGTTCGCCGAAAAGCGCCTTCCTTTGCCAAGTATGATACACAGGATTTTTCCCTGTAAAAAAACGGATCATGGAAACTTCCATGATCCATTTTTTATGCTGTTTAAAGGGGCAAATTACCCTTTATTTGGAATGCTCTTTTTTGCATTTTGAATGGCCAAGATGCGCTCCATTTCGTTATAAACAATCATGTAGCCTTCATCTACGCCCATCCCGGGTTTTGCCAGAATTTGTGCCGGCTGCGTTGCCATAGCACAGTGAACACATACTTGGGCACTCCGGTCAGTTTCATTGCAAGTGCCACCCTGATAGGCGCCAATCCCCTTTTCTTTGCAGTAGAGAACAGCTTCTACAGTATTGTGAATACTCCCCAGATCAGGTGTTTTGATCTGAATCATGTGGCCAGCTTTGCGATCTGCAAACAGCTTGATGTCTTCAAGGGTATTGCACCATTCATCTGCAACCAGTTCCACGGAGATTTTTCGACGGTCCAATTCTTGGGTAAGACCGGCCAATGCGGTAATTTGCGCTTCCCTATCCTGATCGCAGTCCATAGGACCTTCGATACGCAGACGGAAAGGCCGGGCTATCTGCTCCAATTTTTCCAGATAGTCTGCCATGGCGGCGTAGTTATGGTTTCCGAAAGCGGCGCCAATCGTTCCGTATACGTCAATATGCAATACTGGGCTATAAGTTTCCGACATCCGTTTGGACAAAATCCGGTCGCGCAGCCAAGCGACATACTCTTCTAATTTTTCACCTTTGATCCCCAATTTCTCCTGCACATTATTAATTAGAGCATGAGGCAGTACCTGTGCGCCTTTTAAAATCATCTTATCCGCATTATCATACCGGTCGTCTCCGGATTGTGTAAAAATCGGGATCGGCTTTTCGGAAAGAGTACAACCGTATTCCTGTGCCACAACTTCGCACATTTGTTTATGCTGTGCTTTAGCCACCGCATCCAGAATTGCCTGGGAAACACCGTACCGGATAGCGGTATGCAGCCGATTGCCGTTGACCAAAATTGCCTCCAATTGGGTACAAAGTTGGCGGAAACTATCTGCTTCTTTTCCCACCAGCACAGGCTTTACATGCTGATTTAAAATCGGGATAAATTCCTGAGCCAAAAACAGAGGGTCACGGCCTCCAGCGCCGGAATATTGTACGGCAGCACAGTCACCCCAGGCAATTTGACCGTCTTCCAAAACCAACATTACGGAAATAGACTCGCCAGCCTGTCTGACAGCCTGAAATCCTTCTGTCTTTGTTTGACCCAGATAAAAGGCGCCGTCATGTGTTGCACCTGCTTTAATGGCCCGCTGATCATCAAAATAAAATCCTGTTCTGCCAGGAGCACAGATCATATCGACTATTTTCATGGTTTTCCACCTTTCTTAGCCTCTGGGGCGACCTACCAGCCGGCCCTTACCGATTGCGTATACATCGTCAATCACCATTTGGAAGGACGCTTTCCGGTTTTCAGCTTTAGCACGTTCTTCAATTTTCTCCCTGTGAAAATCTTTCAATTCCTTGGAGAATGGCAGGTTGCCAGGATTTAAAATTCGAACAGCTCCTTCATTGTCTCTGGCAGGCAACATGAGACCTGCATTGGCACGGCATGGTGCAAATGGCACATCCAGAACGCCGGCTTCCACAGCTCGGCAGACGCCTACCGCAATATCCCCATTTCCCAACTCAAAACTTTTATCTACAATACAGCGGGTCTCCTGGCGAATAACCTCTTTTTCCATTTCCAAAACCTGCAGGGGCACCTTCTGATCTCGAAGCATGGTTACCAACTGTTTTGTACATCTAAGTCCCTGAGCGTTTGCTTCCATCGTGGGAATTCCAACTGCCTCGTGAGGAGATTTTACAATTACTTTGGTCGCTTTTGCCAAGGCAGCTGCGGCGGCACCCCAGGAAATGACACCAAAGGCTTTCGCCTCGTCAGCTGGGAAGCCCCCCATCCACTGATGTAAAACGGTGGTAACCATCACATTGCTGTATCCGTATTTTTCCAAATATTCCCGGGTTAATTCTTCCAGGGTTTGGATTGCTGCCACGTCCTGAATTAGATTGCCACATTGGCCATAACCCACTGTAATATTACGGACGCCCTGTTCTGCGGCTAAGAGTGCTTCAATAATGGCAGCGGCGTGGGAAATACAGGGGGGTACCAAAGTGCCAGTAAGGGGCCCATAGGGCTCTCGATTGATAGAGACACCATTCTCTTCATAAAAGCCAGTCAGGCGATCAACATATTGCCAGTCCCAAATTGTTTTTTCCATAGGAACGCTTTTGCAATACGGCAGATTATAGGATATGCCGCCTCCTTCATAACTGGTAAATCCACCGGCGTAGGCAATTTCTGTTAGCAGACGGGCATCCGGTGTACCATGGCGTACTTGCACGGGAACATTTACGCTTTCCGTCACTCTGCGGCAGCCGGCAACACCATGATTAACAGCCGGGAAACCGTTCAGCATGGCACGGCCAAGGCGAATGGACTCCGCGATTCCGTTTTCCGCCTCTTCATAGCGATTTTGCCGGTTATAGCTGTCAATGGTTGTAGGAAGCAGATCGGCTTCTCCCTCTTTTTCCAGGTACTGCAAGAGTTTAATATGTTCCTCAATGACAGGAACACCGGCACGAGGCTGTACCAAAGTCGTGCCATCTTCTTTTGCTTTTTGCAACTTGCTGGCAAACCTGCGTTGCTCAGGAATTGATTTTTGATAAGCAACGGCTTCTTCTAGATTTACATCCTGGCCAGTTGGCCATTGGGTTAAAACTTCTTCCCGCAGCCGGGCAAACTCGCCTTCTGGAATTTTTTTATTCTGAATTTCCATCGTGCCTTAACTCCTTTTTCATGATTCTCAGAGCGGTTTTGGGATGGGTTTCTGAAAGCAGTCCCATTGCTGCTAAAATATAACTGCGGTCAACCCAAATTTGGGCTTCTTTTGGCTTTAAAGACATTGGATTTTGCGGGTCATAAAAACCATAGGCGGCAATTTGGGCAGTATGGCTGGTGTGAATTAAGGAACCGCCAGTGACCAGCATTTGCTTCACTTGACTTAAATCTTTTCCTGTTTGCAAATAAGTCAGGCCCATCATGGTATAAGCCTCTTCCACATGCCCCGCATGGCGGGTAACGGCCGTAGCAATTGCCATGGCAGCCAGAGCAAAATCCAGTTTCTGTAACTCGGGATTCTCTCCTGGCACACAGTCTGTATGGCAGCTAAGGTATGCGATTAACTCTTCTGCTCTGGAAACAGGGATACCGGAGATTTGACTGATCCGTTCAATTCCGGCTGCCTGAACGATGCCCTGAATACTGTAGCGCATGCCAATATCCCCTTCTACAGTACGCTTGCTATAAGGTTCAGGTAATCCTTTCCAGACTGTGTTACTTCTGGTAGGTGCACCGCTTGCCACAGAATAGACGTCAGTAGTAGCCCCGCCGACATCTACAGCCAGCAATTCCCCGATTCCCAATTCTTCTTCATAGCCGTCTGCCAAAAGGGTGATGGCTTTCATAACTGCAGAGGGCGTCGGCATCAGGATTCCGGAAATCAGAGAGGTTACATGAGAAAGTCCTTTCGCCTGAATAATTTTCTTTAGAAAAAGCTCTCGTATTTGCTTTTGGGCCGGTGCAATATTCAAAGTCCCAAATTTGGGCATGACATTTTCACACAGATAAGTTTCCTTATCTCTCAAGATTTCCTGACATTGGTGGGCTACGCTCCGGTTGCCGGCAATCACTATGGGAAAGGAACTGGTAGTGCTTGCCAGCATTTTGGCATTGTGCAAAATACAGGCGCTGTTTCCGCCGTCAGTTCCGCCTACTAATAGAAAAATATCAGGTTTCTGCTTTTCAATTTCTACCAAATCTTCTGGGGTCAACTGAAAAGCATATACGCCGACAACCTTTGCCCCAGCCCCTAAGCTGGCTTGTTTGGCCGCTTCTGCAGTCAATTCCGGGACAAGACCGCTGGTAACCATGCGCAAGCCGCCGGCTGCAGAGGAACAGGCAAATTTCTGAGAAAAGTCTAATGGCCCTGTCTTTTCCTCTAATTTGGCAATAGCGTTTTCCAAACCGATGGATATATCCGTTTCTACCGTAGTATAGGCAGCACCGGTACCCAGCAGAATTTCCGCATCCAGATCCACGGCAGTGACCTTTGTGTAGGTACTACCAAAATCCATCAGCAATACAGGATTCATTTACTTCACCACCTGGTCTGTGATTCCCAGCAGGTCTTCTCGCAAAGCGGCGATTGTCACCTCAGGAGGGGTACCGGGTCCAAACACGCGATCAAAGCCCATCGCTTTGAAACGCTTTTCAACATCTGTAAAATTTTGTTTTCCTATTACAATGTTCCCGCCTACATAAAGGAGAATCCCTTCCAGGCCTGCTTCATCACACTTTTGCCGCATGCCACGGCAGTCCAGTTCTCCCTGACCATACAAGCTAGAGACAATAATGGCATCGGCATTGGACTCAATGGCAGCCGCAATATATTCTTCTTGCGGGACCATGACGCCCAAATTAATTACGTCGAAACCAGCTTCTGTAAATGCGTGGTAGAGTATTTTGTTGCCCACTGCGTGGACATCTGCGCCAATGACACCGATAATTAGCTTTTTCTTTTCCACGACAAACTCCTCCGCCTTTTATGGCATATAAATTGTTGCGAAACTATTTATAACATTGTTATATTTCAATGTCAATTTTCCAAAACGATTTTTTGCCGAATTGGAAATATTCTCAGTTTTTAACAAATCAAGTTATAATATATTTTAACTAATTGTTATAGTACAATTTGGAGCCGCGAAAGTATCCTTAAATGAAAAGGATACACAGGTTGACCGGAATTTATAAGTATGTACATAAACTAGGCGATGTATCTTTCTGGAAAGAACGAGATGGGAGGAAGCTTGGCCAACTGTGTCCTTTGTTTTCTGAAAGATGGAGATGCTGAAGCAGCAGGAAACCCGCTATATAAGCAATCATGATTGCACAAATAGGGGTAAGAAAAGTGTAAATAAAACTTATGGGGCCCGTAGGAAAAGGTTACGAAGTAAAATATATTGTGTGAAAAAAAGCAGACTACAAACCTACGGCTTGCAGTCTGCTTTTGCATATTATTTTGTTACGTCAAAATTTGAATCCTGGTTTGTACGATTAAATACTTGCCCGTAGTTCACTGATACGGTCTTCCAGATATAAAAGAGAGCCTTGGTCAATTTGGTAGGCACAGGTAAAAACCTGCCGCTCGCATCCGAAACGTTGAATGTGAGCATAATTGGCATTGCTGCATAATTTAGCATAGCCGGCTGGTAGCAGTAAAACATCCAACTCTTTTCCCATCTGTTCCCAAGGGACAGTATCATTGAGCAAATAAATTGTCGGAGGCTCTACTTGTTCTGCATATTTCCGGCAAGCAGCTTGTAAAAGTTCACCAAACCGCATACTTTTGCTTAAAATACCAACCCGCTGCCCTTTTTTCAGCTTGGCCAGGCGCAGAACAGTTTGGGAAGACCAGCGCAAAGCTGCTCTGGTCACTTTTTCCCGCTCCGGAACGATTTGTTTCAGTTGCTCATAATGTTTGGGAGATGTGACAATAATGTCCATGTCCTCCCCCAATTTGTACGGATAGGCCAGTACATCTTCCAGAACATATTGGTAAATATCGATATTCTCAATACCGTGCAGCTGTTCAGACAGCTGTGTCAGAGACTCTGTACTACAGTCTACTAATGCAACTTTAATGCCGACTACTCTCTGCGCCCGCTCCCGAATTTTCAGGTTAATAAAGATTTCCACTTCTTCTGGCGAAAAGGCCAGAGCAGACATAAGGTCCAACAGATTGTCAATTGCGGCCATAGCCCGGTCTTTACGGCTCGTGGAGCTTTCCTTGGGTTTTGCCACAAAAGTACCCCTGCCTCGAGTCATCTCAATGAGACCAAGCGTCTCTAATTCGTCATATGCCTTTTTAATGGTACCGCAAGCCAAATGAAGTTGTTCGGCCAAATCACGCACTGTAGGCAATTTCGTTCCGGGTAAAAGATCGCCGCTTTTAATATCTCCGTGAATAGCATCCACCAGTTGCTGATAGATGGGAACCTCAGAATTTGTCTGAATCTGATATTGACACATGTTACTACTCCTTATTTAAAGGGTTGCAAGAGAAGTCAGGTATTTTTTTCGACCGGTTTCATAAAGATTATTTCCTTCTGCGTCAATAATGACAGTGACCGGAAGATCCTTTACCTCCAGCCGGCGTATTGCTTCAGCGCCGAGATCTTCATAAGCAACCAGCTCAGCTTTTGTAATACAGTTGCTCAGCAGTGCACCGGCCCCACCGATTGCACCAAAATAGACAGCGCCATATTGCTGCATAGCAGCGATTACCTCCGGTCCACGCTTACCTTTTCCTATCATTCCGGTTTCACCGTTTGCAATTAAAATGGGAGAATAGGCATCCATACGATAGCTGGTAGTAGGACCAGCGGAGCCAATTACCTGATCCCCTTTGGGGGGAGTGGGCCCTACATAGTAAATAGTTGCATTCTGTAGATCCAGCGGCAGGGGTTTCCCCTGGGACAGCAGTTCAACCAGTCTCTTATGGGCGGCGTCTCTGGCCGTGTAAATGATACCAGAAAGCAGGACGCTTTCTCCGCTTTTTAATTTGCGTGCCTCTTCTGGAGTAAAGGGAACTTGTAATCGCTTCGCCATTATAGCACCTCCGTTTGATGTCTGGTCACATGACAGTTAATATTTACAGCTACCGGAAGTCCGGCAATATGGGTGGGCAGTGTCTCAATATTCACTGCCAAAGCAGTGGTTTTTCCACCAAACCCCTGCGGGCCAATTCCCAAGCGATTAATCTTTTCCAGAAGTTCACTTTCCATTTCCTGATAGAAAGGATCCGGGTTAGGCTGGTCTACAGGTCTGAGCAGAGCTTTTTTTGCTAAATATGCCACTTTATCAAAGGTACCGCCAATTCCAACCCCTACTACGATAGGTGGGCAGGGATTGGGACCGGCCTCTTCTACTGCCTTGAGCACAAATTCTTTGACACCCTCCACTCCATCAGAGGGCTTTAGCATTTTTAACTGACTCATATTCTCGCTGCCGAAACCTTTTGGCGCAACGGTTATTTTGAAGCTGTCTCCCGGAACCATGTCGTAATATACCATTGCAGGTGTGTTATCCTGGGTATTGACACGACGGAGCGGATCAGCAACTACGGATTTCCGCAGGCAACCATCCGCATAGCCTTGACGTACCCCTTCGTCAATTGCCTGGCGCAAGTCTCCTATAATATGAACTTCTTGACCCAATTCCACAAAAACACAAGCCATACCTGTATCTTGGCAGATGGCAACTTCCTTTTTCTCGGCTATCTGATAATTCTCTATAATACGATCTAAGATTTCCTGCGCTGGTTTCCAGGGCTCCTGTGCCCGGCTGGCAAGAATCCGGTCTTTTAAATCCGGTGACAAATGGTAGTTGGCTTGCATGCAGAGTTTGCGTACAACTTGAGTAATTGCTTGCGCCTGTATTTCTCTCATGATATTCTCCTTTATTTTCATGTGCCCAATGCGACGATGTACTGCTCAAAAAGAACCAGATAAAGTGAGGAAAACTGGATCGTAAGATGTACCCTCAGCTGGTTCCCATAGAAAGGCAGTGTAAGCGGGGCAAATCAGCAAATATTTTCGTAAACCACTTTACGTGAAGCAAACCAGTGGTGATTGCGATTAAATTTAGAATGAGACAAGCCAGCTGCTTTAAGGAATATTGTATACACGATCCAACAGAGAACCATCGCGATAAATTACGTTTGCTACAACGCGATCCCCTCTTGGAACTTTCCTCGGTATCCCTGTTACCTTCTCTGCCATCTGCTTTAGCTGTGCAATATCCATGACAGGAAGGCCGGCATCGGAAAGCCTCTGTTTCAGCTGTTTTTGTGCAGGATTTATGGCGATACCCTTTTCCGTGACAAGGACATCAATATCACGACCCGGAGTAGAAACACACATGACATGGTCCGTTACAATCGGCATTCTGGCACGAACGATTGGTGCAATTACCATGGCCAGCTTTGCGCCTGCGGCAGTGTCGCTGTGTCCGCCGGAGCCTCCCATGAGATAGCCGCTGGAATCAGTATGGACATTGACATTGAAGTCTACGTCGATTTCCGTAGCGCCCAAAATGACCACATCCAAATTGTCAACCACAGCACTTTTCGCAGTTGGACTGGCGTAATGGATCGAAGAAATTTCCTGGTGTCTGGGATTTGTACGCAAAGACTCAACCGCTTTCAAATCAAAGCACTGTACATCCAGAAGCGTTTGAAAACAACCAGCCTGGAGCATCTCTACGAGATATCCAGTGATACCGCCCAGTCCAAAACTCCCTTGAATTTTTTCTTTGACCATAATTTCCTTTAAGAACTTGGCAGCTGCCAAAGAGGCGCCACCGGCACCAGTTTGGAAGGAGAATCCATCTTTCAAGAGGCCAGAGTAGCGAATTACTTGAGCTGCCAAATCGGCCATGACCAAACCTACCGGATCTCTCGTGATCTGTGTGGTTCCGGACACAATTCCTGCAGGATTGCCGATGGCCTCTACTGGAACTACGTAGTCAACGTAAGTTTCAGGAATTGACCAATTTTGTAGAGGATAGTCTACCAAGTTGTCGGTGATGACAACTACTTTTTTTGCACACATGGCATCGGGGAATGCATATCCCAAGCTGCCACAGGCAGATTTTCCGACTTTTCCCGTACAGTTCCCCATTGTGTCTGAAGTCGGTACGGCCAAAAAAGCTATGTCAACCGGTGTACGGCCCAGCAGCATGTCGCTGGGTCTGCCGCCGTGTGTCCGAAATTCCACCGGCTCTTGCAAAATTCCCTGGGAAATCCATCGGCCGATACCAGCGGAGACATAATCAGTACATAATTTTGTGACGGTACGGTTTTGGATATGGGTGATTAACGGCAAGTGGACGTCAAAGAGAGAGCTGGCATTTATGGTCAACTCGCCAATCCCCAGTTTGGAGACCTCATCCATGACCATATTGAGCACATAGTCTCCGTTTCGCAGATGATGGTGAAAGGAAATACTCATTCCATCTTTCAGGCCACACAGTCGGATTGCTTCTTGCAAGGATGCTACCACTTTAGACATAGTTACTGCCTCCTATTTCCTGTAACGCCTGGGCCATGGCAATGGTCTGTTTTGCTCTTTCTACAATTGGGGCGTCAATCATTTTACCGCGAAGAGAAACCGCACCGCGGCCCTGTTCCTTGGCAGCTTGGATGACTTCCATTATCTCATAGGCATATGCAATTTCTTTTTCAGAGGGACTGAACACCTGATTAATGGCTTTCACATGACGAGGAGAAATGGCAGCTTTGCCAGTAAATCCCAAAGACCTGGCAAATTGTGCATCTTCCCAAATTCCCTCGTCATCGTTGACATCTGTAAAAGGTGTATCATAGGCATCAATTCCAGCCGCTCTTGCTGCACAGACTAACCGGCTTCTAGCATAGCGAATTTCTTCACCCTTTGCAGTTCTCTGGCAGTGTAAATCCGCAGTGAGATCTTCACCACCCAGGAAAAGTGCTTTTACGCGTGAGGAAGCGCTGGCTATGGCAAATGCATTTTCAATTCCCAATGCAGTTTCCAACAGAGCAATCAATCCCACAGCATTGGGGGGTAAATGAAGCTGTGTTTCCAACTGTGACAAATAATGATCGATTTTCAAAATATCTTCAGCCGATCCGACTTTTGGCGGCATAATGAAATCAGGCTGCAAAGGACATAACGTCTGCAAATCCAATTGCCACTCTGATGTGTCCAGGCCATTGATCCGGACAATCGTTTCACAGCGTCCAAAATCCTGATATTGCAGGGCGTTGCGTACCAATATACGGGCCGCATCTTTTTCGTCAGGGGCAACTGCATCTTCCAGATCCAATATTATGGCATCTGCACCAAGACTGTCTCCATGGATAATCATATTGGGTGTATTCCCAGGTAAAAAAAGCATGGAACGTCTCATTGGCTATTCCTCCTCAATTCCCCGGCGTATGGCGGTTTCCATTCTGGCTCGCAGCACACAATCCAAAGCGCCTCGGTCTACAATTCTGACTTTCGCTCGCTCAATAGAAAACTCTTGGAGAACTTCTTCGGCAACCTTTCGAATGGCTTGTCCAAATTGATGATAGACAACAGATTCCAGTTGAATGTCCAATCCTTCCCCCTCTTCACCAGGGGAAATTTCAATGTAGGCATCGCTGGACTCCATGGTGCCGGCGGTTGCCTTTTTTACAATCTGTCCCATGTTCCCTCCTGCTACACTATTGTATTAAACTGTAGTATTACAATTCAAAGGTATTATATGATACAATATATCATTTTTCAATAGATTTTTACTTTTCAAATAGTACAATATCCGCTATACTAATATAGCATACTGAGGAGGACTGAAAATGAATTTCGAGTATGGTACCCCTTTTGTCGGACGGAAGCTTTCCCTGCTTCAGACATTTCTGGAAAGAATGGGGCTTCGATATGATACGTCCATCAACTTTACGGTCAATTTAGCAGAAGGTGAGGAGATACTGGCAACAGGTTCTCTGTCTGCCAACGTCCTCAAGTGCATTGCCGTCTCTTCTAATTGTCCAGGACAGGATTTTTTGGCAAAGGTTGTGACGGAGCTTCAAAAAGAAGCGTTTCGTCAGGGGCGATATCATTTATTTTTATATACGAAACCACAAAATGGAATCTATTTTTCTCAAATGGGTTTCTACCCCATTGCCCAGATTCCGGATGTTATGATGATGGAAAACTCCCGAAATGGTCTGTACCACTTCTTACAGACATTGGGGAACTATGACTGCATGGGAAATATTGGTGCAGTAGTTGCCAATTGCAATCCGTTTACCAACGGTCATCGCTATTTAATCGCTTCAGCTGCCAAGCAGTGCGATCTGCTTCACGTTTTTGTCTTATCAGAAGAACAAAGTCAAATTCCGGCAGATGATCGTTTGCAACTTGTTCGCTTGGGTACTCAGGAATTCCCGAATGTGGTGGTTCACCCTACTTCCGATTATTTAATTTCACGGGCAACGTTTCCTGAATATTTTCTGCCAAAAGATGCGAACACCAATCAAATTCACTGCCTTCTGGACTTAGAGATCTTTGCCAGCCGCTTTGCGCCCGCTCTCGGAATCACCCGACGTTTTGTGGGAACGGAACCTTTCTCGGCTGTTACGGCCCTATATCATCGCATTATGAAAAGTTACTTGCCATCTCGAGGCATCACAGTGACAGAAATACCCCGTTTACAGATTGGTGCAACACCAATCAGTGCAACGAATGTTCGCAAGTTGTGGCTGGATGAGGACTGGGAGTCACTGGAACCCCTGGTGCCACCTACAACGATGACCTATTTGAAAACCCATAAGCCGGCGCAACGTTAGCGTCAGATGAGAAAGGAAGAATACGATGCCATATCATGACCGACTTCACAAAAACCATCTATATAGCTTGTTTTATGCACCCCGTGGGCGTAATCGAATCTATGCTCTGGGCATGCAAATTGCCCAATTCTACCTCAGCCCTTTCGACAGAATTATTGGTATTATTGGAGAAGCAGGCTCGGGAAAGAGTATGTTGGTGCGGGGAATGTTTCCTGGAATTGAGCTTACCAACGACGACAATGGTGTCAATGTCCGCCCCCTTCCCCTCCTGGAGCAAGATTCGGAATCACAATTTTTTGCTCCCCATACATACCATGTGGATATACGTTTTGAAATGGGATTTACCCAACCCCATGTTTTGGCGGATGCTATTTGGGAAGCGGTTCGGAAAGGTCGCCGGGTGATTATTGAACATTTTGACTTAATATACCCGTTTCTCCATGCAAACGCCAATTTACTGGTAGGCGTTGGCGAAGAAATTGTCGTGACACGCCCTACAATTTTTGGCCCAGAACCGCAGGAAATCTATGACTTGGTTTATACGTCGCTTCCCTACCGCTTGATGGCCCATACTGCGGAAGACCTTTGTGAATTTTATATGCCAAAGGAAGCCATGGAACTTTGCAAACATGATGACGTTCGGCACGGCTTTATTTTGTCTTTTGACAATGCTCCTCCGGAAATCAACTTGGACGAGCTGGAGGCAAAAGTCCAAGATGCAATAGACCGGGATCTTGCGATCTCCTATGTAGATGAAGAACATATTTCCATTGCAGGTCAATTACACCCCTGCACAGGGCCACGAACCCATGTAGCAAGTACGGGAAAAATTGTCGGGTTTCGCCTGTTAAAGGAATTTGTTTACGATCCATTTCAAAACCGCTATTTATTGGTAGGATGTGTTGGAGAGAATTCAGAAGATGCGCTACAAAAGGTTCGGGAAGCCAGAATTCACAATTTGGTTCCCATTATGTAGAGAGGAGCATGCTCAACGGAAACCGGTGCAGGGTATAAAAATATGCATTCTGAAGAGTATATTTCGCCAGTGCCAATTTTAACTTTTGATGGATCCCGTATCCTATAAATGTGCTCGTTTTCCTTTCTCTTCCCTTCTTAAAATTGCAGCGGATTTTCCAATCTGTAATATGAATGCCCATGTTTTTAATCGGTTGGAAGACAAAAAAACCAGAAAAGCTCTCATGCCGTGGACAGTTTTCCAATTCATTGACACAAGAAAAAAATCGTGATAAACTACGTTTAATTTTATTTTTGCACACAAGAAAGCTGGGATACAAGAATGGAAAAGAAATCAATTGACTGGGCCAATTTAGGCTTTGGATACGTGCAGACGGATAAACGTTATGTGGCAAATTATAAAGATGGTGCTTGGGATGCAGGTACTCTGACAGAGGATGCCACCATTACGATGAGCGAGTGTGCTGGCGTGTTGCAGTATGCCCAGACAATTTTTGAAGGAATGAAGGCATACACAACGGAAGATGGTCGTACCGTAGTTTTCCGTCCGGAACTCAATGCCCAGCGGATGGTAGATTCTGCATTGCGGATGGAAATGCCACCTTTTCCAGTAGAGCGTTTCCTGGACGCAATTGAACAAGTCGTCAGGGCTAATTATGCCTATGTTCCTCCCTATGGCTCTGGTGCTTCTTTGTATCTGCGCCCGTTTATGTTTGGTTCAGGTCCGGTAATTGGTGTAAAACCATCTACTGAATATCAGTTTCGTGTATTTTCCACTCCGGTTGGCCCCTATTTTAAGGGCGGCGCCAAACCTTTAACGATTCGGGTTTCGGACTTTGACAGAGCGGCTCCCAATGGAACGGGACACATTAAAGCAGGATTAAACTACGCTATGAGCTTACATGCAATTGTAACGGCTCATGACGAAGGGTTTGACGAAAATTTATATCTGGATGCTGGGACTCATACAAAAGTGGAAGAGACAGGAGGCGCCAATTTCCTCTTTGTGACAAAAGATGGAACGATAGTGACGCCAAAGTCAGGTTCTATTCTCCCCTCGATTACCCGTCGCAGCTTAATGTATGTAGCTAAAGAATACTTAGGGTTGAAGACCGAGGAAAGAGAAGTTATGATGGATGAGGTTTCGGAGTTTGCAGAGTGCGGTTTGTGTGGGACTGCAGCAGTGATTTCGCCGGTTGGAAAGATTGTGGATCACGGAAAAGAAATTTGTTTCCCCTCCGGTATGACAGAAATGGGTCCCATAACGAAGAAACTTTATGATACGCTTACGGGAATTCAACTGGGCCGTCTGGAAGCGCCGGAAGGATGGATCCGGGAAATAAAAATAAAATAAGTAAAACTATAATAGAAAACGAAAAGAGGATAGCGCCGAAGCGGAAAAGCTTCGGCGCTATTTGCTGTCTGTATCAAATTTCTGGCTGACGGTATGGAAAAATTGTTGGAACCGGTTATCGGCCAATCATACTTTTAGTATAATACATCACTTCCGGAACCAGAATCTCGCCAAATTTTTGCAGTGGTGCCCCTTCGACCAAAATGCGGACACCTTCAATTTCTTCCAGTTCTGTCAGTGAATTAACCAGTGCATAGAGCGTAACCAAAGCCTCCTCAGTATTTAAATATCGTCGCCCCAAAAATTCTTTTGAAAGATCGACGGTACAGATGCCGTCTTCTACATAGACAGAGCGCAATTTGGCATTTTCGGGCATCGTGGATCTGGCAGCGGAAGTTGCAGGCCCGCGTAACAGCTCACCTACCACATAGGCCGGAATATCTTCTCGGCTGATAAACCAGGCATTGCGAGTTTCGCTCACTAAATATTGGTTGTTGACATCTGCGAAATAGAGTATCACTGTTTCTTCAAAAAGCTGATCACTTTTATCTTCGTATAAAAAATCTTCCGCTACAAACATACGGCTGCCTTGATTGGATATCATACCGCTTTCTGTAGAAATCAAAATTGCGTCTACAGTATCCAGTTGCAGAAAGGTTTTGGTAATACATGCAGTAGCAACAGATAAACGTACGCCAGTCAACTGTGAAAATGAATCGCTAAACGTAAGAGAAAGGACTCCATTTTGAAGTTGAAACTCTTCCACGGATAAGGAAGCAGGAAACGGCGAAACATAGTCATCGGAAATTGGTCCTTGCAGATATAAGGCTAGAAGTTCTTCCAGCTCCATGGTGTCCACATCCATCTCCCGAACTTCACCACCCAAGGCGCCATCAGGTGTTTGAAACTGGACTTCTGCCATCTGATAATAGAAAGTAAATGAGGGTACCACTTTTGGGGGCGCTACTTTTTGACAGCCGGTTATGACCAATAAGATGGCCAGGCCGGCAAAAAAAAGAATTTTTCTCATGATTCCTCCTCCTCAAAACCAAAGAAGGGGAATTTTACCCAGAACACCATGCCGCCTTCTTCTTTTCGCTCGGCAGTGACGGTACCATAATTGCGGCGCACCAGATCCCGAACAATGGACAATCCAAGGCCAGAGCCACCTGCCTGCCGGGAACGAGCCTTGTCCACGCGATAAAATCGATCGAAAAGATAGGGCAACGCATTTTCCGGAACACCGATTCCAGTATCAGAAAAGGAAAGCCAAATTTCTTCTTTTACTCTATGTAATGTGACATGCAAACTGCCGTTTTCTAAATTATATTTAATGCCATTTTCCACTAGATTGAAAATGATTTGATATACGTCGTCTTCCCTACTGACTATGGTGCAACCAGATTCCAAACTACTGGTTAAGCGGATGTGACGTATTGCAGCCAGAGAACCCAGCATGCGCAAAACTTTCTGAACGATTTTCTTTACATCCACTACTTCCAGAACGGGGTGTTCCTGGTCTTCTGCATAATTTAAAGACAACAGCTTTTGCGCCATTCGGGTCAGACGATCTGCCTCATTACCAATATCGCCAACAAATTCCCGAATGGTTTCCAAGTCCATATCATTTTGTAAAATCGAATCTGTTAAAAGTTTAATGGCCGCTAAAGGCGTTTTTAATTCATGAGATGCATCAGAGACAAACCGCCTTTGAGATTGCTCAGAAGATTGCAGACGGTCTGTCAATTTGTTGAATTCTCTGGAGAGCATTGTCAGCTCGTCGGATCCTTTTAACGTGATTTTATGGCTGTATTCGCCTTCTCTGGCCAACCGAATCGATTGTAAGATTCTTCGCATTCTTCTGGAATACGTGGCAGAAAATACGATAGAAAAAACAAGTACCGCTCCGCCTAAAAAGCAGGAAGCACGAAAAATATTTTTGGAAAGGGCGGAAATGATCATACCTTGGTCTGCATCATAATCCATAAGGTATACAGCACCAATGGGAGACTGGTGATGGACAACCGGAATAGCTACATGACTTTCCAAAGCACCGGAGGAATAAGTGCTGTAAAAGACGTCATTTCCATATAATGCCTGTACGATTTCGGTCAAAAGGATATATTTTCCCTCTGAACTGTGCGTTGTGAGAGAGTCATAAAGAGACAACCCTTCTCCGTCGGTAATAATTACCCGCGTTACATTTAAATTTCCTAACAGAGACATGACCTGATCCACATTTTCCTGGTTTAAGGTCTCAATTCCAGAAAAGGACGAGACTACCAGCTGCCCCTTATCCTGTAAGGATACAAACTTGGATTTATACATCAGCTCCCTTGTTGTATAGGCAGAGTAAATATTCATAAAGATCAAAACCAAGGAGGTAATCAGGATATATCCCAGGGCATATTTAAGCTGGGAACTATTGGGCATATGCCAGATAAGTTTGTGTTTATGCTTTGAAATAGTACCCCACTCCCCACTTTGTCATAATATATTCCGGTGCAGCAGGATTGAGTTCTAACTTCTCTCTAAGCCTTCTAACGTGGACATCTACCGTGCGAATGTCATTACGAAATGTGTCATATCCCCAAATAACGTCTAAAAGATTTTCACGAGAATATACCCGATTGGGATTTCGCATGAGTAGCTCAATCAGATCAAATTCTTTTACAGTTAAGTCTACCATCTGACCATCTTTGTATGCATTTCGCTCGGCAGCGTCTATCGTAATGGGGCCATATGTTAAGCGATTGGCACGGCTGGAGTCCCGTGCAGTGGACCTGCGCAACAGGGCGCGGATGCGTGCCTTGAGTTCCAAAATATTAAATGGTTTTGTGAGATAATCATCTGCACCATGTTCAAATCCCATTAGCTTGTCCATATCGTCCGCTTTAGCTGTCAACATAATGATAGGTGCATCTGAAAACTCCCGAATCTTTTGGCAAGCACCATATCCGTCCAGATTTGGCATCATCAGATCCAGCACAATTAAATCTACATTTTCCCGCTTTGCGATCTCCACCGCCTCCAGACCGTCACTCCCTGTCAGTACCTCATATCCTTCATTGCTGAGATTGAACTTAATACCTTTGAGTAACAGTTGTTCGTCATCGACAACTAAAATTTTCATACTATTCCTCCACTGTTATATATGCTTCGATGGCGGCATATTTCTTTTCCCCAATTCCATCGACTTCCATCAATTCTTCCGTTGTAGTAAAATCTCCATGGGTTTCCCGGTAGCTGACAATTCGATTCGCCAAGGTTTCTCCAATACCTGGTAAGGACATCAATTCACTTACTGAGGCACTGTTGATGTGAATCAGCTGGGCAACAACGTCTTCAGTAGTATCGGAATCTTTGACTTCATTGGATGCTGTTTCATCAGAATCGAAAGTAGATTGAGAAGAAACAGCCAGATCAGCACCTTCCTTTTCGGTATATACACGAACAGAATGGGCTGTCATATCCAAACTGGTGCCGGAATTTCTGCCGTAGTAAAAACCTGCAATGAAACAGGCAAAAAGGAGAGTAAGTGCCAAAATTACTTTTTCCAAAGGTATTTTCTTCACATACGTCACACTCTCACATTGACATACCAAAAGATTCTGGTATAATTTGAAACTACCATCTTTCCCAAAAGTTTGGGATTCTCTGCAACAAAAGAGAAAACTGTTAGGGAAACTAGCCGAAAAACGAAAAGATCAACTACTTTTATTTCTGGACAACTTTCCCTTATATTAAACTATATTATATCATAGCAGTAGCGGCTTCGGCAATGCTGAACCTTTAAAAAGGGAGTTACCTGATGAAACAAGCAAAACACATTTCTAAATTTCTAATCTGGCTGGTGCTTCTGGCCCAGCTTTCTACCTCCATTGGCGCCATCGCAGAACCGTCGGAGGGGACGGGAATCTGGGATCAATTTAGCACTTCCCTGCTCCCAATTTTGACTGGTGGTGCGGAAACTTCTGAGGAAGCAAGCGACGTAGCAGGTTCTGAAACTGGCGAAGATCTGACAGATACCGCGGATCCTGGCTCAGTGGACAGTGCAGCATCTGCAACGGACGACACTACATATGTGGATTCCATCATCGAAAGCGTTGCCAGGGAACAAAACTTTTCGGTAGACGCAAAGGCGGCCTTACTCATTGATTTGGATTCCCAAACGGTTTTGTATGAACAAAATGCAGATGAACGGGTGTATCCGGCCAGCCTGACTAAAATAATGACCTGCATGCTGGTTCTGGAGCACGGAAATTTGGGCGATACGGTAACCGTTTCTCAGACTGCTTTGGAGAATTTAGATGCAGAGGGTTCAACGGCCAATCTACAAGCTGGAGAAGAGCTCACAGTGGAAGAACTTTTATACTGTATGATGCTCTCATCTGCCAATGAAGCTTGCAATGTAGCAGCGGAATATATAGCAGGCTCTGTCCAGGCCTTCGTGGATATGATGAACGAAAAAGCTGCACAGCTGGGATGCACAGGAACGCACTTTGCCAATACCCACGGTTTGCACGACGACGACCACTATACAACTGCCCGGGACCTCAGCATCATCACCCAAGAGGCTCTCAAAAGTGAAACCTTTAAAACAATTACAAATACAACTGCCCACACAGTACCGGCAACCAATCTCTCCGCTGAGCGGAAGCTGACAACCACAAATTATCTTATCAGTAAAGAAGATACTACAAACTACTATTATCCCAATGCCAGTGGCGTAAAAACCGGGTATACCAGTAAAGCCGGCCGCTGTTTAATCACCACAGCCGATGACGGAAACCTCCACCTGCTAAGCATCCTGTGTGGAGCAGAAACTGCCGTTTTGGATTCTGGGGACGTAGTTTTGGAAAATTTCATTGAAACAGCCAATCTCTTGGATTATGGCTTTGACAATTTTGCCTATGCTACGCTCCTGTCTACGTTGTATCCGGTTGCGGAAATGGAAGTAACCATGTCTGCAGGCGCGGAAGCTGTTGTGCTTTCACCCAGTCAGGAAGTCTCTTCTCTGCTTCCCAAAGACTACGATGAAACCCTTGTGGAAACGAAAGTTACTCTGCAGGGAAATGGTTCCGTGGAAGCTCCAGTTGCCAAAGGTCAGGAATTGGGAACCATTACCGTTTACTATGACGGTGTCCAAGTCGGAACGTCTCCTCTGGTTGCTATTACAGATATCGCCCGTTCAGAATTGTCCTATCAGGCCGCAACCACCAAAAGTTTTCTGACAGCGAATTGGTGGAAATTGATTTTGGGACTTTTGGCTTTTTTAATTCTGGTTTATGTCCTGGTTTTTGTTTTGGCCCATATACGGAGTAAAAAAATGCGCCGCAAAAAAAGAAATCAGATGCAAAATCGCAGAAGAGATGAGGGACGATAAGATGGACTCTTGGAAGTTACTAGAAGAGGGATGCCTCAGCTGTCAAAAATGTCCTCTGGGAAAAAGTCGTACGCACACCGTTTTTGGAGTAGGGCCTCATACTTCTGACATCTTATTTGTAGGAGAAGGTCCTGGCCAGCAAGAGGACCTCCGTGGAGAACCTTTCGTCGGACCCGCGGGGAAATTACTGGATGATATGCTGCTTATTATCGATCTAGGGCGCTATAACTGCTATATTACGAACATTGTAAAGTGTCGCCCGCCTCAGAATCGAGATCCCCTTCCAACAGAACAAGATGCCTGCTTCCCTTTCTTACAAGAACAAATGCGGCTACTGCAACCCAAAATGTTAATTTGTCTGGGGCGTATTGCCGCTACTCGTTTTCTGGGCAGTGACTTTAAAATCAGCCGCGACCACGGGAAATGGTATCAAAAAGATGGACTTTGGATTACCGCCATTTATCACCCCTCTGCCCTTTTGCGTGATGTTTCCAAACGCCCGGAAACATTTCGGGACTTAAAAAGCATCCAGGCCAAAATTAAAGAGCTTGGTTTGGCTATTTAACTTTTTGAATATAAAAAGCGACAGTTCCCTTATTGGAACTGCCGCTTTTTGTCATAGGTTGTAAAATGGAAATCGGTTTGTGCCTTTATTGCCGCTCGAGCCGGGATTGCATATAATGATGGGCATTATTTTCCAGGCTGTCATCCAGAGGTTGCAATTGGCATTGTCCATATTTCCGGGTTAATGCCACTGTCAGAATATAATCACACAGCTGGGGGTTTTTCGGCAGTAGGCAGCCATGACTGTAGGTGCCAAATACATTTTGATACCGTACACCTTCCGTTTTGTCTTCCCCATTGTTCCCATACCCCTTCAGCACTTTTCCCATAGGCTTTACAGAAGGTCCCAAATAGGTTTTGCCGGAATGATTTTCAAATCCGACAATTTTAGTGCCGGGCAAATCCTCGCAGGTGAACATATAATTGCCGATCATTCGTTGTGCAGAGCCCACAGTGTAGAAATCTACAGCACCGATAAAATCAAATTGATGTCCATCCCATGTTTTGTATGATTGGCCCAACATCTGATAGCCTCCACAGATGGCCAGGAAAGGAATTCCATCCTCAATAGCTGCTTTTATTTGCTGGGTTTTCTCACCCTTCAGGTCTGCCAACAGTACTTCCTGTTCAAAATCCTGACCGCCGCCAATAAAGCAAAGATCATAATTCTCCGGACAAAAAGGCTGACCAATGGAGACACCGGAAGTCTCCACAGAAATCCCCCGCCACCGTAAACGCTGTTCCAAACAAATGACATTGCCACGGTCTCCATATAAATTGAGTACATCGGGATAGAGATGACAAATTCTCAGTTCCATGCTAGCCTCCCTATTCCCAAAAGTTTTTGTAGCCATATTCTTTACTGATAATCCCACGCAGTTCCAGCATGGCAGTATAAGTAGGCATACAATAGATAGGATTTTCTTGGGTAGTACACACCTTTAAAAGCTGGGTGTAGTCTTTCATCACAGTTATTTTCTCTCTTGGCATTCCTGCATATAGGAATCGCACAGCCATATCTTCCGCTCGAATACCTGATACATATAGGTGGGTTAAAACATCCCCCATCTGCACCAGCTTTTCAAAATCCACGTCCCAGATCCAACTAACATCTTTTCCGTCTTGCGCGCGGTCATTTAGACACACCACAAAGATAAAAGGCTGGGAAAAATCAGTGACAAAGTTCAAAACTTGATTGCAACCGGCCGGATTTTTTATCAAAATCATTCGCATCTGTGCCTGGCCCAAGTTAAACTTTTCCATTCTTCCAAAGCCGCAAGCAAAATGATCCAAAGACTGAGCTACGGTTTTGACCGATAAACCCAGCGCTTTCCCAACTGTCATAGCCGCACAGGCGTTATAAATATTATATCCTCCGGGCAAATGAATTTTCGCTTTTTCCAATCTGTCGTCTACCTGGAAAACAACCTGTGTTCCATCCATATCAGACTGCAAGATCTTGTTTACACAGACAGATGGCTGTGGACGCTGATAGCCACAATTGGGACACCGGTATCCGCCCAGGTGGCCATAGGTCACATAATCATATACATACTCGTGCTTGCAGTGAATGCAATAAGGTGCATCTGACAGCTCTTCTACTCGATTTTCATAAACTGGAGTGTTGACTCCGTAGAAAATAACGGGATTTTGCACACCATCCGCCAGAGAAGTGCACAATGAGTCATCCGCATTCAGGCACAAAACAGCATTGGGGCTGTGGGAAATTCCAATTTTTAAATTTTCCAGGGTATGTGAAACTTCCCCATATCGATCCAGTTGATCTCGAAAAACATTTGTCACTACAATGACTTTCGCATCCACATAGGAACTGATCTGTTTTAAGGCAGCCTCATCTGATTCGATCAGGGCATGCGTATACCGGCACTTGCCTGTCCAGGTGCTGTTGGCCGCAAACTCTGCTGTTACACCGCTGAGAAGATTTGCTCCAGATTTGTTGGCAAAGAAAGAAATTCCACTGTCCAAAAGAGACTGCTCGATCATCCGAGAAGTCGTTGTTTTGCCATTGGTACCCGTGACCAAAATTGTTGTCACGTCCTTTGCCAAAAAGCCAAGCAAATTGGGGCACAATTTCAGAGCGACGCGCCCAGGAAAATCGGTACCCCCGCGCCCTAACAAGCGAATTGCAAAGCGAGTGAGTTTACAGGCTAAAACGGAAATTATTACTTGTATTTTCATGAAATTAGTATACCATACGTTTCCAATTTTTACAACAAGGCTTTCTTCGACAACACAGTAAATATAATGGTTCCTGTTCGAGGTTCCTGCTACCCGGAAAATACTCCGCATTACCAGTTGAGAAATGTGCGGACTTTTGGTAAACTAGGATTGAGTTGGTCGAAAGGAGTACCGAGCATGAAATTCATTTCCTGGAACGTCAATGGTTTGCGGGCCTGCGTCCAAAAAGGATTTTTAGAGTTTTTTGAAAAAAGCAACGCAGATTTTTTTTGCTTGCAAGAGACGAAGCTCCAGCCAGGACAATTGGAGCTGGAGCTGGAGGGGTATCATCAATTTTGGAACTCAGCTGTGAAAAAGGGATATTCCGGTACCGCAATTTTTAGTAAAACACAACCCCTTTCTGTTCGCTATGATTTGGGGATAGCACCCTTGGATGAAGAAGGACGTGTTATCACACTGGAATACCCAGGTTTTTTCTTAGTTACTTGTTATACGCCCAATGCCCAGGAGGGGCTGAAGCGAATTGATCATCGTATGCAGTGGGACGATGCGTTTCGGGAATATTTGCTGCAGCTTGACTTACAAAAACCTGTGATCGTCTGCGGCGACTTGAACGTGGCCCATCAGGAGATTGATTTGAAAAATCCTGGCCCTAACCGTGGCAACGCAGGTTTTTCTGATCAGGAACGTGAAAAATTTACCCGGCTTTTGGATGCGGGCTTCACAGATACATTCCGGTATCAAAATCCAGATGCAACCGGTATGTATTCCTGGTGGAGTTACCGCTTTAACGCCAGAAAGAACAACGCCGGATGGCGAATTGACTACTTCCTGATTTCCGACCGCCTGCGCCCCAATCTCGTAGACGCAAAAATTTATCAGGAAATTCTAGGTTCCGATCACTGCCCGGTCGGTCTGGAGTTAAACTGGGAGGTAACGCAATGAGAGGAAGAAAAAAATTGCGCGGCATTGTCTCAGTAATACTTTGCTTTTGTATCATAAATAGTATTATGTCAACTGTTGGTGCCTATGTCAATTTAAGCTCATGGGCGCAAAGCGATATAAAAGAAGCGGAAATGTGGGGACTTTTACCGGAGGAATTCCGGGATTCGGACATGCAAGGCGAGATTAGCCGCTATGAAATGGCACAAATTGCGGTTATGGCTTATGTAAACTTAACTGGTATCCAGCCCTATGCCAACCGAACGGATTACTTTACTGATACGGATGACGTAGATATCTGTGTTGCCTATGAAGCCGGCATTGTGAATGGCTACGAAGACGGGTCTTTTCAGCCGGACAAGCTTTTGACGCGGCAGGAGTTTTTCCAGATTGTAACTAACCTTATCCACAGTGTTGGGGTAAAAACCCAGCTTCCTCCCGATCAGGACTACTTGGAAGGTTTTGCCGATCGCAGCTCTGTCAGTTCCTGGGCGCAAGAGGCTACGCAGCTTCTGGTTGGCCTAGGTATCGTGACAGGAACACCAGTCAATTCTGCGATGTATCTCAACCCAAAAGATCACACCTCCCGGCAAGAGGCCGTAGTTATGTTTCTGCGGGCGTTCAAAATTGTAGATGAGTACCAGAAAACCAATTGGCTGACAGAAGAAGATTTGAAAGAGCTGGAAGAAGCAGCAAAGGAAGAGCAAGCCTCGGAAGAAGCACAAAAGTTAATTTCCCTTGCCCTAAGTTATGTGGGCTCGTCCTATGTATTTGGCGGGACTTCTCCCAATACGGGATTTGATTGCTCGGGATTTACATACTATATTTATGGACAATTTGGTTACTCTCTCAACCGGGTTGCGGATGACCAAGCTGCAAACGGAACGGCAGTAGAGTATGCCAATTTACAGCCTGGAGATTTGATTCTCTTCTCCAACACCTATAGTTCCAGTGATTGGATTACCCACGTAGGTATCTATATCGGAGACGGAAAAATGGTCCATGCTGCCAATACCAAGCGGGGTGTTACGGTAGATACGATTACCTCTGGATACTATTATAACCACTATGCCGGTGCACGCCGTATTTTAAACTAGGAAGTCTATCAGGTTTTGCTATTAAGAAACCGCCGATGCAAAATGTATCGGCGGTTTCTTCCAATGGATGGGAATCTATTTAGTGGCAGGTACGTTGAGCACCTGACCGGGATAGATCATATCCGGATTTTGTAGCTTGTTCTGCTCAACAATAGCTGCTACACTGGTTCCAAATCGGCGTGCGATGTACCAGAGTGTGTCTCCGGGTTGTACAATGTACCGAACAATGCGGCCGCCCGGAATTAAAAGCCGCTGTCCTGCGCAAATATGGTCGGGATCCGTAATCTTATTGGCATCTGCCAATGTTTGCACAGGAACTCCAAACCGCTGGGCAATCTGCCAGAGAGTATCCCCTTTTTCTACCGTATAGAATTGATAGTTTGCCATAGGTGTGTCTGCCTCCTTATATAACAGTGCACAGTTCATACTGGTTATGATTGAGAAGAGAAAATGAATTGTCGTTTTACTGGCCGCTTTCTTTGCTTTTTTCCATTTGCGTGGTTCCTGTCAAAGCTTTTATGAGCAGGAAAACCCAGGCGTCTTCAATGCAACGACCTGCCGCGGAATTTTATAGTCTTAGCAGTCTGCAGTTTCCTTCCATGCATCATCTGCAATACTGCGCTTTTGGCGATTCCGATTGCCGATCTGGCTACAATAGTTTCTCTATGGGATAAAAGTTTCCCCTGCCTAGGTTTGTTAAAACAGTTACCTAGGGCTTTTACAGTGTATTCTATCTATTCCCATTTTGTGAGAGATCTCTCATATATTACTGAGAAAAGGAGCAACAGCATTTTGCTGTTGCTCCTTGTTTCAGACCCAACATCAAGAGGTATCTATGCCAACATCAATCTATTGTAAAAAATTTTCTCTGCATGAAAATCAGTGCGTTACTCTTTCTTTGAGCTTCTCAGCCATGTGTACAGAAAAATCAGATAAGCTCCTCCAGAAAGAGCGTAGGCCAAAGACCAGATTTTTGCAATGGCAAATAGCCAATATCCAAGCAGCATACAAAGAAAGGTGATACTGAAAAGCACAAATCGATCAGACCTGCTTTCTCTGGTAAGCCCTGACAGGCAAAAAAGTTCCAATAAATTTAACTTTGTGGATTTCCCTATTTTCCTTCCTGCAAGGTAAGCATATCCATTGATGACGCACAGGACACCGACTGCAAAGACCCATAGGAAAGGAATGAAAAGCAGAGCAGCCTGGTTATCGACGTTGGAAATTCCGCAATTCATTGCATATGCAGAAGCCTGGTAGAAGCAAAAACCATGAAAAATGGAAATAAGGCACATTGTCAACCAAAAGAGCTGTTTTCTCATTGCAGATTCCCCCGAGTCATTATGGTCCTGTATATTTAGGAATGATAGCACACTTTTGTGGGTTTGTCTATCCTTATGGAGAAGGCACTGCGTCCGAAAGAACGGGATTCCCTTTTTTATCCAGGAGAATGGATAGATATGGTTTTCCATCAATTCTCTTGTACGAAAAAAGACAAATCAAAGGTAAAAGGTCAAACGGTTTTTCTGGCTCCAGCGCCAGAGCAACTTCCAAACCGCCTTCTTTCTTACAGGCGACTCCCTGGGCAGAGTATCCGCAGATCTCTCCACGCCAGGGCAGATATCCGTCTGGCTCCCTTACAGCTAAAAAGGCTCCATGAACCTTGTGGCCAATGATTTTGGAAGACAGGACAGTTTGCTGGATATGCAGCCTGTTTCCCTCAGGGATCGCCACTCCCAAGGGAATCACATCTTGGTCTATTTCCAGAAATGCGCGAAGAATTTCGTGACTCTGGATGGTGCAGCTTCCGGTAAAGCGTAAGAAAAGTCCCTGCTTTTCCATGGTCAGTTCCCCACAAGTGATCCCCTCATATTGAACAGGTATGGTATTGGTCATAAAGAATCCCCCCACATACTTTATGTGGGGGGATTCCTATTATTGCTTAATTAAAAATTTTGCACTGCCAGATGCCACAAGTTGACAATTGCCAGAAGCAATATACAGGTGATTTTCCAATAAAGCTCCCTTACCAGCCACTTGGGCACCTGCCGTTGTATCGGTTAAAACCGCACAATCAACACTCACTGTGCCAGAAAGCATTAAAATTTCTGCCCCAGTTGTAACCTCATGTGACTTTCCTTCTGTCAAGGTTACCACTTGATAGGGGTTTGACACAGATATCTCGGTTTTTTTTGACAAAGTGCTTTTAAAAGATGTGATTTGAGAGGCCAACGTATTTGCCAACTGGCTTTGCCCTGCACTTACAGTGGCATTTACCGATTCTAACAATTCACTTTTATACGTGCCATTGATATAGCTCAGCGTCACCAGCGGATCGCTGCTGGTACCAGCTGCGCTTTCAGCTATTATCGTAAGCCCGATTAAGGCTACTAAAATGAATGCTGCCGCCGTTGCCTTCATCCAAACGCTCCGTTTTCTCATGGCAAACTCCTTTATCTTGTTCGTGTCTGCCAATATTATAAACGAAAACTACAGATCGTGCAACCCAAAACTAACGGCGATAGCAGAATCCACTTGATTCATAAGCTCTTCATCCAAGCGTCCCATGTGCTCTCTTAATCTTTTCTTATCAATGGTCCGGATTTGTTCCAACAAGACAACGGAATCCTTTGTGAGACCAACATCGTGACCAGCCAAGTCAATGTGTGTTGGAAGCCGATTTTTTCCGGTCTGGCTGGTGATGGCCGCGGCAATGACGGTTGGGGAATGTTTATTGCCGGTATCGTTCTGTACAATGAGTACCGGGCGCGTTCCGCCTTGTTCACTGCCAACAACAGGGCTGAGGTCAGCGTAAAAAATATCGCCTCTTTTTACGTTCGTGTCCATTCGCTTCACACTCCGCGAAAAAGTAGTCCCCATCATCACATAGTATTCTTGTACTATGTAATGTGGTTACTCATATTCTCCCACGCAGTGGCTAAGTTTATACAGCCCATAAGGCTCCCAAAGCATTCTATGCCAACTTCAGCTAAATTATCACAAATTTCTACACAGAAAATTGAGAAATCTCTCCTCGCAAAACACGGTCCCCCTGATAAAATACCTCGTAGTACACCGGCTGCATGGATTCTTCTTCAAACCAAGTGTATACCATCAGCTGATTCTCCTCATAGCCGCTGGAATAGACAATCTGAATTTTTCCCTCCCCATCGGAAGCACTGGAGACAATGTATTCTTCTGTCCAGCAATTTCCCAATAAAAGAGGCAATGCCATAGGGCTGACATGTCCCATCGCAACCTCTCCCAGCTCCAACTGTACATCTTCAAAGGTCACATTGGTTGTGCCATCGGTCACGGTAGCTTGAATTCCAGTCAAACTTTCCGGCTCCGTCAAGGTAATTTGTCCGGACTGTCCCAGAAGATACTGGCACTGACCGGAAAAGGAATAAACCTTATCCTCCTGATCGACTGTAATGGAGAGATCAAAGGTACATTTCTCTCGTTCCATCAGCATAGCGCGGAAATCCAGTGCAGATTGCATGGCATCCCCTGATGATTTTTGTACCACTTTCAAAATTGTACCGATTCCGACCAGAACCAAAAGTAGGATAAGTACCAGACACAGTATTTTCCGACGGCGCAATTTAGCCACCCCACTATTTGAAAAGTCGCGGAACAGCTTGTATCAGATCGGAGGGAGTCATGCCGCATTCCCCAATTTTCCGGGCACAAATGTCTCCAGCAGCCCCATGCACCCAGGCGCCACAGGCAGCCGCCACCAAAGGCGGCACCTTTTGACCAATCAGAGAAACGATGATTCCCCCTAAGACATCGCCGCTACCTCCAGTAGCCATGCCGGGATTCCCTGTGCCATTCCAGTACCCGGTTTTACCGTCTGTAATCAAGGTCTGATGTCCCTTGAGCAGCACAATGCATCCGGTTTCTTCCGCCAGATTCCTGGCATCCATCTGCCGATCCTCAGAGCTTAGGCCATTTGTCAGTCTTAAAAACTCTCCCCAATGCGGCGTAAGAACAATGGGACAAGTTGCTTCGCGCAGTATATCTATATGTCCGGCAAGAACATTTAGACCATCTGCATCCACTACTACGGGAACGGTACTTTCTCGGAGAACAGTCTGTACCAGTTGGAACACAACAGAGGTACGGCCCAAGCCTGGCCCAATTAGGCAGGCGTCGCAGGAAGCCAAACGGTCTAATATCTTAGGAATTGCCAAAGCAGAGAAACCATCCCCTTCCGCTGGATATCCGAATACCATTGGCTCCAGCAATTTCCCTGCAACAACCGGATAGATGCATTCCGGTACAGTCACATATATGAGCCCGCTGCCAGTACGCAGCGCAGCCAATGCTGCTAATGCCGGTGCTCCGGCATACCCATGGCTGCCACTCACAATTAGAACCTTGCCGAAATCACCTTTGTGTGCTTGGGGATCTCTCTGGGGAAGATTTTGCTTCAAAAGCGTATGGGAGGTTTGTATCCATTCCATAATATCCTTCCTTTTCTTTCCGAAATATAAAGAATTCTCCTGTATTTTTCTTTTTAGTATAGGAAATAAGGGAGAAATAGTCAAATAGCAGTTGCAATTCCTCAAAAGCTGTGATAAACTTACAGGGTTCATAGGAAAAAAGCTGGGACCGAGATGTCTGTCGTCCATATGGCATCAACAGAGAGGGCGGGGTGCTGAAAACCGCCTGTTGCCGGAAGATTGGGCTTTCCCTCGCGAGCTGGGACCTGAACGAGAGTAGGGTCTGCCGGGTGACTCCGTTAAAGGTGTAAAGTGCGCTGTTAGGCGAATTGCGGGTGGTACCGCGGAAGCTAGTCTTTCGTCCCCTAGTGGGAGGGAAGACTTTTTTATTTGGTATTTTATATTAAGGAGATAGAATTATGAAACAGCAGTTGGAAAAAATCCGCATGGAGGCAATGACTGCCATTGAAACAGTCAAAGGCTCCGCCGAGTTGGACGCTTTGCGGGTTCGCTTCCTTGGGAAAAAAGGAGAGTTGACTGCCGTCCTGAAACAAATGGGAAAGCTAAGTGCCGAAGAACGGCCGATTATGGGGCAGATTGCTAATTCTGTTCGGGAAGCCATCGAAGGAAAATTGGAACAGCGTAAGACAGAGCTAAAGGCAAAGGCTCTGGAAGAAAAATTAGTTTCTGAGACGGTGGATGTCACCATCCCCGGCGTTCCGGTTGTTTTGGGTCACAAACACCCAATGAGCAAAGTTCTGGACGAGGCCAAAGAGATCTTCGTGGGGATGGGATTTGAAGTTGTAGAGGGCCCTGAGGTGGAACTGGAATCCTACAATTTTACCAAACTGAATACTCCCTATGGGCATCCGGCTCGAGACCGCTCTGATACGTTTTACATTACAGAAGATGACAAAGTTTTACTGCGCACCCAGACCTCGCCGATGCAGGTTCGGGTTATGGAACAGAAAAAGCCGCCCATTCGAATTGTGGCGCCCGGCCGCGTGTATCGAAAAGATGAAGTGGATGCTACCCATTCTCCCATGTTCCACCAACTAGAAGGTCTTGTAGTGGATGAAGGGATTACCATGACCGATTTAAAGGGCACATTGGAACATCTGGTAAAACAGCTTTATGGAGAAGACTCTGTTGTTCGGTTTCGTCCCCACCACTTCCCCTTTACCGAGCCCAGTTGCGAAGTGGATGTGCAATGTTTTGAGTGTCACGGTGCCGGCTGCCGTACCTGTAAGGGCGAAGGCTGGATTGAACTTTTGGGCGCTGGAATGGTCCATCCAGCGGTTCTGCAGGGGTGTGGAATTGATCCAACCCAATATTCCGGTTTCGCTTTCGGGATTGGTGTGGAACGTATGGCCATGCGACGCTATGCCATTAGCGACTTGCGCCTGATTTTCGAAAATGATGTGCGATTCCTTTCGCAGTTTTAATGGGGAGGTACGAATATGAATTTATCAAGAAAATGGCTGGCGGACTTTGTAAATATTCAGGCCTCTGATAAGGAATTCGCCGATAAAATGACGCTCTCCGGGTCTAAGGTCGAAGTGGTGACCCGCATGGATGCAGAAATTCAGAATGTAGTGGTGGGAAAAGTCATCTCCATGGCCCGCCATGAAAACTCCGATCATATGTGGGTGTGCCAGATTGATGTGGGTCAACCCGCTACCATTCAGATAGTCACAGGTGCACAGAACGTTAAAGTTGGCGATTTGGTTCCTACCTGCCTGCATGATGCACATTTACCGGGCGGTGTCCACATTACTCGCGGCGTTCTCCGCGGTGTAGAATCCAACGGCATGCTCTGTTCTCTCAAAGAGCTTGGGTTGACACTCAATGATTTCCCCTATGCAATAGAAGATGGAATTTGGATTTTGCAAGAAGACTGCTATCCCGGCCAAAATATCAATGAAGTGATCGGCAACGATGACTCTGTCGTAGAATTTGAAATTACCAACAACCGTCCCGACTGCTTTAGCTTGATTGGTTTGGCGCGGGAAGTGGCTGCTACGTTCCAGGTTCCCATGAAACACCACACGCCTACTGTAAAAGGCGGGGGACCAGGCAATCTGGAAGAACTTTTAGACGTGGAAGTTCCCGCTGAGGATTTGTGCCGTCGGTACACCGCCAGAATGGTACGCAATGTAAAAATTGGACCCTCTCCCAAATGGATGCGGCAAAGACTGCGGGCAGCGGGCATCCGTCCCATTAACAACATAGTGGATATTACCAACTATGTTATGGTGGAATACGGCCAGCCAATGCACGCTTTCGATTATCGATATGTAAAGGACGGGAAAATTATCGTACGTCGCTCTGTAGAGGGTGAAACGCTTACGACTCTGGACGGCACAGTTCGGAATTTAAAACCCGGTATGCTTGTCATTGCAGATAGTCATCGCCCAGTGGGCTTAGCCGGTATTATGGGCGGAGAAAACAGCGAAATTGTGGAAGATACTGTAGATGTCGTCTTTGAATCTGCCAACTTTGACGGCACTTCTATCCGACAGACCGCGCTGGCTCTGGGAATGCGTACGGAAGCTTCGGCTAAATTTGAGAAAAACCTGGATCCCATGAGTACCGTTCCCGCCGTAGACAGGGCTTGTGAATTAGTCGAATTTTTAGATGCTGGTCAGGTACTGGATGGTTTGATCGATGTGATTAATTATGTTGAGCCTCCGGTAGAATTGCCTCTGGAAGTTGACCGCATCAACGGACTTCTGGGTATCCAGTGTACGGCCGATGAGATGAAGTCCTATCTGGGCAGATTGGAAATCCCGGTTGAAGGCATGACTGTCAAAGTTCCTTCCTGGCGCTCGGATTTGCGGTGTATGGCAGATTTGGCAGAAGAAGTGGGACGTCTGTATGGCTATAATACCATGCCTACGACCATGCTGCGTGGAATCACCACGCAGGGAGGCTATTCCAAGCAGGCATTACTGGAAATGGCAGCGGGAAACACAGCGCGGGCTATGGGCTATAGTGAGATTATTACCTATTCTTTTGTCAGTCCTTCTATTTTTGACATGGTTCGGATTCCTTCGGACAGCCCTTTTCGTAATACTGTGAAGCTGCTCAATCCCCTGGGGGAAGATACTTCGGTTATGAGGACCATTCCCCTGCCCTCCATGCTGGAAATTCTGGCTCGGAATTATGCCTATCACAACAAGTCGGCAAAGTTATATGAAGCTGCAAAAATTTATCTGCCGGAGGAAGGCCAAACGCTGCCCAAGGAACCCAAAATTCTGGTTTTGGGAACCTATGGTGCCCAGGAGACATTCTTTACTTTAAAAGGTGAAGTGTCGGCAATTTTGACTGCTCTGAAAACTATGCCAGCGACCTTTGTTGCCAAAAAAGATCACCCCAGCTATCACCCAGGTCGCTGTGCAGCTGTAGTGATAGATGGAGTAGAAGTTGGCGTTTTGGGCCAAGTGCATCCCCTGGTAACAGCAAATTATGGTATTGACAGCGAAGTATACTGTGCAGAGCTGAATCTGGAAGCGCTACAATCCCATTTGGCACCGGAAGTTTTATATACACCACTTCCCAAATATCCGGCTGTCAGTCGAGATCTGGCCCTGGTATGTGACGAAAACTTGACGGTGGGTCAGTTAGAGCAATGTATCCAGGAAGCTGGAGGAAGTCTTTTACGCAACGTCAGTCTCTTTGACATCTATCGTGGCCCTGGAATTGCCTCCGGTAAAAAGAGTGTAGCGTTCAGTCTGGAGTTACGTGCAGATGACCGTACGCTTACAGATGAAGATTCCAACGGTGTTATCCGGGCAATTTTAGAAAAATTGGAGTCCTCTTTGCACGTTGTATTGAGATAATGGAATGACTTTTGCAAAACAGTGGAAGACTGAAATTGTGTCTTCCGCTGTTTTGTCCATTCCCCTTTACTTCTGACAAAAGTTAGAGTATGATATTAATATATTGTTTTTAAAGGAGGTCGGCAATTTGGACGATAATACAATAAAATTTATGGTGCCAGACGATTCTAAGGAAGAAATGAAAATTATCTTAAGTTCTGTTTACCATGCTCTGAGTGAAAAAGGATACAATCCCATTAACCAGATTGTCGGCTATATTCTCTCGGAGGATCCCACTTATATTACAAATTACAACAATGCACGCAGTCTGATTTGTAAAATAGACCGGGATGAGCTTCTGCAAGAATTGGTTCGCCACTATTTATTTGATTAATTAACATGGGACCAGCTTAGGAGGTTTTGCCCAAAGCAAAACCTCCTAAATCATAGAAATCTTCTATCTCCGTCGAAAACATCCAAAAATATTTCCCCTTTGGACCAATTGCACAGATTCTGCCTATTACAATTCGTTACAATTTTTCCAGGGTTTACTTGACAGAATAGATACAACGTGTTACAATTTGGTTACATTTTATTCAGGAGGTTTATATGTCTGAGCAAAATGCAGGCCTTATGTACAAAGGCCGTCCTTTAATGAGAAAAGATAATTTAGTTTATTACGGCTCTATGGCCGATCCGTTTATTGTAATGTTACAGATTTTAGAAACAAAGAAACTGGAGGACCTGGAACTGGCGACAAAAGTTTCGGTACAATTGCAGGCCACAGATCCTTCGATTAAGGCGCGTGATCGCGTAATTAAAAAAAGCGAAAAAGACGGGTTCTATACAGCTTTGGATGTTGGCTGTGTCTGGCTCGAACGTGCGTTAGCAAATAAATAGATTCCATCGACGGAGGTACTTATGAAACGGTCTTTACGGATAGCTTTCCTATTGTGTTTGGTCATCTTACTTTTCGGAGCCCTTAGTATATGTGCCTCGGCGACCGAGCTGAAGACGGGAATCGGTATTGTGGATGGCAGTGGCCTTCGTTTACGGGCCAAACCAAATACAGATGCGGAAATCATATCTACTGCGGCTCAAGGAGACACGGTAGTCATCATCCGTCAAGTCGATGACTGGTATCTGGTAGACTATAACCTGGACATTGGCTATATGAGCGCAGACTATATTATCTTTAAAGAACGTGAAAATGTAGAGCTGGGTTATGGGAAAGTGAACACTGCTTCGGTCAACATGCGGTCTACTCCCTCTACGGATGGGGATCTGGTAGTGCAGTTGGCCCAGGGGGAAAAGGCCTATATTATTGGTTTTAACTGTGGCTGGTACAAAGTTCAATATAATGGCTTGACTGGTTATATCCGCAGCGATTTAATGGAACTGACCGAGCCGCCGATTGCAAACTCCAATGGTTCATATGTCAGTGCAGCTGAGCAGTTGGTCTCTTATGCAATGAACTACTTGGGAACGCCTTACGTCTGGGGCGGTACCTCCCCTTCTGGATTTGACTGTTCCGGATTCACCAAGTATTGTTATAATGCTTTTGATGTAAATTTGAATCGGACTGCCGCCCAACAGCTGGGCAACGGAACAAAAGTGGATCAACTGGCCGTTGGAGATCTGGTTTTCTTTGGCAATACATATGCTTCCAGCGCGGCTGCAACTCATGTGGGAATTTATATTGGCAACAACCAATTTATCCATTCTGCAAATGGTGGAGTGAAAATTACTTCTTTAAGCGATTCCTATTATGCTAGCCGGTATGTAGGAGCACGCAGGATATTTTAATGGAATAGAAAATACCGCATCTGGTAAATTTGAACTGCACCCCAATTGTTAGACAGTATGATATACTGGATAACAAGAGGGGTGCTTTAATATGCCAAAAGGGATACCAAACAAACGCTACACACCAGAATTCAAGAAGATGGTGATAGAGACGATG
>CALXCQ010000037.1 GCA_944386835.1 uncultured Oscillospiraceae bacterium | reverse complement strand
CATATCCCGGTCTTCCAACAGCTTGAGAATCAGTGTGGCAGTACTGACGGTCAGCAGATTCTTGTCTACAGACATAGATTGGCCTCCTTTATATATAGAATATCTATATATAAAATAACACAGGGAGGAAATTGCTGTCAATCATCAGTTGCGTTTCCGGTGGCCAATCCGCCGGGCCGGCGTTTTTTGTCATGGAAAACCTGTTGGCAGGGGCAGACGGATTTTTAAGTGCAGAAAACCGGACCGGAAAGTGGACGGTGCAGCATCCAGCCACCGGTGGAGTATCCCAGAGGTGGATACGCAGAGGAAGAACCAATGGAACCTGGGACGATTTTCAGAGTCTAAAAAAGAGAGCACTCTTTACGGAAGGAGGTAGTTTGTGTGAAAAGACTGGCCCTGTTCTGTTTGGTCTTGAGTTTGAGCTTGTCAGTTGCAGGATGTACGGCCCACCCGGAAAACGGGCAGAATCTCCCGCTGAGTTCTCCTGAAAATACGGATACTACCGCTGTGATACCGGCACAGACTTCTTTGCCGAATCCGGCCTCTGCCGGGGAAACGGAAGACAGTTTGGATGCGGATGTCTGTCCGCTCAGGTTAACCCTTCCCACCCTTCGGGATCTGGTTGCCCGATACGGAGAAACTTTGACCTGGGATGATTTTGCGCCATACGACAAAGAGGAGCTTGGCTCCGATCCGTATTGTTTCCGCTACCCGATAGATTGGGATTATTGCCTGGAGATTGCAGGCGACAGCCTGGAATCGGAGCCGGCGTATATCCGGATCGTTTCCGAGTATGATGGGGAAAACTACGTGGATGTGCGATATGCGGATCTGGATGCGTTTCTGGACACAAGTCCCCAAACCTCCCAATTTTCCTACGAGGAAGTACTGGCGGCCTATCCGGCAGAGGAGCCGGGTGTCAAAAGCAGCGGATTTCAAAATACATCCAGCGTGGCGCTGGAGCGTATCCGGGATGTACGAAACCGGGCGGAAAACGAATGCACGGTGGAGTATGATTCTGTGGAAATTTCGTATGACGCGCAGGCCGCCGTCTGGCAGGTGGCGTTTTACACGGCCGGATATGCCGGTGGCGGTCAGTCGGTATACCTGGACGGGTATGGCGTCACCTGCCTCATCGTATATGGAGAGTAGTCATTTGCAGAATGACAGGGGTTCCGGCACTTTTCCATCTTCTTCCCAATCACCGGGCAGAGCAAATGCAGGTAGATTTGGCGGGGATCTTGTGGTATATTACCCTCAGTTGAATTCTGGAATCTTTGAAAAGCTTGGGCGGTGACAGATATGAAAAAGAAGCGATTGGGGATAGCGGTGGCAGTGTTGGCAGGGATACTGCTCCTTGGGGTATCCGTTTTTTCTTCTGCTTCCCAAGCAGATACGGCAGAGCGCAGAGAACAGATCCTCAGGGAAGCAATTTCCACAGGAAGTGATTGGACGATTGTAAAAGAAACGGAGCTGGACGGTTATCTCATAAGCGGAGCATACAGCACAGACAACCAATCTGCACTTGCCATTTTTGAGCCGGTGGGAAATGGCAATTACAAGCTGATGACCGCAACCAACCAAAATCGTGAGGAGATTTTGATTGACGGGGCCCGAATCCATGACAAGTGGTACGATTTCATTTGGTTTGATGGCGCAGAAACAGAATATGCAGAGATTACCTATACCATCGGTGAAAGCGAGTCAGATACACGGCGGTACGATACCAGGGATATGGAAATTCTCTGTTGTGAAAGTCCGGAAACAGAGTATACCCTTCAGGTTGTCTACTATGACCGTGACGGAAATCCGTACCAATAAAGAAGAGCCACTTACCAGGAGCAGCCAAAAGGGGCTGCTCTTTTTTTCAGGTTTTCCAGTCAGGGACAGGAGGCGGAATGTCTTGCAATCTCCCCTGTGACAGAGTAAAATAATCTCATCGAGATCCAGAAAGGCAGAATGTGAGGTGTGCCAACACCCTACCCCTCTATGCAGGAGGAGTACCCTCCCACACAATGGCATTTCGCTGCGCCTTTTCTCGTGATATCTGCTTTGTGCGTAGTTTACAAGGCGGTTAGGATGGGCTTTGTGTCGTGTCGTAATGCGGTGCAGGGAGGAGTTACCCTGCGCCGTTTTTCCTGACCCTGACGGGACCGGGCGTGTACCGCCTCCGGTGGGAGAGCCTGCGCACAAGTCTAAAAAGTATGAGAGAAAGAGAGGAACACGGAATGAAGAAGTACAAACGGATACTGGGCATCTTGCTGGCGGTTGCGGTGCTGGCTGGCAGTATTCCGGCCGTATATGCGGCGGATTCCAGTGAAGCGCTGAACGGACAGAGTGGTAAATGGGCTGATTTTAACGAAGATATTTACGATACGGTCGTTTCTGTCAGCACAGTAAAAAATGCCAGTGTCAATGGATTTGAGTGGCCGTCCAGTGGTACGGTGCTGCTCAGCGTATCCAGTTCTACCTATACGCTGACCGGGAGTAAACCCAATTGTATCGGCATTACCATTCCGGCCGGTCTGGTTGTGGATATTTACAAGTATTATCAGTCCGCAGGAATGACGGAACCTGTTTATGAGCTGCTCGGCCATTTTGATACGACGGACGGAAGCGCCTATACCATTGGCTCCGGCAGCGAAAGCAAGGGGTTGTACGGTAATATTTGCGACGGTTCTCAGTTTGACGAATCTGCTTATGATTCCGTTATCAGTGTGATCGACCTACTGAACGGAAAGGCCAGCTGGCCCGAGTCCGGGACCGTGCTGCTCAAGGAACAGGGAATTGGCTGGACAACGTCCATTCTGGAGAATGTAACCATTCCGGCAGGACTTGTTGTTGATTTTTACAAGTATTCCAAGCCGCTTGGCTCAGATGAAAATGAGGAAGAAACCTATCGCTTGGTTGCCCATTTTGATACGACAGACGGTAAGCCCTATACGGTGAACCCTGGTGGCCACACGACAGGCAGTATGTACGACCAGTGGGGCGAGGTAAGACATGTCTATACGCCTGGCACCCCATCCAGTTCCTATCGCAATACCTATCGGGATGTGGCATCGGATGCGTGGTATTACCATCCGGTGATGACACTGACCGAAGGCGGCTTACTCAACGGTTATGGCGAGGGGCTGTTTGGCCCGGAGGACCCGCTGACCAAAGGACAGGTAAGTATTCTGTTTACCCGGCTGATTGGGAATACGGTGGTTGGCGACGGAGGATCCTATGCGCCCTATTCCGACAAAACGCCTGCTACCCGTGCTTTTGCCGCTATTTGGTATGCAGGCAGACTTTCCAGCACCGGTGGCAGTGCATCGCTGACTTTCTATGAAACTTCGTTGGCAAAAGATGCAGGGGGACTGGTTTACAGCATTTCATCGGATGGCAGACTTGGCTCCATGTGGCGTGCGGTTTATGATAACTGGCGTGCCAGTCTGGCTGCCGGTAAGGATATCCAATATATCGCTTCTGTGGAGGAATTGCCCGACGCTTCCGAAATCCACCGCTGGATTGAAGAAAACTGGGAACAGATGGCCAGTATTTTGCATACCAATGCGCCTACGGTGGGCGGAAGGCCGGACAATCGCACCATTAAAGAGAAGACCATTGACGCGTGTGAAGAGGCGATTTGCCGCGCGTATAATTTAGGGATGATCAGCGGCGTAGATGAGAAAGGCACCTTTGACCCGTACGGAACTTTGACACGGGGCCAACTGGCTCAGATGTTATATAATATGGGTTGGGTAGAAGAAGGCGTTTTAAGTTACAGCTAAATTATTTCAGTCGCCTGCCGTGTCCTGTGGAGCGGGAAACTACCAGTCAATCAGCAAAAAGCTATGGAGAACCGGAAATATGGTTCTCCATAGCTTTTTCTATTGGTCCTGTAAAAGAGCCGGTAGCTTCCCTTGGAACACTACCGGCTCTTATTCTTCTGTATCATCCTCAAAGGAGTACGCATTGAGTTCCTCAAAATCCAGGAATTCAGCCAGGGTCATATTGAACGCCAACGCAATTTTATGAAGGGTCTTTACTCTAGGATTCTTCGTTAAACCACGCACAATGTTGTCCAGAGTGGACTGTTTGACATCGCTCATGTTCGCAAGTTTGTTGATTGCGATTCCACGCTCTCGACACAGTTTGCGAATTCTTTTCACGTACAGCTCCGAATACTCCATGGCATCCCCTCGTCCATAGGATTACCCGTTTTTGGGTTACTATGATGATAACAGCGAACACAGGGGCAATTACCCGTATTCGGGTTGACAAGGCACAAAATAGCATCATACAATGGTTTTACCCGAATACGGGTAAAAACGTTGTGGAGGTGATTGTGTGTCGGTGTGTACCTTCTTTGGCCACCGGGATTGCCCGGTGTCGGTGAAGCCAAAGCTGCGGGCGGCACTGGTGGAGCTGATTGAAAAGGAGGGGGTGGATACCTTCTATGTGGGGCGGCAGGGGGCTTTTGACGCCATGGTGCGCTCCATGCTGCGGG
>CALXCQ010000036.1 GCA_944386835.1 uncultured Oscillospiraceae bacterium | reverse complement strand
CTACTTGTACCGTTGCCCTATTATTGTTTTTCCAGAAAGTCTTTTGATTTATTGATTTTTTATTAAGCAAGTTTTCTGCGCAACTTTAGATGCGCGATTTTACTTAGATATTTCCGTAGCATATGTATCGCTTGTGCCATACTGTGCGCACAGTATTGCACAAGTGATACATATGCCCTTTTTATTTTCTGCTCGTTTCTTTCTTTTGGGACCCGGCGCCCTTTGTACACAGAAAATGTAACGCTCAAATAGCGAATCATATCCGATCTTGCAATTCCCATTGCCATGTGACAGTCTACCTCAATCAGTAGTCTTTCCTGTTCTAACTAGACTATCGAAATTCCTGTTTCCTCCTATCTAATAATTAATGGTGTTAGTTTAATTTGTTCAGCCAAAACATGAAAGCACTTACTTTTCCCTATGATTCAGCTTGGCATGCTGCTTGCTCTCAACCTGTGCAAGGATTTGAGTGCTCCACGCAAGAAAGGATGTCGTAATATGGATAACAGCTGGAAACCCTTGTATGATTCAAAACTCATTTCACTTGATGAAGCGGCAAAGAAAATCAAATCAGGAGACTGTATCTATGCCTGTGGAAACTGCAACATGCCTATAGACATGCTGGAGGCTCTGGCTGCCCGCCGGAACGATTTGGAGCACGTCACAGTGATAGGAAGCACTTCATTGGCGCCTCACACGTTATTAAAAGATCCCACTCTTCACGGAAAGATTGACTATATTTCAGTGTTTGGAAATGGGTACGACGGTGTCTACAACCGAACCGGAAATGTAACCGTCAATTCCATCATGTTTTCTCGTTTAGGTCAATACATCACCGATATAGCCAAAGCAAATGTTGTAATGGCACAAGTCTCCCCGCCTGACGAGGAGGGCTACCTTTATTACAGCCTAAGCGGAACCGCTATGCTGGGCGAAACAATAAAGGCTGCCAATCTAGTCATTTTGGAGGTCAACAAATATCATCTTCATATCAGAGGTAAAAATAATCGCATTCATATAAATGAAGTAGATTTCCTTGTAGAAAGCGATGTGCCTCTGCCAGAATATACGCAGTCCAGTCCGACTGAAGAGGAACTGAAAATGGTAGAATTTCTTCTACCGCTCATACACGACGGGGACTGTTTACAACTCGGAGTTGGCGGCTTGCCCAATGCGCTTGGCTATAGGTTGACAGACCGCAAAAATCTGCATATTCACACTGAAATGTATACAGATTCCATGGCCTATTTAGCCAGAAAAGGCGTTATTACAGGCAAGCAAGTAGCAGGATTCGCTATGGGAACCCGAGAAATGTATGACTACGTAGCAGAGGGAAATGTCGAGCTGGCCCCATCTTCGTATGTAAACGACCCCTATGTAATTGGAAAAATTGATAATTTCATCTCCATCAATGCCTGCATTATGGCAGATCTTACCGGACAGGTCTGTTCTGAGGCAGTCGGGCACCGTCAGATCAGCGGAGTTGGTGGGCAAGTTGATTTTGTGCGTGGTGCTGCTCTCTCTAAGGGTGGTCGTTCTTTCCTCTGCATGACTTCTGTATATACATCTAAAGATGGGAAAAGGGATTCTCGCATTAAAGTTACACTTCCTCCCGGCTCTGTAGTGACTACTCCTCGCTGTGATGTGATGTATATTGTTACAGAATATGGAATCGCAAATTTGTGGTTAAAGCCAATCCCCGAACGTATTGAAGCCATGATCAATATTGCCCATCCTGATTTTCGGGAACAATTACGCAAAGAAGCTATTGAAGTGGGTCTGATGCGCGAATGGTAAATTGTAGAGGAGGATACTATTTTTGGAACGTTTAACAGATCGAATTCACTACCATACCGAAAACCATGTTGCTTATCTCACCATTGATTATCCTGCCTGTGCGAATGCACTTGATGAGCCTATGGAGAAGGATCTGCTAGCCTATCTTCAACTTGCAGGATTTGACAGCAACATTAGGGCCGTAGTCATCCAAGCAGAAGGGCGGCTTTTCTCCGGCGGCGGTAACCTAAACGAGCTTTGTGATCTAACAGAACATATCGAAGAAAAAAGCGCGCTGATTGATGAATGTCTTACTTTCCCCGGCACATTGAGTTGTACCATTCGTAAAATCGGAAAACCAGTAATTGGTGCAATTCAGGGAGCTTTAGCTGGAGCTGCCGCAAATATTATGTTGGCTTGCGACTTTCGAATTGTCAGCGAAGATATGTTCATGGTAGAAGCATTTGTAAATATTGGTCTTTGTACCGACGGGGGAGGCACATATCTACTAGGGCGCATGCTGGGTGCCGCACGCGCGACAGAACTAGTTATGCTTGGGCAGCGAATAAGTGCAAGAGATGCATTGCGGCTTGGTCTTGTCAACAAAATTGTTTCAAGGGATGCTTTGCATAATGAAACAAAGAAGTTTGCAGAGCGGCTGGCAAAAGGGCCCGGAAAAGTCTATCAATACTTAAAACAACTAATTAATCAGACTATGTTTTTCGATATGGAAACTGTTTTGGCCACCGAAGTTGAATATCAGCGCATTTGTTTGCGCAGCAGCGACGCAAGAGAAGGGATTCATGCATTTTTGGAAAAACGTCCCCCTACTTATCAGGGACAATAAGCTTAAATTTTGTGCAAATGAAAATCATTCTGGAAATATATGAGCAAATATGTTTACACATCTTTTTTAAAGGTTTGAATTTGAAGAGGGGGAATTCGTTTTGGGATACATATTGAGTCAAGATCAAAAAGAACTGCAACAAAGTGTAAAAAAATTTATGGAAAAGGAAATTAAGCCCTATGTTTCCGAGGTCGATGAAAGCGGCCGGTTCCCTTTGGAACTCTATGAAAAAGCATTTGAAATGGGACTTCACTGTCTTGGCATTCCGGAAGAATACGGCGGTGGCGGTCTTGACCTACTTACAGAACTGATCCTCGTGGAAGAAATAAGCAAAGTGGACGCCGGTATCGCTGATTCTCTCGGTGGCAACGCACTTGCCTTTCAAGTATTAAATCTTGCTGGAACTGACTCTCAGAAAAAGCTCTTTGCTGAGCGCGTAATACCTGGGGGCTTTGCCGCGTTTGCCTTAACTGAAGCAAATGCAGGTTCAGACTCTGCCGCCACTCGTACCGCCGCCACTCGGGAGGGCGATGAGTATGTAATCACCGGAACAAAGTGCTTTATAACCAACGGCGGTGTTGCTAACATTTACATTGTCTTTGCCAAAACGGACAAGGAAAAAGGTACAAAAGGCATTTCCGCATTCCTAGTTGAAAGAGAACGTCCTGGCCTGTCGGTGGGCAAAGAAGAGAATAAAATGGGTATTCGTGCTTCCAATACTTGCGAAGTGGTCTTTGATCATGTCCGGATACCGGCAGATCATTTGATTGGGACGGAAGGCAGTGGTTTCAAATACGCCATGCAAGCACTGGATGCCGGCAGACTAGCTGTCTCTGCTATGGCCATTGGTATTGCACAGCATGCGCTGGAAGAAGCCGCGGCATATGCAAAAACCCGTGTGACCTTTGGTCAACCGATTTCCAAATTCCAAGCGATTCAGTTCATGCTTGCGGATATGGATATGAAAATTGAGTCCGCGCGGCAAATGATGGTGCATGCCGCAACGTTGGCTGCCGAAGGGATAAGCTATACCCGTGAAGCCGCCATGGCAAAATGCATTTCCAGTGATGCAGCCGTAGACGTCGCCACAGACGCTATCCAGGTCCTCGGCGGATATGGCTACAGCAGAGAATATCCTGTTGAAAAGTTACTTCGAGACGCAAAAATTTTCCAGATTTTTGAGGGGACAAATCAGATTCAACGCGTCATTATTTCTGGCCGCCTTTTGGGAAGCTAAGGAAGGATGATTGTTGATGCATGATAGTTCCCCTGATATCTATGCTCTGCTTCCTCATCGTCCTCCTATGCTGATGCTAGATCGAATTCTTTCATTGGAAGCAGACGGCTGCTCCGCATTAAAAAACATTTCTTATGCAGAACCTTGTTTTCAAGGCCATTTTCCAGGAAGCCCGATTTTCCCAGGTGTTTTGACGTTAGAAGCTCTTGGACAGGCCTGTTCCGCATGTCTTATCCACAATAGTGAAGAAAATCGCCTTCCAATATTTGCGGGTGCAGAGTACGTCCACTTTAGAAAGCCGGTCTTCCCCGGAGATCAATTATATCTTTCTGTTAAACTCCAAAGTGTTTCAAATGGGTTCTACAGCTTTGAGGCACGTGCGCAGAAAAATGGAGAATCCGTATGTACTGCTGTGCTAACTCTTACTCTACGCTAAATATTGATAGTCACAAACTTATCACTTAAGGAGGTTAATAACGTGGAAAAGGTATACCAGTATTTCAGAGTCGAGGATCGGGGAGATGGCATTTTCTTCTTTTGGGGCGACCGTCCCAACGCAAAAAATGCCATCAGTGTTGACAGTTGGCGTGAAATTCGTGACTTTTTCCTTTGGGCACAAGATAATAAAGATATCCGCATCGTTGTTTTGGCCAGTGCAGTCCCGGGTGTCTTCTTTGCAGGCGCCGATATTAAGGAGTTCCGCAATCTGGCTGTGTCTGACTCCTTGCTCGCCGTACATGTTGAAACTCTCCGCACCATCCACAATTTCCCCAAGCCTATCATTGCCGCGGTGCATGGTGCTGCATTCGGCGGTGGTTTTGAATTGGCAATGCACTGTGATATTCGAATCATTGCCGATAACGCTATGTTTGGTCTCCCTGAAACTACACTTGGCATTTGCCCAGGAAGCTGTGGCACCCAGCTTCTTCCGCGCATCATTGGCTTGGGGCGGGCTAAAGAAGTAATTCTGGCCGGCAGGATTCTTAAGGCTGAAGAGTGTGTCCCACTCGGTCTTGCTATGGATTGTGTACCTGAGGATGCATTGGTTGAACGGACTATGAAGATCGCACGAAGAATGCTCGGGCGCAGTCCGGCTGCGCAGGCAGTTGCAAAACACTGTATCGACATGGCATTCAATACAGATTTTAATACCGGACTATTCGCTGAAAACTTTGGTTTCTCTACTCTCATGGGTTGCCCGGATATGAAGGAAGGGACTGCTGCCTTTATTGAGAAGAGAAAGCCACAGTTCTAATTCTTGTATCCGGATATCCGAAGTATAAAACTTGTAATAAAAATCATAAGGAGCATGCTTTATCATGAAAATTGACGACATTAAAAAAGTCAGTGTAATCGGCGCCGGTCTTATGGGCCGTCAGATTGCTCTCAATAATGCTATTTATGGCTATAATACTTGGCTAAACGATAGTGTTTCTGATATGCTCCCAGCAGTTCAGAAATGGGCAGACGATTATTTGGCTGGACGTGTTGCCAAAGCAAAACTAACGCAAGAAGAAGCCGATGCAGCCGCTGCTCGGTTCCATATTGAGGCGAATTTAGAAACTGCAGTAAGAGGTTCTCAGCTCGTCATCGAAGCAATCATTGAAAAGGAAGATGAAAAGCGTACGCTTTTTAAAAAAATTAACAATATTGTTTCTCCTGACGCCATTATTGCCACGAACTCAAGCTTCATGCCTTCTTCCAAATTTATTGACTGCGTAAACAATCCCTCCCGGCTAGCTAATCTGCATTATTTCAATCCTGCCCTGGCGATGAAGCTGATTGAAGTTGTCACCGGCGCTCATACTTCTGAAGAAACCGCTGAAACTTTAATGGAATTTGCTCGTCGTACCGGAAAGCGCCCTGCCCGGGTGCGGAAGGAAATTGATGGTTTTATTGTGAACCGTGTCTCTACTGCCGTCACACTCACGGCTTTGGACTTGGTTTCCCGTGGAATTGCTTCCCCAGAAGACATCGACATCGCTCTGGAAAATGGATTGAATTATCCTATGGGCCCATTCCGTTTGATGGATCTGACTGGCATTGATCTATCCTATCTCGTTCTCAGTGAGCGGGTGGCTAACGGGGAGGTCATTCCTGGTTTTGAACTTGTAGAGCAGAAGTACAAAGAAGGAAAATTCGGTCGAAAGACTGGCTGCGGCTGGTACTCTTACGATAAGTAACAGTATTCGCCAAAAGGGGGGCTTTCCTATGGGATATACAGAACTCGAACTGGCTATACAGGATCATATCGCCACCATTACGTTAAATCGCCCAGCAGTCATGAATGCACTGAACAATATTGCTTATGCGGAAGTCCATAAGGCTGTGGAAGAATGCGCACAGAACCAGGATGTACATGTTATTGTTATAACAGGACATGGTAAACATTTTTCCGCTGGCGGCGATATTAAAGAATTTGACCAGGTGTTTAACGGAGGCGGCTCCGTCGGCGCTGCTCACATTACAAAATCTGCAAACATGGCCGCTGCTATTAAACAATGCACAAAACCTACAATTGCCATGGTTAATGGTTTATGTGTAGGCGCTGCATGCTGTATAGCGTTGGCTTGTGATTATAGGTTTGTAACTCCACGCAGTAAATTTATCATGGCATTCATCAACATGGCGCTGTCCGGTGATACAGGTGCTTTGTACTATCTCATGAAACTGGTTGGTGCCGGAAGGGCACAGTACATGATGGCAACCGCCGAACCGGTTTCCGGCGAGGAAAGCGTACAAATCGGTCTAGCAAACAAATTGTGCAAAGATGATGAAACTTTAATAAAAGAAACCTATTCATTTGCTCAGCATTTGGCCAATGGACCTTCTGTTGCTCTACAAAAGCAAAAGCAGCTTTTGCTCGACTACTGGTACAAAGATCTTCCCCAATATACTTGGACTGAGGCTGGCTATATGGAGGAGTGCTTTAAAACAAAGGATTTCTTGGAGGCTGTTAATGCCTTCCTCAACAAGCGGTCTCCTCACTTTACCGGGACATAATATTGCTTTCACCTTTGCAACAAAAACTTACCTGCCCTTCCTCAACTTTAAATGTACTTCTCACTTGCTGTAAGAACCGAAATTGGTTAAAAAATAAGAAGCAGCAAATTACCCTCTGATGTAGTCAATCTTACATCAGAGGGTAATTTTGTTTGCAGGTTTTTGCAGAAAATAGATTTATTTTATAATAGAATCTTTTTCAATAATGCCAACTCTTTTAACTTCTACAACTATAGTTCGTCTACCGGCTACCTACCGCTCCTATTGTCTGGCTGCTCCATCACACCCACGCCGTGATCTTCGCCGGGAAGAACAGCCGCTTCACCCAGGTCATGCGCCGCCAGGGTGCTTGCACACCGTGACAGCAGGCTGTATGACAAAATTGCCAGCAGCTGCGCATTGCTGGGTTTCTGTCGCAATTCCCGGCCCGCCAGCTATCCAAGCAAAGAACCGCTTTTCTGCCACACGATTTCATTCACCGTGCGGATATTGCGTTCTACTGCTTTCCAGCTCGTTTTGTACTGCTTTGCCACATCTGGATAGACCCATTTGGTGACCAGCAGCAGACGATCCGGCTGATTCATGCATAAATGCACCGCAAAAGCAGTTTGGAAAAAGCCTACATAATTTGCCGTAACGCCAAGGCGGTACAGCATGTCATATGCTTCTTTTAACATGTTCTTTACGATTCCTCCACTTCCAGCAAAGCCGAGACTGTAATCCCCATATGCGCCGCAATTTTTTGCATTGTGCTTAGTCTCGGATTTGCTTCTCCCCGCTCAATTAAACCGAGTTCCTCAATGCTGATCCCGATTTCTCCAGAGAGTTCAAACTGTGTTTCTCCCAGGCTTTCCCGGTATGCTCTGACTCTCTTTGCTAACGCACGTATTTCCGGCATTTTTGTACCCCTTTAACATAGTATACAAAGAATGTCGAAAATTGCCATGGATTATATTACGGATTTTGGGCTTTTTCCCTTATTCTTTTCGTGCATAAAAGTCGTTCAGCTGATTTCCCTTTCGATCGCTTCACCAAGGGGAGGTCTCCTCCCCTTCGTGGGCAAAAATTAAGAAGGAGGAATTTCCGATGAGAAACCTCAAGCGGGCTCTCAGTCTGGTGATGGCCATGGCCCTGATCGTGGGCATGATGGTCGT
>CALXCQ010000035.1 GCA_944386835.1 uncultured Oscillospiraceae bacterium | reverse complement strand
CTGGAAGGCGCGCTGGGATGGCACAGCGGAGTCATTGGCGTGCCGCTCCCGGCGGCCCCACAGCCATCCCAACCAGCACACAGAGGCGGAGCTGAAGCTGATCTGGGACATGCGCCGGAGAAATCCCAAGTTGGGTATGGTGGAGCTGTGGCACCGGCTGCGGCAGCGCGGCTACACCCGCCGCCCGGAGAGCCTGTTCCGGGTAATGAGAAAGCTGGGGCTGTTCCCGCCGAAAGAGAAGAAACCGGCCTGCAAGCCAAAGCCCTACCAGCAGATGACCTATCCCGGCCAGCGTATCCAGGTGGATGTGAAGGTGGTCCCCCGCCACTGTATTGCCGACCCGGAACTCCGCCTGTTTCAGTACACCGCCATTGACGAGTTCACCCGCCTGCGCTTCCTGGCCGCCTACCCGGAGCAGTCTACCTATTCCTCCGCGGATTTTCTGAAAAAGCTGTTCAAGTGGTATGCCCGCCGAGGGATCCGCGTGGAATGCGTCCAGACGGATAACGGCTTTGAATTTACCAATCGCTTCTCCAACAGCAAACGGGATATCCCTACTCTGTTTGAGACCACCGCCGCCCAGCTGGGTATCCGGCACAAGCTCATCCGCCCCTATACACCTCGCCACAACGGTAAAGTGGAGCGTAGTCACCGCGAGGACCAGAAACGCTTCTATTCCTGCCGCAGCTTTTACTCCCTGGATGACTTTGCCAAACAACTTGCCATCCATAACTGCCGCTCCAACAACTTCCCTATGAGGCCCTTAAACTACCGCTCTCCTTCCGAGTTCACTGTCCAATATGTTTGACAAACCTACATATTTTCCCAATTTCATCTGCCCCTGTTGCAGCCAGTTCTAAAGGGCTCTCTTCTGTGGATGTTCTCATCGTAATCCGTTCCATTTTATAGACGCCAAATAAAAAGGAAGGCATAGCCTTCCCAGATATGCAAATCTTATCTTTTTTTAATATTGCTGCAAATCTCCCCTATACATTGGGCTACTTCCATCTTAAGTTCCTTAGATCTTGTTAAATCCCCCAATGACACTATACCAACTACTTTCTGGCCCTCTAATACCAAAATTCGGCGTATCTGCTCTTGTGCCATCTTTTGACTTGCTACTTGATAGTTGTCCTCGGGACTCACCGTGATTACACGGCTGGTCATTACATTTTTAACCGGTGTCGTTTCCGGCTTTTTCTCCGCTGCCACACATCGTAAAACGATGTCCCTGTCTGTTACCACCCCAACCAGGCAGCCATCCGCCCCACAGACTGGCAGGATTCCCACGTTATGGCGGCTGAGCATTCTAGCTGCTACCGCGGCATTTTCTTCCGGGCCAATCGTGACCACATGGCTTGACATAATATCCTTAACTTGCATGATAACACCCTCCTAACCATAAAAGAAGCCGGCTGGCAGATTTTCATGCCAGCCGGCTTTTGTCTGCTAAGAGAATGATAGCCAAAATTAAGAGTTGTTAAACCCTCTATTTATTTTGCATGGCTTTGTCAATCGCCTCTGCCGCTTTCTTTCCGGCACCCATGGCCAAAATCACTGTCGCTGCACCCGTTACCGCATCGCCGCCAGCATAGACATGTTCGCGGGTTGTCATATTTTCTTCATTGACAATCAGGCACCCTTTTTGATTGGTCTCCAAGCCCGGCGTTGTGGACCGAATCAACGGATTGGGAGAAGTTCCCAAACTCATAATCACAGTATCCACATCTAATTCAAATTCGCTGTCGGGAACCGGAACAGGACGCCGTCTGCCGGACGCATCGGGTTCTCCCAGCTCCATCTTAATGCATTTCATGCCGCGTACTCGTCCCTCTTCGTCTCCCAAAATTTCTGTGGGATTGGTAAGCGTCATAAACTCGATGCCCTCTTCTTTGGCATGGTGCTGTTCTTCCAATCTTGCCGGCATTTCGGCCTCACCACGGCGATAGACAATATATACTTTCTCCGCACCCAGCCGCTTGGCGCACCGCGCTGCGTCCATGGCTACGTTTCCTCCGCCCACAACAGCTACCGCCTTGCTGACGATAACCGGTGTATCGCTTTCTTCTATGTAGGCCTTCATCAAATTGACCCGGGTTAAGTACTCGTTGGCTGAATATACACCCTTCAGGGCTTCGCCAGGAATATGCATAAACATGGGCAAACCTGCACCGGAGCCAACAAATACCGCTTTGAATCCCATTTCAAACAGTTCATCAATAGACAGTACCTTACCAATTACCATATTGGTCATAACTTCAACACCCATCGCCCTGAGCTTTTCCACTTCGTTGGCCACAATAGCTTTGGGAAGACGGAATTCCGGAATCCCGTATACCAGGACACCACCGGCGGTATGGAGGGCTTCAAAAATCGAAACCGCATAGCCCTTCTTTGCCAGATCAGACGCACAAGTCAGACCGGCCGGGCCAGATCCAACTACCGCAACTTTGATTCCATTGGATGCCGGCCGTTCCGGCATGGCATTGACATTTTCCCGGTACCAGTCTGCAACAAACCGCTCCAGACGGCCAATTGCAACCGGTTCTCCCTTGACACCCCGGACACACTTTGCTTCACACTGGCTTTCCTGGGGACAAACCCGGCCTGACAATGCAGGCAGGGAATTGGTCGAAGTAATAATCTCATAGGCAGCCTGGAAGTCTCCTTCGGCAACCTTTGCAATAAACTCCGGGATGCGGATATTCACGGGGCAGCCCGACACACAAAGAGGCTTCTTACATTGCAGGCAGCGACCAGCCTCCTCCATGGCCATCTCTTTGGTATATCCCAATGCGACTTCCTGGAAATTGTGATTGCGCACATTTGGCTCCTGCTCCGGCATGGGAGTTTTCGTCATAGTCATATTTGCCATTTTCGTTCTCTCCTTTACTGAATCAGGTCTCTGCCCAGTTTTTCCAACCGGCACATATGAGTCTCCACCACTTGGCTTTCCCGCTCTTTGTAAACACCGTTACGATTCATAAGCTCCGCAAAATCTACCTGATGACCATCAAAGTCAGGACCATCTACGCACGCAAACTTCACTTCACCGCCAACAGTAACTCGGCAGCCGCCACACATACCAGTGCCATCTACCATAATGGGGTTCAGGCTTACAATGGTCTTCACCCCAAAAGGCTCCGTCGTTTTACAAACAAATTTCATCATGGGAATCGGCCCAATTGCCAAAACTTCATCATACTGATTTCCAGCTTCTAACAGCTCTTGTAATTTGACCGTAACAAATCCCTTTTCGCCATAGCTGCCATCATCTGTCATAAGATAGAGGTGATCGCTGGCCTCTTTAAATTCTTCTTCCAGAATCACGATATCCTTGCTCCGGAATCCCACAATGACATCGACTTCTACACCAGCTTCTTTAAATGCTTTGGCAGAAGGGTAGGCAATAGCACAGCCGACGCCACCGCCGACTACGCACACTCTCTTTTTCCCTTCTACATCGGTGGGTTTTCCCAGAGGGCCAACAAAATCCTGAATATAATCGCCCTCCTGCAGCTCACCCAACATTTTTGTTGAAAGCCCTACTTTTTGGAAAATAATGGTCACGGTACCTTTTTCCCGATCATAGCCGGCAATTGTCAACGGCACCCGCTCGCCCTTGTCATCAATGCGGAAAATGATAAACTGACCTGCTTTGGCTTTTTTCGCAACAAAAGGCGCCTCAATTTCCATTAAGGTAACCGCAGAGTTCAGTTCCTCTTTGCGTACGATCTTATACATACTGATTTCATCCCTTCATCAAAAGATTATTTCCTTCTGATTTCTAAATTACAGCCATTCAATTATAGCACAATCTGCTTTCATTTGTAAACTATCAATCTATATTTATCGATACAATTCTACAAAAACTTTTCATTTGCTTTTAACCGGATATCTCCCGTAAATACCCGCTCCCAGGAAAAAATCGCAGCCAACTCCCGGGCTGTAATTGGCTCTGCAGTTTCCAGAAGTCCTGCCAAAGCTGCCAAATACCCCAAAAGTTGTTCCGGACTCCACCGTTCCCGCAAATTCCCCATGTCCAAGTCTCCATCTCTTTTGCTTAACCTGCGTCCATCCTCTGCCAGTAAAAGTGGAACATGATAAAATTGCGGTGCCGAAAATCCCAGTTTCTCATACAAATACAGCTGTCTGGGTGTCGAACTTAACAGGTCCCGGCCTCGCACTACTTGGGTAACATGCCCCAGTCCGTCATCTGTCACCACTGCTAACTGATAGGCGTATACGCCATCAGACCGTCGTACAATAAAGTCTCCGCACTCTGCGGCCAAATTTTCCCCGTATTCCCCTTGCAGCCCATCTTGAAAAGAAAACACCTTCTCTGGCACTTTGATCCGCCAGGCAGGTTTTTTCTTTTGCTGCGCCTTTTGTTCTGGTGTCAGGTTTCGGCAAACCCCTGAATAAATAAGCCGGCCATCTGTTGTATGGGGAGCTGAAGCTGCATGTAATTCATTGCGGCTGCAATAACAGGGATAGACCAGGTCCATCTCTTGCAGGCGTGCAAACTGCCTTTCATAAATGCCTGTCCGGCCGGACTGCGGCGTCTGCTCTTCATCCCAGTCCAGCCCCAGCCAACACAGATCCTCTCTTACCACCCGGGCATACTCTTGTGTGCACCGTTCCGGATCCAAATCCTCTATTCTGAGAATCATCTTACCTTCCACTTTTCTCACAGAACACCAGGCCAGTAATGCCGTGAATACGTTTCCCAAATGCATCCGCCCACTGGGACTGGGTGCAAAACGTCCTACAATTGGCATCTTCTTTCCCTTCTTTCTCCTTTCATTCCAGGAATTTTCCCCACACTATCGAAACAAGCCGGACCTACCTCCCTATAAAGGCAGAAATTAGGACAGGAGAAACCGCCCAATTGTTTTGTTCTTGAGTAATACAATTTTCAAAATACCCTTCCCGTACCGGGAAGGGTAAAACCGACAGCTTATCCTTGCTCTGTCTCCTGCTCATCCGGTAACATGACCACAGTAGGTGTGTACCCAAGAGCCGGTAAAATTTTTTTCAGCAAATCTTCTGTTGAAAATGCAAGGGTAGAAGTATTTTTGCATGGGTGACAGCCAATAAACTGACTCTCGGCAATTGGCTTATCCAGTACCAACTGCACAGCCTTCTCAGTGTCATAAAGCAATCCCAAAACACTGACGGACCCGGGAGTCACATGAAGATAGCGCTCCATATCTTCCCTGTCCGCAAAGGACAATCTTGCGCACCCCAGTTGTTTCGATAAATCCTTGGTCTTAAAAACCTTATCCCCTTCCATCAAAAGTAAATAAAAATTGGTTTTCTGACGATTGCACAAAAACAAATTTTTGCAAATTGGCGTCTGTAAAACCTGTTCCACATCGTGGCAGGCCGCAATGGTGTCTGCCACATCGTGGTCAACTCGATCATAAGGAATTCCCAATCCATCCAGGAAATCATAGCAGCCCATTTCTGTTTCCGTGCGTCCCTCATTGGAAGCTGGCCTGCCGTGCACTTTTGGTTTTACCATAAAATCTTCTGTCATGTTCTCACCCCACACGGATCTGCACACCTGCTTCTGTTACCGCTTCTTGGTACGGATTGAGAAGCGTATTGACGGTCTCAACGACTGCAGCGGTATCCAAACAATAGTAAGACCCTCCAGAAATATTTCTGGCCGTCCCTGGCATTGTTTCCGTTTGTGCCATGTCCAGATCTGCTCGCAGGAGACTTAACCCTATCCATGCCATATTTCCAACAGAAAGATCTGTGGTTACATTTCCCCCGTACCAAGCCAAAAGGCCTGGGATTTTGGTAATATTTTTCAAATTGACCCACTGCTCTGCGGCTGCACAGACAAAGTCTCTTTGCACATTGACCCGCTCCAGATCCGCCAAAGTATAACCTGAACGGAAGCGGACAAGGCCCATTGCCTGCTCGCCCGAAAGTGTTTGCTCTCCAGACTGTAAGTCAATATATAAGTCTTGGGCCGGATCGGAATATTGCATATCTACAGGCACATCAAATGTAATTCCGCCCATCAGATCTACCAACTCTACAAAACTGTCCAAGTTGATTAAAAGATACCCATCCGGTCGAAATCCTATAATTTCCGTCACCCGCTCCATGAGTTCTTCCATGCCGCTCTTTCCCTCTCCTGCCCATCCATAGGCAGAATTGATTTTGGGCACAGAATAACCTCCATTTACCAAAGTATCCCTCGGTATGCTGACCAAATTTACTTGTCCACTGAGGGAATTGATATTCAAAAGCATGATGGTATCCGTCCGCATTCCATCGCCATCTGTCCCAGCCAATAAAATGGTTGAGACGCCAGCTTTCCGCTCTCCAAGTCCCCCAGTCTGGGCCATCGGTTGGCGAGCCAAGAAAAAGTAGCTCCCCGCTCCCACAATTAGAAGCAAGATAAAAAGTGTAATAATTAGTTTTTTGATTCTCCGCACTTTTTTTCCTCCGCTTTCAGGGGGTAACGACATCTCCGTCTGGGACTGTGCATCCCCTTTCCAATCTGCCTTGGACTTCGATCTGGATTTGGAAGATTTTCCGGAGTCTTCCCCTTCCTTTTCCCATTTTCCAGACTCAGAGTAAAAGTCAGCCGTCTGCCGTTGCTCCTGGCGAGAATCCAAATGAGTGAAGGGATGTTCTTCCGTTTTTTTCTTAACTGCCCGTTGGGCCTGGGAAGGCCGTTCCGCTACAGGCCATCGATCAACTGACGTGGAATCTGGCGTATAATAGGGCCCAATATCCTCATCAATAAAATTTGGGGCCGCCCAATTGAAGGTATCTTCTTGTTTATCCTGCCGTCCATAAACCGCTTCCTGCGACGCAATTGGTCTTGTTTCCGCTTTCTGGCCATCTCCTTGGCAAGGTTCTTCCCCCAGAAGCAGTTTCACGTCCTGTAACAGCAGATCTAAATTATCTGTATCATATCGGTCCATTCTACACCTCCAGAGTTATTCCTTATTCTACCTCGATTCTCCAAAGATGTAAATTGCTTTTCAAAAATAGGAAAAAAATGTCGCCTACCATCCTTTGCATTTCCTTCTACATCATGGTATACTTTCAAACATTGCAAGGAGGATTTGCCATGGATTTTCAGATTTCCATCGCTGCCTGTAGCGATTACGAAGCTGCCACCTGTCAGAAGGCGCTTTTAGAAGTCTTGGCCCCATTGGGCGGATTAGACTGGGTCCGTGCAGGCATGCATATCGTCATTAAAGCGAATCTTGTATCCTTTCTAAAACCTGAGGCTGCAGCTACCACCCATCCCCAGCTACTTTGCTCTTTGGTGCAGCTTTTGACACAGCGGGGCGCCCGCGTAACTATCGGAGATAGTCCGGGAGGCCTGTACAATGCAGCCTATGTTAATCATGTCTACCGTGCAACAGGCATGACGCAGGTGCAAAAGGCAGGTGCGCATCTCAATGAAGACTTTTCACAGGCCACCGCCACTTTCCCACAAGGTTTGGTTCTGAAGTCCTTTCAATATACCCGCTACCTTGATGACGCAGACGTAATCATTAACTTTTGCAAACTAAAAACCCATGGAATGATGGGTATGTCTGCAGGTGCCAAGAATTTATTTGGCGCCATTCCCGGTACTATTAAGCCAGAATACCACTTTCGGTTTTCCAATCCTGCAGATTTTGCCCGGATGATTGTAGATCTCAACAACTACTTTCATCCAGCCCTGACTATCTGCGACGGTGTTACAGCAATGGAAGGAAATGGTCCTACTATGGGCACCCCCCGTCATATGGGGGTTTTGCTGGCTTCAAAGAATCCCCACGCGCTGGACTTGGCCTGTGCAAAACTAATTGGTCTGACCCGTGACCAAGTTCCTACCTTACAGGCCGCATTTGAACGGGGATACATTCCTGAAGATGTAGAAGGCCTTACTGTTTATGGTAACTTGCAGGCCTTTTGTGTGCAGGACTTTGCACTTATGCCCTCTCTGGGAAGTATCCAATTTCAGGCCACGTCAGGTCATCCGCTAAAGCAAATATGTGGCCGGATCATTCAAAAGGCCATGTGTTCCAAACCACTCATCCAAAAGGAAAAATGCAGCAGCTGTCACCACTGTCAAACAATCTGTCCAGCCAAAGCAATCTCTTTTCAAAATGCGTTTCCTAAAATCAACCGAAAGTTGTGTATACACTGTTTTTGTTGTCAGGAATTTTGTCCTCAGGGTGCTATTCAAGTTCACCGTCCTGCCATTGCAAAAATGTTAGGCGGGACACAGAAAACTCCATAAGAATTTGTTAATTTTTACAGAAAGCCTTTCCTTTCACTGAGAAATACAGTATACTATATTTTGCTATCTTTACCAGTGTTCACAGTTGTGGGAACGGCAATAATCGTGGCTGGCGTCAACATTTAGGTGTTATAAATTGTTTCCCCCAGCGACTCGCCTCCACTTTTTTTGATTCGTTTTCCTCTACCGGCAAATTCCCTCCAAGGGGCTCAGTAGTGACGATTTCGTATTCGATATTAAAGAATACAGTATCCGTCATTGAGGACAAGCGATAGTTTCTGCCGGTTGTGCACTGTCTGAAAAGACTCTCTCCTCTTTTTTGCCATTGAGGTAAGTTCAATTTACATTAGAAAGGATTATGTCGCGATTATGGGTATTTCATCCTCTGCTCCCTGGCTAAATTTTTATGGTGACACACCTGCGCATATCGAGTATCCTCGAAAAACGATTTACCAGATGGTAGAATCGGCCGCGCAAACGTACCCCAAACTAAATGCCTATGAGTTTATGGGAAAAGCCACTACCTATGAAACTTTTCTAAAAAAGATTGATCAAGTGGCAAGAGCGCTTCTTGCCTACGGAATTGAGAAAGGTGACAGGGTTACCATTTGTATGCCTAACTCTCCCCAGGCGGTCGATATGTTCTATGCACTTAACCGGATTGGTGCAATTTCCAACATGATTCATCCATTATCGGCTCCTGGTGAAATTAAGTTCTATTTAAACTTTTCTCACTCGAAAGCAGTTTTGATTCTGGACCAATTTTATCCCAAAATTGCTCAAATAGAAGAAGAGCTGGAGCAAGATACGAAAGTTATTGTCGCAACTGTAAAAGATGAGCTTCCCTTCCCCTTGTCGGTTGGATACGCCCTTACCCAAGGCCGCAAAATACCGAAACTGCCTAAAAAAGGCAATTACATTTTATGGAAGGATTTTCTGGCTCTGGCTGCAAAGTATAAAAAAGCACTTCCTTCCCAGCCCATGCAGTATACGGATGGAGCCTCCATTCTTTACAGTGGTGGAACCACCGGAACTACAAAAGGGATTCTTCTCAGCAACCTGAACTTTAACGCACTGGCGTTGCAGACCATTGCAGCAAGTGGATTTGCGCCCATAAACGGACTGAAGATGCTGTCAGTTATGCCGGTTTTCCATGGTTTTGGCCTGGGAATCGGCATACACACACCTCTGATTGCAGGCGCCTGTTGTATTCTTGTTCCGCAATTTACTGTCAAAACATATGCGGAACTTCTGGTTAAAAAGCAGCCTAATATTATTCCCGGCGTTCCCACTCTTTTTGAAGCTTTACTGCGCGCAGAAAATCTGGAGCATGCCGATCTTTCCTTCCTGAAAGGCGTCTTTGCAGGTGGTGACTCTTTGTCCATTGAGCTAAAAAAGAAAGTGGACACATTCTTAAAAGCCCACAATGCATCTGTGCAAATCCGTCAGGGTTACGGTCTTACAGAATGTGTCACTGCCAGCTGTTTAACCCCCAAAGATTACCATCGTATTGGCTCCATTGGTGTTCCCTTCCCGGACACGTATTATAAAATTGTTAAACCAGGCACTACGGAAGAAGTAGATCCCAACATTGAAGGGGAAATCTGCGTCAGCGGTCCTTCTGTCATGCTGGGATATGTGGACAATCCGGAAGAGACAGAAAACACCCTTCGGCGCCATACAGATAATCGGGTCTGGTTGCATACAGGCGATCTCGGTCATATGGATGAAGACGGTTTTATTTATTTCCGCCAGCGAATTAAACGGATGATTATCTCCTCCGGCTACAATATTTATCCCGGTCAGCTGGAAAACATATTGGATGGCCATGAAAAGGTTCTGCTCTCTTGTGTCATTGGTGTCAAAGACCCCTATAAAATTCAAAAAGTCAAAGCCTATGTGGTACTAAAACCTGGAATTGAGCCCAGTGATGCCATCAAGCAGGAAATTCTGGAATACTGTAAAAAACACATTGCAAAATATGCCATGCCTTACGATATCGAATTTCGATCGGAGCTGCCCAAAACTCTGGTCGGAAAAGTTGCCTATCGGGTTCTGGAAGAGGAAGCCAATGAGCAACTCAGTCAGCAAAATCCATCATGATGGAAACTCACAAAAGCATGGACAATGGCCGAATCTGGGAACTGGATGCCCTGCGAGGATTGTGCATTTTGTGTGTAATTATTGTCCACACACTGTTTGACTTGGTTTATTTTTGGCATTTACCCATTACATTCCCCCCGGTTTACCAGTTTATTCAGGATAATGGTGGCGTAATTTTTATCCTCCTGTCAGGTATTTGTGTCACGCTTGGTTCCAGAAGCCTTCGGCGAGGTCTCATCGTTCTGGGTTTTGGCATGGTGATTACGATCGTCACTTGGGGGATGACAAAAGTCGGTATGGCTGGCCCAGATCTAGTAGTACGCTTTGGTATCCTGCACCTGTTGGGAACTTGCATGATTCTATATCCCATTTTTAAAGCCTGGCCGATCCCACTGGTGTCAGGGATAGGCGTTATCGTTATTATTGCAGGATACTTATTCCTGCAGAATCAAGTGCAAAGCAGATGGCTTTTCCTTCTGGGTCTTCGGTATCCCGGTTTTACTTCCGGCGACTATTTTCCCCTGTTTCCCTACTTGGGATGGTTTCTTCTGGGCACTGTTTTGGGAAAAATTTTCTATTCCGACCGTACTACAAAATTTCCCCATGTGCGTCATGAGTTGCCGGTCATTCGGTTTTTTAAAGCCTGCGGACGCCAATCCCTGTGGATTTATCTGCTCCATCAGCCCATTGTCTATGGTATTCTAACTATCTTGACCCTTTGATGGTTTCCATTACGCCTTAATGCCGCTGGAAGTGCTTTCTTCCAGCGGCTACTTTCATCCTTCCGCCCTTGACAAATGTGTGGGAATGTTGTATCCTCACAATAATCTAATCTTACATATGGCGAAAGGACCGTTTCCATGGTTATTTCTTCCATGAAAAACAAAATGATGGCTATGATGATGCGCATGTACCTGTCCATGTGCTTTTTTCTTCATGCCCATCAAATTGTCCAGTAACTTTCCGTACAAATCAGGAATAAGGAAATTGGTAATGGGTGTGAAACAAAATTTGTTTCACACCTTTCTTTTTGTCATGTTACGTAGTTTATCTTAAACTGTTTTAGGAGGCCTTTCCATGCAAACAATTAAACCGGATACCATTTGTGTACAAGGCGGATATGTGCCACAAAATGGAGAGCCACGTCAACTCCCCATTATCCAAAGCACTACTTTTAAATACGATTCCAATGAAGCCATGGGGAAGCTCTTTAATCTGGAGGCAGAAGGCTATTTTTACTCCCGTCTGCAAAATCCCACCTGTGACAATGTGGCAAAGAAAATCTGCCAGCTGGAAGGTGGCAGCGCAGCCATGCTGACAGCCAGTGGCCAGTCCGCCAATTTTTTTGCAGTCTTTAACCTGGCCTCTGCCGGCGACCACGTCATTGCCTCTTCCACAATTTACGGCGGCACGTTCAATCTTTTTGCTGTTACCATGAAAAAAATGGGTATTGAATTTACCTTCATTTCCCCCGATTGTGCTAAAGAAGAACTGGAAAAGGCTTTTCGCTCCAATACGAAAGCTGTCTTTGGTGAGACCATCGCCAATCCCGCTCTAACCGTTCTGGATATTGAAAAATTTGCCTGGGCTGCCCATAGCCACGGAGTACCTCTCATTGTGGATAACACCTTTGCAACCCCTGTCAATTGCCGCCCTTTCCTATGGGGTGCAGACATTGTCACCCATTCCACCACAAAGTATATGGATGGGCATGGTGCCACCGTGGGCGGCTGCATCGTAGACAGCGGTCACTTTGACTGGCTGGCACATAGGGAAAAATTTCCTGGTCTGTGCACACCAGATGAAAGTTACCACGGCCTTATCTACGCAGAAAAGTTTGGAAAAGAAGGTGCCTTTATCACAAAAGCCACTGTCCAGCTAATGCGGGATTTAGGTGCTACTCCCTCGCCCCAAAATGCTTATATTTTGAATTTAGGTCTGGAAAGTCTCCACGTACGTATGGCCCGTCACTGCGAAAATGCATTGTGCATTGCGAAGTTCTTGGAAAACCACCCACAAGTAGGTTGGGTCAACTACCCGGGCCTGGAAAATAGCCCTTATTATCAGCTGGCAAAAAAATATTTGCCAAAAGGCACCAGTGGAGTGATCAGCTTTGGAGTCAAAGGCGGTCGTAAAGCAGCGGAATCTTTTATGCAAAAACTTCATCTGTGTACAATTGAAACCCATGTGGCTGATTCGCGTACTTGCTGCCTTCATCCGGCCAGCACAACCCACAGACAGATGAATGAGGAAGAACTGCTTGCTGCCGGCATCTCCGGAGATTTGGTTCGGCTGTCTTGCGGTCTTGAGGACAAAGAAGATCTCATTGCCGATTTGAAGCAAGCGCTGGAATCCCTCTAAGTCTTTTAAAACGCTATAATGGGGAGAGTAATCCAATGCCAATCAAAATTCCCAATGCCTTGCCGGCATACCAAACGCTAACGGATGAAAATATTTTCGTTATGACCGAAACCCGAGCCAGGACACAGGATATTCGTCCCTTGCAAATCTTGATTCTCAATCTTATGCCCAAAAAAGTAGAAACAGAAACCCAACTTGCGCGCCTTTTGGGCAATACGCCACTACAGGTGGAAGTAGAGTTCATTCACACCCGGACACATCGCTCCAGGAATACTTCTCAGAGCCATCTGCTCTCTTTTTACAGAACTTTTGACCAGGTCCAGAATCGTAACTTTGACGGTATGATCATTACCGGAGCACCAGTGGAAAATTTAGAGTTTGAAGAGGTGGAATACTGGCAGGAACTGTGTGAAATTATGGAATGGAGCAAAACCCACGTGCACTCTACTTTCCACATTTGCTGGGCCGCACAGGCCGGTCTTTATTATCATTTTCAGATTTCCAAACAACAGCTTCCCCAAAAGCTGTTCGGTGTCTATCCCCATCAGGTAGATTATCGGCGGTCTATTCTTTTCCGAGGGTTTGATGACACTTTTCAAGTTCCCCAATCACGTTATACCACAGTCAGCCGCGAAGAAATTGCCGCAAATCCCAGGCTTCATATTCTAGCCTCATCGCCGGAAGCCGGTATTTATGCCGTTTCTACCAAGCACGGAAAGCAAATTTTTATTACAGGGCATTCGGAATACGATACCGAAACCCTGGATGCAGAATACCGCCGGGATCAGCTGGCAGGCTTACATCCCAACCTGCCTGCTCACTATTATCCCCATGATGACGATACCCAGCCGCCCCAGAATACTTGGCGTTCTCACGCAAACCTACTGTTTTCCAATTGGCTGAATTATTTCGTCTATCAAACCACACCCTATGAAATTGTAAAAGTTGGCCAAGCCCGAACCAGCCAGTTGACAGGCCACTATGAGAACCCGTCTCAGGATTCTGCAAAAGTACCAAAAAATGAAGGGGACTCCAAGAGACCAATATAAGAAATTTCTATATAAGAAAGCGGCGCAGAAAATCTGCGCCGCTTTCTTATATAAGGATTATACATCGTCTTTCTTGGTGCCTGTAATTTCTTCCATTGTCCCCATTTCTAAAAGATCTGCAATTCGTTTGGATGCAAATCCGTCTCCATAGGGATTGCTAGCCTGGCTCATAGCCGCATAGGCCTCTGGATTCTCCAGCAACTCTTTAAAGTTGGTATAGATGACAGATTCCTGCGTTCCCACTAATTTTAACGTACCAGCTGCAATTCCCTCTGGCCGCTCTGTTGTATCCCGCATCACCAATACCGGTTTCCCTAAAGAGGGAGCCTCTTCCTGAATTCCTCCGGAATCTGTCAGGATCAGATAACTTCTGGCAAGAAAATTGTGGAAATCCAACACATCTAAGGGCTCTATAATATGGATCCGGCTACAGTTGCCCAATTCTTGTTCCGCAGCTGCCCGCACAACAGGATTCATATGGATGGGATAAATGGCTTTTACATCCGAATGCTCTTCAATGATCCGCCGAATCGCACGAAACATATGGTGCATGGGTTCCCCTAGATTTTCTCGTCTGTGGGCCGTAATCATAATCAGGCGGCTTCCTTCCGCCCATTTCAATTCCGGATGCACATAGTCTTTTCGTACCGTTGTCTTCAGTGCATCAATGGCCGTATTTCCTGTCACATAAATTGTCTCAGACCGCTTCCCCTCCCGGACTAAATTCCCCCGTGCAAGCTCGGTAGGGGCAAAATGATATCTGGCTAAGATCCCCACTGCTTGCCGGTTAAATTCTTCAGGATAGGGAGAATAGATATTATAGGTACGTAGCCCCGCTTCCACATGCCCCACTGGGATCTGCAAATAGAAACAAGCCAACGCCGTTACGAAGGTAGTCGACGTGTCTCCATGAACCAAAACCACGTCCGGCTTCACTTCTTCCAGGACTGCTTTAATCCGCTGCAAAATATTGACGGTAACATCAAAAAGCGTCTGCTTTTCTTTCATGATTGACAGATCGTAATCAGGCTCTACCTCAAAGACCCGTAGTACCTGATCCAGCATTTCCCGGTGTTGTCCCGAAACACAGACTATGGTTTGCAAATTCTTCCGAGTTTTCAGTTCTTTGACCAAAGGACACATTTTAATTGCTTCCGGCCGGGTCCCAAATACCAATAAAACTTTCTTCATGGTTACTCCTTAAAGCCGATACGTACCATCCAGCTTACAGATGAATCGGGTATCCAGTACCGTTTTCCCTGCAAGCTTGTCCATCTTTTCTTTAATCTCACTGTGTCCTACCATGAGTACGACAAGTTCTACGTCATTGAGGAACTGGTCCAGGTCATGATATTGATTGGGAACAATATCCCTTTCCACCATGGGGTCATACACCTTAAGTCCCTGGCCCAAGTGCTTGGCCTGACACTCTAGAAGCTGTAAAGTAGGAGACTCCCGGTAGTCATCGACATCCTCTTTATAGGTCAATCCATACAAACCAACCTTCGAAATATCCCGAAGGTCAATCTCTTTCATAATTTCATAAACTCTTTGTAAAACAAATTCCGGCATGGACTCATTGACCCGCAAAGCTTCTCCAACCACTCTTGTTAAAGAAGGATAGTCTCCCACTAAAAACCAGGGATCTACCGGGATACAATGGCCACCCACACCCGGCCCAGGAGACAGAATATTGACCCGAGGATGCATGTTACAGATCCGAATAATTTCCTGCACGTCCATCCCATCATGGCGACAAATTTTTGTCAGCTCGTTAGCAAACGCAATATTGACAGCCCGGAATGTATTTTCAATGACTTTTGTCATTTCTGCAGTCCGAATATCCGTTACCACAATGTCCCCTTTGCAGAAAGAGCTGTAAATTGCTTTTATCTGCTCTCCTATTGCCGGCTCGTCTGCGCCAATGGTCCGGCTGTTATGTTCCAGCTCATAGACCATGTTGCCGGGAATAATCCGTTCCGGTGCATGAACCAAATGAATATCTTCCCCAATTACAAATCCTGCATCTTCTACTACAGGGCGGACATATTTGTCCATTGTGCCTGGCGAAACCGTGGATTCCACCACAATGACTGCCCCCTTTGGGCAAACTTGCAGTGCATCCTTAACCGCCGCTACCACATATCCGGCATCCACTTTTTTGCTAAATTTGTCATATGGCGTAGGAACAGAAATAATATACGTATCTGTTTTCTGATATGCAGTTGTAAACTGGATTCCAGATTGCACCGCCGCAGCAAACAGTGCGTCCAGACCCTTTTCTTGGAAGGTTGTCTTTCCAGCATTCAAAGTAGCCACCAAGTCCCGGTTATAGTCCGTTCCCACCACTTCTACGCCGTGGGAAGCCAACATGAGTGCCGTTGGCAGCCCAATATATCCCAACCCAATCACATTAACCATAGCGATTCTCCGTTTTCTATTTTTCCTAAATATTACTGATATTATAACAAATAACGCTCTATCTTTCTACTCTTTTCCCTTATATTTCAATTAAGATTTCTCTTTCAATCCGTATGGGCATTTTTTCACAACCTCAGTATTCTTCTTTTCAAATTCCCGATGTCCCTCTCTCTATTTCCCAGTATGCCCCTGTTTTGGTACTCACATCAGAACATCTTTCCTTTTTATTTTGCCTTTTTGGATTTTAAACTCATACGCCTCTGTCCCGTTTCTCATCATTCCTGGGGCAAATTTTTCATAGATAGGCCAATCCGTTTTCTTTTTTCATCTACATCCAAAACCGCAACTTTTACCACCTGACCAACATGGAGTATCTGGGAAGGGTGCCGAATGTATTGATCCGAAATTTGGGAAATGTGAACCAGGCCGTCCTGGTGGACACCAATATCCACAAAAGCCCCAAAATCAATAACATTTCGTACCGTTCCCTGTAAAATCATACCGGGTTTTAAATCTTTCATTTCCAGAACATCCGTCCGCAAAATGGGGGGCGGCAGTTCTTCCCGGGGATCTCTTCCCGGCTTACACAACTCTTTCACCACATCCTGAAGGGTCGGTACCCCCAGGCCACACTTTGCTGCTAATTCTTTCTCTCCTATCTCTGCCGCACGGCTTGTTAATTGAGACAGATTCCCGTTTACCACATCCTGTAGGCCATATCCGCATATACTCAGGACCTTTTCTGCTGCCCCATAAGACTCCGGATGCACCCCAGTATTGTCCAAAACATTTTGGGACTCTGGAACCCGCAAGAAGCCTGCGCATTGTTCATAGGCTTTTGGTCCCAGTTTGGGAACCTTTTGAAGGTCTTTTCTCTGGGTAAACGGACCATTGGCTTCCCGGAATAAAACGATATTCTTTGCAGTAGTTTGATTCAAACCGGAAATCCGTTTTAATAAAGAGGCAGAAGCTGTGTTGACATCGACACCTACCGCATTGACGCAATCCTCCACCACGCCATTCAGAGCTTCATCCAACTCTCTTTCCGGCATATCATGCTGGTATTGTCCAACACCAATGGCCTTAGGATCAATTTTGACCAATTCCGCCAAGGGATCCTGCATTCTTCTGGCTATGGAAACTGCACTTCTCAGATTGACATCAAATTGCGGAAACTCCTCTGCCGCCAGCTGGGATGCAGAATAGACGGACGCTCCGGCCTCATTAACCATCATATAAGATAATTCTCCACCTGTTTTTTCAATCAGTTCGACTGCCATTTGCTCTGTTTCCCGGGAAGCTGTTCCATTTCCGATGGCTAAATGGGCCACGCGGTATTGGCGAACCAACTTCTCCAGAGTTTCAATTGCTGCCTCTTTCTGGCGCTGACCATGGGTCGGATATACTACTGTAGTCGCCAACACTTTACCGGTCCCGTCTACCACCGCAACTTTACAACCATTGCGGTATCCTGGATCCAGTCCCATAGTTACCTTTCCTTTCACAGGAGGCTGCATAAGCAATTGCTTTAGATTCCACGCAAAATTCTCTATTGCACTGGCACTGGCTTGCTGTGTCAGCATACTGCGAATTTCCTGCTCCAAAGAAGGTGCAATCAGCCGGTCATAGGCATCCTCCCCTGCCGCTTTCACAAACTGTCCAGCCTCTCTGGGGGAAATGACCGTAGTTTGCCACACAAGATGCAGGGCCTTGGCCCGATCTCCTGCAAGGCTGACTTTCAACTTGCCCTCCTTTTCCCCTCTGTTAATAGCCAAAATCTGGTGGTTGTGTAGTTTCGCTACAGGTTGGGAAAAGGTATAGTATAACTGATATACCGACTCCTGGTCCTCTTGTGCTGCTTCTGAAGACAAAACTGCCTGCTTTATCATATATTCCCGTAAGGCTTTCCGAAGGGAAGCATTTTCGGATATCCATTCAGCAATTATATCATGAGCGCCAGCCAGAGCCTGTTCTTCTGTTTCAATTTCCCTGTCGGCATCCAGATAAGCCTGGGCCAATTCTGTCAGCGGCTCCAGATTCTCCGCCTGTCCGAAAATAATTTGTGCCAACGGCTCTAGTCCTTTTTCCTTGGCGATCGTCGCTCTGGTTCTTCTTTTTTGTTTAAAAGGTCGGTATAAATCCTCTACCTCTGCCAGAGAATTGGCCTTTTCAATAGATTCCTGCAGCTCTGGTGTCAGTTTCCCCTGCTGCATAATTGCTTTTTTGACTTCCTCGCACCGCTGGTCAAGGTTACGCAAATAGTGCAGCCGGTCAGCCAAATTGCGTAATTGTGTATCATCCATCGCACCATGTTGCTCTTTCCGATAGCGGGCTATAAAAGGAATCGTATTTCCCTCGTCAATTAGACGAATTACATTTTCCACATACTGTTCTTTGATTTGCATTTCCCGGGATAACCGGATACTGATTGCTTCCATAAGCAACCCCTTCCCTATATTCATCAAGGTAACTACACCACCTGCCTTCCACAAATGGGAGTTTACCTAATTTTCAAATAAAACCTTATCTTCTTCTCTTTTTAGTAATCGTCGAGAAGATAAGTCCTTTTTCCAGTTGACATCTGCTTTACTATAGCACGCATTTTCCTGTGTGTCACCTTTTGTATGCTCTCTCAAGGTTCTTTCTGTCTCCCAGGTAAATTTACCATCTGGAATTTATAAAAAAAGGGCAGTCTTTGAAAGTCAAGACTGCCCTTTGATAAAAATTTAGTTTTATAATTGCTTGCAATATGCAACCAAAATTGCCAGAAACTGCGAAACAGTTGGTTCTTCCGTCAACGTCCCATTTGCCAATTGCATCATAAGCTCTCGATTCCGTTTCCACCCCAACCTGGCTACTGTGCGAATATCCCGCTCTACACAATGGGGCGCCGTATCATTTTGCTTTGCAACTTCGGGGTAAAGGCGCTTGGTTACCAAAGAAAGCCGCTTGCTGTCTTCCAACGCTAAACTAACCGCATCAACACAATAATAGAATCCACGGTAGTTTGCCGTCACGCCCAATCGGTTCAACAAACTATAGATCTCTTTCATTCCGCTTTTCCATCCAAAAGATAAAGCATCTGTGAAAAAAGAGTGGCAAATTCTCTTTGCCGCTCTGGCGAAAGCCGGTTTACTGCCCGGATACCCCCCAACAAAAGTAAGGCCTTGGGTTGCTGCAACTGGCAGGTACAAGAAAGCAACGTTAAGGGATTTACGCTTAGATGACTGGCAATTTTTTCCACTGTTTCGATTTGCGGATTTCCGGTTCCATCCAAAATATCTTGCATGGAGGACTTGGCAATCCCTACATTTTTGGACAATGCCGCCACAGAAAGATTGCATTGCTTACGCAAAGTGTTCATCGCATTGGACAAATTTTCCTGTAATTCCATGTACTTCCCCTCCCTGTTCCCATCATACGGAAACTTGAAGAGTATGTACAGGCCGTTAAAGCATTGCCAAAGACCGCTATCCGGGCATGGAAAAATTAATAAATTGCAATCAAACTCTACGTAGAAACTGCAACCGGCTTTGGGTGAGGATAAAATAGCCGCTTCGTAAACCAATAACACAGAGGCAAAAGATATAGTAAAAAAGCATACGGCAGTGCACCCGCGCCAACCCCCAACATGCCCAAAGGAATACCAACTGCAATACTCCATGGGATCAAGCCCGCCATCACCATGCCGGAATTGGAAATATCAATCGCCATTTCTTCTTTGGATGCTCCTATATTATCATAAGCCTTTTGCAATAACTGCTGATCTAACATCACTACAATTGTCTGATTACAAAAAATCATAGAATACAGGAGACTAACCAACGCCATGGTAAGAAAGGCGCCGATTTTTCCCGCCACTTTTGCCAATAAATCAGAAACGCTCTTTAGCATATCCGTTCCTTCAATGATCCCGGAATAACAGCTGGTAACCATTACAATAATGCTGGCTTCTACCATTGAGATAAGTCCCCCGCCGGATAAAACACCCGCCAAGGCCCCTTGTGGTGTATACCCCATCACAGCAATTTTAATTGCTTCCCAAAGAGAATTTCCCTGAAAAAATACCGTTAAGCCTAAACTGCTGATCACGCTGCATGCCATGGCAATACGAACTGGTACTTTGCACAGCGGTAATACCAACATAAAAATAGCCGGAAGCAACACCCATCCCTGTAAGTTGAATTGTGACTGTAAACTCTGCAACAATGTGGCATCAATCGTCGTAATCGGGTGAATTCTTGACAAGATTCCATATAAGACCAGAAGAATTGCTGTGGGCAAAACAGCAGTTTTCAACAATTGCTTAATATTTGTATAGAGCTTGGTTCCGGTAATGGCCGCGATTAAGCTGGCGCAGGAAGATGCCGGTGAACACCGATCGCCAAAGAATGCTCCAGAGATAATAGCGCCTGCCACCACCAGCTCGTTGACGCCGCCGGAGCGAGCAATGGCAATCAACATAACTCCTACTGTGCTGGTGACGCCAAAAGACGTACCGATCATCATGCTCATAACTGCCGAGAGAAGAAAAGCCGCCAGGACAAACACCGACGGAGGTATGATATTGATTCCATAAACAATTACATAGGCAATTGTCCCGCTGGCCCGCCAAAGGCCGGTCATCATGCCAATATAGAAAAAAATTCGCCAAACAATCAGCGCTTGGGCGCATTTTCGCAGAGACATTTTCACAAGTGTAATCAGCGAATATCCCATGGACCGCCCCAATAGGATAAAAATAACCAAGCCAAGGCTCATTGCGTAGAGCATGGGCTGTCCCAGGGCAAGACAGATAATCATTGCCAGGATAAACACGCAGATTCCAGCTGCAATCATCATGTTATGCAGGCCTCCACATCCCTAAATTCTCCACCAACCATCCTAAACCAAGGCAATTTATTTTGCAAGTGATATTTTCCCACAGAAACAAAACCCGGCATCTACAATTCAGATGCCGGGTTTTCCCTTTACTGCCCCAAAAAATCCCTTGGGTTCCAGGATTCTTTGATCATTGTCCTCATACGTCTGATAGGCGATAAGCTCCTCACCCCATGGCTCGATACTCCACGGTTCATGGCTGAGATTCAACCAACCGCAAACTGTCTGTCCCTGCCACTGTCGCCGCAATTGTACCCGTCCGTTTCCCCCAGTTACATGGATATCTCCCCTTTGCAGCGTTGGCTGACTTTTTTTGATATCTGCCAGTTTCTTATAGAAAGGCAACAACTGACTTTCCTTGCTTCCCCATGGATACGTTCTTCGGTTAAAGGGATCTTCAAATCCCTCCATCTCTATTTCATCACCATAATAAATACAACTGTTTCCAGGCAGGAAGAATTGTAAAAATGCTGACGCCAGTTCCCGTTCAACAGCCAGAGCCCTTTCTCCCAGGGAAAGCCTGCGCGTAGCCTTTTCTTCCCGACTGCCCTGGAAAGGGTCCGCCAGAGCTGTCAGAACTCTGGCTGTGTCATGGGTAGACAAACTTACCATGGAACCCATCAGTTGTTCTGTTGGGTAGTTTTCTGCCAGGCACATAACTTGTTCGCTGAAACCGCTTCCATCGTCTTCCCCCATAACATACCGTAGAATTGCATTCCTCCAGGGGTAATTCATAACGCCATCCAGAAGCCCATCAACAAAATACCGCCTTCTGACTCCATAGGCGATTTTATTGGATGCGTCCTCCCAGACTTCCCCGATTAAAACAGCCTGGGGATTGATATTGCGGATTCTGTCCCTGAGCTTCTGCAAAAAAGCATCCGGCAGTTCATCCACGACGTCCAACCGAAAACCATCTGCTCCCAATGCTAACCAGTGGCCAACAACGCCTCCATCCTCACCGGCTAAAAATTCCAGATAACTTGCTTCTGATTTATTGATAGAAGGCAAAGTATCGATTCCCCACCAGCTTTGGTACACCTCTGGATACTGAATAAAATTATACCATTTTCGGTAGGGAGACTGCGGATTGGATACTGCTCCATTTCCAAAGCGGCAATGTCGATCAAAATATATACTATCACTGCCTGTATGGGAAAACACCCCATCCAGAATGATCCGCATATCACGACTGTGGACTGCCTGACACAGAGCCCGAAAATCTTCAGTTGTTCCCAGCATGGGATCTACGGCTTTAAAATCGCAGGTATCATACCGGTGAGAGGAGAATGCCTTGACAATGGGATTTAGGTATAGAATTTCCACGCCCAGTGACTGTAAATATCCTAATTTCTCTTGGATTCCCCGGAGATTTCCTCCAAAAAAATCATTGTTGAGAACGCGCCCATTTCTGTCTGGCCTCCACGCAGGCTCCTCTTCCCAATTTTTATGGATGGAAAACGGTCGGAGTTTTTCCGTAAGGACACACTGTCCTTTTCTGTAAAACCGGTCCGGAAAAATTTGATACATGACCCGTCCTTGTATCCACGCAGGAACTTGTTGTTCTCTTGTAACCGCACTCAGCTGCCACTTTCCGCCATCTGTCAGTGTCGTTTCTGTTCCCGCTTTCCATACAAATACCTGAGTTCTTGCTGTCAAGATTGAAAAATAATAGTAATAGAGGCCTTTTCCCAGAGAAAACGTCACTGTCCAAACTTCATATTCCTTTTTTAAGTCTCTTTTATGCAATGGGTACTTCTGGACAATCTGCCCCTGGTCATCTTCAACTACTAAATCCACCTTTTTGCTGTCATATGCTATCGGTATCTGTATGGCTATTCTGACCGTTTCCCCCTCTTTGACGGTCCCGAAAGGCTTCTTGAATTCCTCCTGACGGCTGTTATATAGAATTGGCAGTTCCATTTATTTACTCCAGTCCCCAAATCATATGCCCATAGTTTCTAATAGCCTGATCAGCTGAAAAGCGGCCTGCATGGGCAATATTTTTCAGGCTCATTTGTAAAAACTTTTCTCGTTCCCCATACGTCTGTTCCACGGTTCTCTGGGTCTGACAATAGCTTGCAAAATCGGCTACCGTTAGATAGGGATCGGCATGGCCGAATCGGTCTGTGAGCAAAGAATCCACAATGTCACCAAATTTCCGCCCCATGAGACCTTTTTGTAACATAGACAATACGTTCTCCAATTCTGGTGTTAAAAACTCCCTGGGCTGGTAACCTCCTTGCCATAAACTTTGCGCTTCTTCTGCTGTCTTTCCGAATACAAACATGTTCTCTCGGCCAACCGCTTCCAGAATCTCCACATTGGCTCCGTCTAGAGTCCCCAACGTCACTGCACCATTGAGCATCAGCTTCATATTGCCTGTTCCGGATGCCTCTTTTCCTGCAACAGAAATCTGCTCAGAAATCTCAGCTGCCGGAATCATAATTTCCGCCAATGATACTTTATAATCTTCCAGAAAAACTACTTGGAGCATCTGCCGTACTTGTGGATCTGCCTGCAAAAGCTCCGAAACTGTCACGATCAGGCTTATGATCTTTTTGGCCATCGCGTAGCCAGCGGAAGCTTTTGCTGCAAACAAAAAAGTTCTGGGCTGGTAATCTCTTCCTGGATTTTCTTTTATCTCACAATAGAGCGCCAGGACATGCAGAATATTTAGAAGCTGCCTTTTGTATTCATGCAATCGCTTTACCTGCAAATCAAAAATAGAGTAGGGATCAACGGACACTCCATTGGCTTTCAAAATATACTGGGTCAACCGCAATTTATTGTCCTGTTTGATACTGGCCAGCTTCTCTAAAACACCTTTATCTGACTGATATGCTTCCAGCTTTTCCAGTTCCGTCGCTTTCTGATAAAACCCCGGGCCTATTAAGTCCGTAAGAAACCGGGTCAATCCAGGATTGGCCTGACACAACCAACGGCGATAAGTGATGCCGTTGGTCACATTGACAAACCTTTGGGGCTGTAGCCTGGCGTACTCAGAAAAAATCCCCTGTTTCAGGATTTGGGTATGCAGCTCGGAAACTCCATTGATCTTATGGCACACACTCAGACACAAATTGGCCATTTGTACTTCGTTATTGGCAAGAGGTGCCATTTGATCCAGCTTTTCTCCGCAAAGGGAAGGATTCTTCTGCAACTGCATACGTAACCGTCTGTCGATTTCCTGGACAATTTCAAAAATTCTTGGCAGTTGTTGGGAAAACAGTTCTACCGGCCAATGCTCCAGAGCCTCTGCCATTACGGTATGATTCGTATAAGAAAGGGTTTGCCCTGTAATCTCCCAAGCTTCTTCCCAGGAAAGTTGATATTGATCCAAAAGTATCCGCATGAGTTCTGGAACACACAAGGCTGGATGGGTGTCATTAATATGAATAGCCGCTTTTTGTGGTAAATTGTGGACAGTACCGTATTGTCTGAAATGCCCGTTGAGAATGCTCTGTACAGAAGCGCTGACCAGTAGATACTGCTGCCGCAAACGGAGACGTTTCCCATTCATATGGTCATCCGCAGGATAAAGCACCTTGGAAATCACTTCTGCTTGGGTATTTTTCTCAAGAGCCTGCAAATAATCTCCCCGAGAAAATGCCGCCATATCAAATCCGTCCAGGCTGGTAGCTGACCATAAAGTTAAGGTGTTGACGCTGCCTGTTTGATAGCCCGGTATATACATGTCATACGGTACAGCCAACACTCTTTCTCCATCTATCACCTCTGAACAAAACCGATCGTTTTGGAGAAAATGGCGAACCTTTCCCCCAAATGTGATTTCCACTGCATCTTCTTTTCTGGGCTGTAGCCATACATCACCCAAAGAAAGCCAATCATCGGGAAATTCCATCTGCCATCCATCGATGATTTTTTGCCGAAAAATTCCAAATTCATAACGAATGGAAAAACCAGTGGCACCGTAGTTCACATTGGCCATGGCATCCAAATAACAAGCAGCTAACCGTCCGAGTCCTCCGTTCCCAATGCCTGCATCCGGTTCCATATCCATTAAACTCTGTAAGGAGATTCCTGCATTTCCGAGAGCCCGCTCCATCTGTTCCGTCAGTCCCAATTGAAACAGATTGTTTTTTAGACTTTTTCCCACCAAAAATTCCATTGATAAGTAATAAACTTGTTTTTTACCCAACTTTCTTTGTGTGGCAGAAAAATCTCTTTGCTTTTTATGGAGTATTTGGTGAATTACCGTGCAGGTTGCCAGGTACGCTTGCTTTTGTGTCGCTTGCTCCATGGGGATGCCAAATAGATATTCCATAGTTTGTGTAAGTTGCCCGTAAAGATCCAAATCCAAGCTGATATCCCTTCCTATCTTTCATGATTTTGGCACAGATCTTCCATCAGCTTTTTGTAAGCCTGTGCAGAATCTTCCCATCCAAAGGATCGAGTCATATTTTGTTTCACAAGTCTGTGCCATTGTTCTGGGCTTTCCCAGTAGCATGTGAGAGCGCGCTTGACAGCGTCCAGAAAGTCATCGGCATTATAACTCTGAAATGTGAATCCACTGCCTTCTTCCGTACAGATATTATAGGCCGGAACCGTATCTTTTAATCCTCCTGTTTCATGTACAATCGGGACGGTGCCATATCGCATGGCAATCATTTGCGCGATACCGCAAGGTTCTGTACGCGACGGCATTAAAAAGCAATCTGCACCTGCATAAATCTGATTTGCCAAATCCCCACCAAAGAATAAATTTGCAGAAAGTTTTTCCGGATATAGGTGTTGCATCTGGGCAAAATATCGCTCATATCGGCTTTCTCCTGTTCCCAGAACAATAAGCTGGACATCCTCTTGCAAGAGGCCCGGTAAAATCCATTGCAGAAGATCAATTCCCTTTTGTTCCGTCAAGCGGGTAATCATAGCCAAAACTGGTGTATGTTCTTTCTGGGGCAGCTGTAGCCGCTGCTGCAACCGGCGCTTATTTTCCCGCTTCCCCTCTAGGTTCTCCGGCGTGAAAGGAGAAAAAATCCGGATATCCCTGGATGGATTCCAAATTTCCTCATCAATTCCGTTCAGTATTCCGGAAAGTTTATGGCCATACCTGCACAGTAGTTCCGATAAGCCCTCGCCAAAATAAGCATAACGAATTTCCTGTGCATACGTAGGAGATACCGTCGTCACTTTATCAGCACTGACGATGGCTCCTTTCATAAAGTTTATGGCACCTTTGTGCCTTAACAGTGCAGTATAGGACTCCGGCAGTCCCAGCACGTCTGCACAAAAATAGGAATCCGCCCACCCCTGAAACAAGATATTGTGAATGGTAAAAATAGTTTTCACACTGGGAAAACATCCTCGATAAAACCCTTGTAAGAATACAGGAATCAATGCAGTGTGCCAGTCATGGCATTGTATGACATCCGGCTGATAAGCCATTTTCACCAAGGCCTCCAAGACACTTTTGGAAAAAAAAGCATATCGCTCTCCATCATCTATCTCTCCATATAGAGTATTTCGGTCAAAGTATTGCCGGTTATCTAAAAAATAGATACGGCAGGCGTCTGTGGACCCTTTCCATAAAAAAAGTCCTACCGCCTGCCGTCGCCATGCCAAATCCACTGGGAATGATAAAAGGAACTGTGTGTGGACACTGGGATTTTCACGAATCACTCGGTGATAGGGCAGAAACACACTGACCTGTGTATCCGGCAATCTGGCAAGCGCTTGTGGCAAAGCTCCTATTACATCTGCCAGGCCTCCGGTTTTGGCAAATGGTACTGCCTCTGCCGCAGCCATAACAACTCTCATACTGTTTCCCCCTTTTTCACCACTACAGGATGCTCTGGTGTCCCCTTTAAAATGGCATGTTTCCGTACTGTCACGTCACTGTCTAAAATCACACAGTCCAAAACAGCGCCCTGTTCAATCGTGACGCCCTTCATGATAACACTGCGGCTAACAGAAGCATATTTTCCCAATCGCACACCCCGAAAAAGAATGCTTTGTTCTGCACTTCCTTCTAAATAGCATCCGTCTGCCACAAGGCAGTCTGTGATCTGAGCTGTCTTGCTGTAATAAGCCGGGACCTGATTGTGAATCTTTGTATAAATTGTAGATTCACCTTGAAAAAGCCCTTTGCGTATTTCTGGACGTAGTAAGGCCAAGTTGTTCTGATAATATTCTAAGATACTGCTGTTAAACAGAGCTACTTGGTCAAATCGATAGACATGAAGCTTCAGTCCATTTTGGTAATATTGGCGCTGAATGAAATCCTTTTCCAAATGATATTGTCCCCGGGAAACAGTTTGTTCAATAGCTTTGATTAAAAACTGTCTGCCAATGATAAACATGCCCGTTCCGCACAAAAAATCTTTCGGTGCGGCATATTCAATGGCCACATCTGTCACAGTCCCATCTGCATCACATCGGACAGCAAACGGCAACACACGTTTCCCGTCCGCTCTTCCCGGTACTGCCACAACAGTAACTTCTGCACCTGAAGCAATGTGACTTTGAAGGACCTTCCGAAAGTCAATGGCACTCTGCACTACACTGTCCGATAAAATTACATACTCCGCCTCTGCATCGGTCAAAAACGGCAGCGCATTATGCAGGGCCTCCAATTTTCCCCTGTAGACGCCATCGTGGCTATTGGCAAACGGGGGCAACAAACTCAGCCCGTCTTTTTGTATGGTATAATCCCAGTCTTGCCCTGAGCCCAAGTGATCCATCAGGGATTGATAGTGGTATTTGGTCACGATACCTACCTGTGAAATTCCGGAATTTCGCATATTGGAAAGTATAAAATCGATTTGGCGATATCGTCCCCCAAAAGGTAAAGATGCCACAGTGCGATGATCTGTCAGCTCTCCAAGATATTTGTCATAAATATTGGAAAAAATGATGCCCATTCCTTTCACGGCGTTTCCTCCCGCTCTACGATTTCTCCAGCCTTTATACAAACTCTGGCTCCAATTTCCATTTCTTTTCCGACGACACTAATGAAAGGAAATTCTTCGGAAACAGGCATCTGTCCAATTTCTGCCTCTGCGTGAATCACACAATCCTCTGCAATAATGGAATACAGAATCTTTGCCCCTGCCTTCACCGTTACATTAGGCATAATCACACTGTGATCAATCACAGCGCCTGCTTCTACCTGACAACCAGTCGAGATCACACTGTGATACACTTTTCCATCGATCTCGCATCCCTCTGCTACCAAGCTTTGATCTATTTCTGCCCCTCTCCCCAGGAAACTGCATGGCCATGCTTCGTTGCGGCAGAAGATTTGTTTATGCCCTTCTCCTACTAAAGCGAATTTGGGTTCCGGACCCAGTAAATCCATGTTGGCTTGCCACAAACTTTCAATCGTTCCTACATCTTTCCAATAACCATGAAACTGGTATGCAAAAAGACGCTTTCCCTCTTTTAATAGTTGTGGTAATACATCCTTCCCAAAATCATGAGAAGAATTCGGCCTGTTTTCGTCCTCTTCCAATGCCTTTTGTAGAATATCCCACCGGAAAATATAAATTCCCATAGAGGCCAAATTGCTCTTTGGTTGTTTCGGCTTTTCCTCAAATTCATAAATCTCTCCCGTCTGTCTGGCATTGACAATCCCAAACCGTGACGCCTCTTCCAGTGGTACTTGCCGCACTGCTATCGTACAGTCAGCACCTGCTATTTCGTGAGCCCGCAACATGTCATCGTACTGCATTTGATAAATATGATCTCCGGATAATATCAGTACATACTCCGGCTGATAGCGTCCAATAAAAGAGAAATTCTGATAGATCGCATTTGCAGTTCCCTTGTACCATTCTGATTTTTTACTCCTGGAATAGGGCGGCAAAATCTGCACACCACCATGCGCACGGTTTAGATTCCAAGGCTGTCCATTTCCAATGTATTCATTCAATTCCAGTGGCTGATACTGGGTCAGGATTCCCACAGTATCAATATTGGAATTGACGCAGTTGGATAGTGGAAAATCAACGATTCGATACTTGCCTCCAAATGGGACCGCCGGTTTTGCAGTGGTCTGCGTCAGTACACGCAACCGACTTCCCTGACCGCCGGCCAATAACATCGCTACACAGTGTTTTTTCTGAAATTTCACAATTTTTCTCCTTTTCTGATGATTGCATAGGTGCTGTCTGCTTCGGCACCGTATAATAAAGCGTGCTTAAGGGTGGGAGGCAGAAATATCCGCTCTGTTCAAATCCACGTTCCTTCTGAATTTGCGATCTGACTCTCTTTTCCGCAAAACCCAGTCCGCCATACTCTTTTTCATCGCTGGATAGTAGGAGAGAATAGGTTCCGTAACGCGGCAAACCTACCAAATAGTTCTGCCAACAAAGGGGGCAAAAGTTGCATAACACCAGGATTCCATTGCCCTTCCGGTCCCAGCGTAAAAAAGAAAGCACGTTATGAGATGCATCATCTGGATGAATCCACTGAAAACCGTCCCAATTTTCATCATTTTCCCATAACGGCCGCATTTTCAGATAGAAAAAATTCAAATCCCGTACAAAGGCTTGCATCTGATGATGTCTTTCATAGTCTAGCAGGAACCAATCCAATTCCCGGTCTTCTCTCCATTCCAAAAACTGCGCAAACTCATTACCCATGAAGTTCAATTTTTTCCCAGGATGTGCCATTTGGTAACCATAAAACATACGCAGACTACTGAATTTCTCATCATAAGTGCCGGGCATCTTATCAATCATAGATTTCTTCCCGTGGACTACTTCATCATGGGATAAGGGTAAAATAAAATTCTCAGAATAGGCATAAGTCATGGGAAAATTCAGATAATGATGATAACTGTTCCTTTCAATAGGATTTAATGCCAGATATCGGAAGCTGTCATTCATCCATCCCATATTCCATTTAAACAAAAAGCCAAGACCACCATCGTAGTCCGGTTTCGTCACAAGTGGAAATGTCGTGGACTCCTCGGCAATCATCAATACACTCTTTCTCACTGCAAATGCCGCTCGATTGAGTTTTTTTAAAAAGGTAATTGCGTCCAGATTTTCCCTGCCCCCGAACTTGTTAGGTGTATAGTGTTTTCGGTTATAATCCAAATAAAGCATAGAGGCCACCGCATCTACCCGCAGGCCGTCAAAGTGATATTCTTCCAACCAAAAAACACCGCTGGATATTAAGAATGACTGTACTTCCGGCTTGCTGTAGTCAAAAACCCTTGTAGTCCAGTCCGGATGTTCGTTCATTAAGGGATCAGACGGCTCATATTGACAACTTCCGTCGAATTCATACAGGCCATGGGCATCTTTCGGAAAATGAGAGGGTACCCAATCTAAAATGACGCCGATTCCCGACTGATGGCATTGGTCAATTAGAGTCTTTAGCCCATTCGGATCCCCATATCTGGCTGTCGGTGCAAAATATCCCGTCACCTGATATCCCCAGGATGGGCCGTAAGGGTGCTCTGTAATTCGCAGAAATTCAACGTGCGTATACCCCATCTTTTTTTTTTTCTTGATTAATTCAGATGCCAATTCCTCATAGGTATAGACTTCCCCGTTTTGCTTTCTGCGCCAACTGCCAAGATGGAGTTCATAAATATTAATAGGTCTTTGCAAATTTTTCTTGTGTCGGTTTCTTCGGAAATAGGCCTGATCATGCCAGTGGAACTGCTTCAGAGAATATACCAAAGAGGATGTATCTGGAAGCTTGGTATAAGCTGTGGCAAACGGATCTGTCTTATAGGCAATCTGGCCACTTTCCTGAACGATATAATATTTATATGCATCCAATTCTTTTGCATGCGGAGAAAACCCCTCCCAAATTCCTCCTGCAACTTGTTGTAGTGGTAACTGGTTGGGATCCCACTTATTAAAATCTCCAACTACACTGATTTTTCTTGCCTTTGGCGCCCAAACTCGAAATCGGTAGCCAGGCAAATCACCTTCTTTTGCTGGATGACATCCCAGAACAGTAAAGGCGCGTTGTGCCTCTCCTGCAGAAAAAGCAGCCAGCTCATCTTGCTGCGTCCTTTTCATCGTAATTCCCACTTCCTCATGTAGTGTTTGTAAAAATCTAACTCGCCCTACTCAAGATTCCATTTTACCGAATCATCTCTGCGCTTTTTGCCGAAGAAAAAACGCCTCTCCAACTAAGGAGAGGCGTTCTTACTTTTGCAGCAATTTTAACTTTTCACTTCTGGACAATTGTTTTATCTGATATTCCCTGCGCATAGCCGCTTCTTTCGATAAGTACGCTTCATAATATGCCAAATTAACCGGGCTGCGTCCTTTTGTATACTTGGCGCCTTTTCCCGTATTATGGCGCGCCATACGCCCTTCCAGGTCATATGTCCAGCCTGTATATAGGCTCCCATCGGCACATTGGACAATGTAAGTATACGCCTGCTGTGACAAGTTTCCTTTGAGCAATCCTTCAATCACCTGTGCCACACCATCTTCCTGGTTGGTTCCAGTGATCAGTTTTGCAGCTTTCCGGCAAGCTGTAGTGGCATTGGCAACCGCAACGCCCAGCCCTGCATAGGCAATCATTTCCGAATCATTGTCACCATTACCAAATGCTGCAGCCTGCTCATTTGTCAGATTCAGCTTTTGAAGAACATATTCCATGCCTGCCTTTTTGCCACAATTGATATGGGAAACTTCCACCAGGGTTTTCTCGGATGAAGTTATATAAATCTCCGGAATAATTTTACACAGCCGGTTCCAAACCTCTTCTTTTAAATGAGAATTGGCAACCACCAGTTCAACACTTTCCAGCTGTTCCCGATTCTCCTGTAAAAAAATCCGCATATCCGGTACAATGGTCCGGGTTTTTTGAATATACGCCTGCGTCCATTGTGAAGCAGCATATTTCTCCGGATTCTTAACATACTCCCAATCCGTATAGGCAATCCCGTCTACAAAAGCCTCATAGGCTACCGGTAATTCTTTGGTAACTTGTAAGATCTGATCCACTGCCTCCGGCGGGATAAAGAACCCGTGCACCCGTTTTCCAGTAGGTACATGATAAACGCTGGCACCATTGCAAGTTACCGCATAGGCAATGCCCGGGATTGCCATAAGATCCTCCGGCAAAGTCTGATAGGCACGGCCACTGGCTATCACCACATACATGCCTTGCGCAATTGCATTTTCCAAAGCTCTTTGCGTTCTGGGGCTGACTTTTCCATCTGCGTCTAAGGTAGTACCGTCTAAATCTAAAACAAGGCAGTTAATTTGGGACTGTTCCATAGTTCTCCATCCTTTACCTCATGAAAACTGTCTCCATTATAGGTGCAGGATTCGCTAAATGCAACAAAATCCGACTTCATTTTTTATACAAAAAACAAGCGCCGGGATTCAAAAATCCCAGCGCTTTGACATTTACTAGCGATTGGTTATTTCCTCCACCAAGACTTTCATAGTCTCCAAAGTATCAGCCTTCATTGTGGAACGAATCGACACCATAGTTTGACACAGGGTAATATCCTTCATTCCTTCCAAATAACTCTTCATAACTTTTCCGGCACTGGGTGCCCAAGAGCCATTTTCCATCAGGCCCACCGTCCGATTCCGGAATGTCTTGCTCCTAAGATGGCATAGGAAGTCTTCCATAACCGGGAAAATTCCTCCGTCATAAGATGCTGCCGCCAAGATCAGCCTGTCGTAGCGAAATGCCTGCGCTACAACTTCCGCCATATCCGATCTGGCCAGATCATAGACCAAAACGGTTTCCCCTTTTTCCTGCAACATGGCCGCCAGCTTTTGGGCCGCCTGGGCCGTATTCCCATGAATGGAAGCATATGCTACAACAATTCCCTTTTCTTCGGGCACATAGCTGCTCCAGGTCTGGTATTTATCCAAGTAGAATCCCAAATTTTCTTTCAGAATCGGCCCATGGAGCGGACAAATGGTCTCAATGTCCAGCGTTGCAGCTTTTTTTAGCAGTGCCTGTACTTGTGCGCCATATTTACCTACGATATTGATATAATACCGCCGTGCTTCATCCTCCCACGGTTCCTCTACGTCTAATGTGCCAAATTTTCCAAATCCGTCGGCCGAAAATAAAATCTTTTCCGTTTGTTCGTATGTCACCATCACTTCCGGCCAATGAACCATAGGTGCCATAAAAAATTGCAAAGTATGTTTTCCCAAATTCAGCGTTTCACCTTCTTTTACCACAAGGGAACGCTCAGACAAATCAATGGTAAAAAACTGAGGCAGCATGGCGAAGGTTTTGCAATTAGAGACTACCTGCATTTGTGGAAATCTCTGACATAGGTTTTGGATGTTGGCAGCATGATCTGGTTCCAAATGAGACACAATGAGATAATCAGGGTCCCGTCCCGCTCTGGCTACATCCAAATCGGCAAGCCATTGTTCTGTAGCGCGCCGGTCTACCGTATCCATAATGGCGACTTTCTCATCCAAAATTAAATAAGAATTATACGTCACGCCGTTCGGCACCTGATACTGACTTTCAAAGAGATCTATCGTCTTGTCGTTCACGCCCAGATACAAAACAGAATCTGAAATTTTAACTTTCTCCACAAGGACTTCCTCCTTTTCCTTCCAACATATAAACAACAGGCTTCCCAAAAGACCACCTGAAATGACAGCTCTTACAGCGGATTCTCATACTCTGTCAAAAGGTCACACTTTGCCACTCCAGGTTGCAATGCGGTATAGAACAAATCAAAAACCACGGGGCAAACGCAGTCTGAAACAATCTCTCCACCCCTGTTTTCGCTTCTGGGTAATAAGCGATCAACAAACCCGGAACAGTAGTGGAAGCAATCCCCCCGAAAGCCTTTTTCCCGATACCGGAAATCAGGTAACGTTCCTGCATGTCCTTTTGAATGTCTTCCTTAATAAGGGTTACCAAGAAGACTTTAATTTACACATTTACACTATTTTTTATTTCTGTCTTTCGTTTATTGGATACGAGTACCAACCGGAATGGCATCGTCCACGAAAATCACTTTGCACCCGCAAGCTCCATTCGTCCCGGCCAATAGCATTCCCTGACTTGTAACACCGCTAAACCTGGCAGGCTTCAAATTGGCAACTACAATGATCTTTTTCCCGATCAGCTGCTCAGGGGTGTATTCGTGTTTAATAGAGGATACAATGACCCGCTCGCCAATCCCATCGTCCAATGTCAGCTTAAGACAGTTTTGAGATTTCCGAATTTCAGTGCATTTGACAACCTTGCAAACCCGTAAATCCAATTTGGAAAAATAGTCAATATCAATTTCCGGCCGTACTGGTTCCACCGGGTCCGGCTCCCCCATAACTGCCGGTGTTTCAACCGGCTCGATGATTTCGGGCTCTACCATAACCGGTGTTTCTTCTGCCCGCTTGGGTGTGGAAAAGTCCAACAGATGGAGATAACGATTTTTATCCACAGCAAACAAGAACAAATACAGGCGGGGCCCCCGCTCCTTATCAATGAGAAGTTGGTATACATGTTTGAAAAATGTCCCTTGAAGATTTTTCAATTCTTTATCTCCAGGCTTCAAATTGAAAATTTGCGCGGGAATTCCATAGATTGCAGTGTTCAGTTCTTCCAGAGTATAGCCATCTTGTGACAAATACGCATGCAACATTGCAATTTCTTGCTTTTCTTCTTGGTTGAAAGTCTCATACACATCCCAGTTACGATACTGCCGAAGACGGTTGACGTTTTCCGGACTGCACTGTTCCAACCAAAATCTAGCACGGTCTAGACGATCTGCAAAATCCGCCTCTTTGTAAGGCGTTCCGATTTTTTCAAATACTGTCTCCAACATGGGAATATTAAAATCCACCACACTGCCCATCTGTACTAAAAGGCCCATCGGAACCGTCTTCACAACCCGGTTTCCCACGGTACAGTTATACATAATCGCTTGGGTCAGCTCATCGGCTTTTCCTTCCGCAACCGCATCATACATACGGTCAAACTCAAAGTACTGTTTTAAAATACCATCATCGAAACAGAAATCAAAGGCTCTGGTTGGCTCTGTCTTGGAATAAAGCCATAAAATGACTTCCGGTTGGTATAATTTCAAAAGTGTTCCGGGCGTCAAATTGAGACCGGAAGACCCTGACATTTTCCCCGTTGTCCCCCGAATTCCTATAAACTCATATCCCTGGAAAACTGGCGGCTCATAGCCAAAAATCTCCTTGGAAATGATTTTCGAAGTCTGATAGCTTCCAGTAGGGCTGGCATGGTCTTTTCCACCTGGTTCAAAGTCCACACCTTCATATAACCACCGCATGGGCCAGTCTATTTTCCAAGCCAACTTACAATTGAAATCCTTGGTAAAATCAAACTGCCCATGATAACCACATGCACAGTGATACTCTGCTTTCGTACAATCTTCGGACAACTCGGTAATCGCGGTAGTATCTTTGTGACATTCCGGGCAATAAATACTGACAGGATAGTAAGCTTCCCGTTCACCCGCTTGCGCTTCCTGTGTCCGGAAACTGTCAAGGATATCAAAAATTTCTCCCCGCTTTTTGAGTGCATGGATCACATATTGGGCGTATTTTCCAGAACGGTTCATTTCCGCCTGATACCGATAATCCATATCAATTCCAAACTTCGCCATGGAATCTTCAAACTCGTTTTCAAAATGTTTGGCATAATTAGGAGCACCATCATCAAAGGGATTTGGCACATCTACATAGGGATAACCGATATACTGCTCCATATGGTCTTTTACGCTGGCTACGTTCACCGGAATCTTTCGCAAACGGTCATACTCATCCCACGAAAAAAGCAGCCGTGCCTTTTTACCCATTTTTCGCAGGGCTTTTACCACAAAATAGCTGGTTGCAACATCACGGAAATTGCCAATATGAATCGAACCTGAGGGACTAATTCCCGCTGCACAGACATATTCCTCTTTATCCGGTCTTCTTGCCACGATTTCTTGTGCAATTTTTTCTGACCAGTGCATACTCACTCGCTCCTAATCCTACAAATTTCAGGTCATTTTTCCATAATTATTCAGTGTATTATACCCACTTTTTCTTCTTTCGTCAAGACTTTCCGGAACGTAGGGTATATGTTGCAACAAAATGGCCGTTTTGACAGGGTTTTCCTGTGGCCTTGTTTTTCCCACTCAGGTCTATCGATATGCACAGCCATTGCATTATGAGAATAATTTATGTATAATCCCAGTGTTGTTCCAATGCGCTTTATTATGGTGCATTTACGTTTTTTTGATTTGTCTAATTTTCGGATATTCTTATATAAACTATGAGTTGCGGAGGGATGGGAAATGGACACAAGACATTACAAATCTTATATACAAATCGGCTTAAATATTTTGCATTATCGCAAGGAGCGGGGCATTACCCAGGAAGAGCTGGCAGAGATGACCTCCTATAGCCGCAACCATATTCAAAAGATAGAAACTGCAGCAGCAGCCCCAAGTGTAGCAGCTCTTTTGGATATTGCAACGGCTCTGGATATTCCTGTTTCCAAACTATTTGAATTTCGCTGAAAAAGAAACGTCGTGATGGTATTAGCCAGCCCGGCGTTTTCTTTTATAAAGGCAGCGCAAAAGAGGAAACCGCCCTTTACAATACACCTTCTATCTTCTATACTGAAATTCGTATAGCTCCCACCATAGGAGGCGATTTTATGCATACAAATGATTTGACCAGTGGGCCGATTGCCCGTCCTTTGGCAACAATCGCTTTGCCATTATTAATTGGCAGCATTTTGCAGCAATTATACAATACCATCGACGCTTTTATCATCGGCAGGTATGTTGGCCAAACTGCTTTCGCCGCAATTGGTGTCGCTGGTACTGTGATGAATTTATTTATTTTTATTTTAAGCGGCTGTTGTACCGGAATTTCTATTGTTCTTGCACAATTATACGGCAGAAAAGATGATACCGGATTTCGAAATGCAGGGTTTTTGTCTGTAACTACAGGCAGTATCTTTACTATATGTCTTAGCGGCCTGTCCATTTTAATACAGCCTTTCCTTTTAAAATGGATGCAAACTCCCCCTGACGTGGCTCAGTTCGCCCGGATTTATTTGAACATAATTTTTGGTGGTTTAATTTGTACCTTCCTATACAACTACTGCGCTGCAACACTGCGAGCTGTAGGTAATACACAGGCCGCACTCTTTATCCTGGCAGGAGCTATGTTGGGAAATTTGGTATTGGACTACCTTTTTGTAGCAATCTTTCGTTGGGGAATTGCTGGAGCCGCCTGGGCAACAATTATCGCCCAATTTCTTGCAGCTTTTACTTGTTTTCTCTATATGCGGAGTAAACTTACCAACCTGCTTTTTGGCAAGGCTGATTTCTATTATAACGGCCCCCTTCTAAAACGGGTTTTTAATTATAGTGCAGTCTCCGCCCTGCATCAGTCCAGTCTTTATATTGGCAAACTTCTGGTGCAAGGTGCTGTCAATACCACCGGAATTGACGGTATTTCCGCCTACACCGCTGCCACTCGTATTGAAGGCTTTATCAATTCATTCAGTACCAGCTGTGGTGAGGCTGTTAGCATTTTTGTGGCACAAAACATAGGAGCTGGTAATCGGGAGCGCGCTCGTTGTGGTTTCTATACCGGTCTTGTATTCATGTTCGTTCTCGGTGTCAGCCTCTCAACACTCATGGCTCTTTCCGCTCCTTATACTGCCCCCTTCCTTTTAGGTGAATCAGGAACTGCGGCTGCATCCCATGCTATTCATTATCTTCAGGTTGTCTCTCTTTTCTACTTGCTCAGTTTCTTTGGAAACGCTTTTGTGGGATATTTTCGAGGCAGCGGCATGGTTCAAATTCCAGTATGGGGAACCACATTGCATATCTCAATCCGTGTTATTCTTTCCTACTGGTTAATTCCCAAACGGGGACTGGAAGCTGTAGCACTCGCTACGGGGATTGGATGGATTACGGTCGTTATGTTCCAAACTTTTGTATATCGTCGCAGTCAAAAATAAATTCGCCAAAACGGCCTTCCCCTTACACTTATAGATACCGAAACAGAACAGAGGCTTTCCCGGAAGGGAAAGCCTCTGTAATATTTATAATATACATGTCACTGCCAAATAGGAACCTGTTTTACTGTTCTTCGTTTCAGTAACACGCTATTTTCTCTTCAAAACCGATAACCCTATTTTATCTTAAATTTCCATAGAGATCTATTCATTCAATTTTATGGCGCACATGCAAAAGGAAAAGTGACGTTTCCATTTACCGCCTCAGTATGCATTCGACTAGATCATTTGAAGTTCACTAGCCTTCATACGAAAACTTTACCCTGTAACCCTATCTATACCTGTGCTCGCTCCATCACCTGAAGAAAAGCTTTGAAGTGTTTCGCTGCTTCTTGCTGATCACTGTAGGAGAGTTTACAAAAATATTCAGAAATTCTCAAAATTGCCAGAGATAATAATAGTTCTTCCGGTGCTTCCCTTTCTGCCAATAAACTTAAAGGTGAGATTCCCAAGTTCTGTGCAATTGTTTCAATGGTCTCCAATGTTGCATTACTTCTTCCACCTTCAATATCCTGTAGCGTTGTCTTTCCAATCCCAATTTCGGCTGAAAATTCTTCCAGAGATCGATGAAGCGATGCCCGCAAGGTCTTCATATTGTTTGACAAGTTTTGTTTCAATTCCATGAAACTCCCTCCTTTTATACAGAATATGGGAGTTTTTATTCAGGGCCAAGCTGGCACAGCGTATATCTGTACCATCATATCGGCTTTTCGCGCTTTTGCAATGTTTTCCGGGATTTTCCCTTAAAAGCTCAGTGAAGCGTCTATCTTTAAATATTCACCGGTCAAGAAGCTGCCCTTCCAATTGCATACAAAAGACATACAACGTATCTGGCGCAAAATGCTTTTAAACTGGCCCTGGGATATGTAGCTTTAGACCCGCAAACCAACATGGTGCCGGAAAACAGTATCAGAAAAACTACGCCTCTGTCTTTCGTGCAATTTCCAATAAAATAGCCAGATCAAAGGCCGCTACCGCCTTTCGTGCAGAAACAACAGGAAAAGGAAAGACCCATACAAAACAGAAAACCGGAGTCTGAATTTAGCATAAATACATTCACACGCATTGTTGGCTGCTCAGCTTGGCCCTGAAGCGCCCTGACCTTTACATGGAAGCTGACACCAAACTTTTACTGTATCGTCCCCCCTTCCTTTGCAGTTCATACCGGACCTCTGCCTTCCAGCTCATACACGGTGTTCGTCTTTGAGTCAGTGCCCAACCTATCCCCTGTTGGTTATCTACAGCTTTTCTCACTTCTACCACACAACCTCTATCTTTGGATTTCTATTTATCTTCTGGATCGGTAGATGAGCACGAGCCAGCAGCACACCACAAAGCATGCCGTATCTCTAAAAATGCCAAAGCAAGGCTAACTTTTCTCCAATGTTCCAGGAGTGAACATAAGATTCTGCCAGAAAGGAAACCATCTTACAGAAATCGATTTTGCAAACAGCTGTTGCACAAAAACACCATCGAAAAAGCGCTAACAGGGCAAAAGACAAATCTAACTTCCTGCAGAAATCAACATTTTGAAATATGCACAAAATGCATTGATAAAACAAAAAGCTCATCACACGTGATCATCACGTGTGATGAGCTGGCACGCCGGAAGGGACTCGAACCCCCAACCCTCAGAACCGGAATCTGATGCTCTATCCATTGAGCCACCGGCGCATACGGTCTTTTGACCTTGACTATTATAGCAAAGGAATTCGCCAATGTAAAGAGGAGATTGTCCTGTTTCCAAAACTTTTCGCAGTAACGGGACCGGCGGTATCGCCGGCCCCGTACAGTCTTGCTAAATTTGCAAAAGCTCAGATTATCTCTTAACTCTTGCGCTGCCGCCCTTCATAACGTCATAAGCTTCCTCGGTGGTAACCAGGTTCCAGTCGTTACGGATGGTGTGGCAAAGAGCAGAGTAAGCAGCTGCAAAGTCAATGCACTCCTGCTCCGGCTTGCCGTTCAGCATGTTCCAAATCAGACCGGAAGCGAAGCTGTCGCCGCCACCTACACGGTCGTAGATTTCCACATTCATGTACTTACGAGATACAAAATAGCCGTTTTTCGTCATCAGAACGCACTGCCAGTTGTTGAGGCAAGCAGAAGTAACTTCCCGCAGAGAATTACCAACGGCAATAATGTTGGGATACTTCTCCATGACTTTTTCAGCTACTTTCTTGTAGCACTGGGGATCGATCTTGGAATAGTTGGCATCTGTGTTGTCGGCCTTAATGCCCAACATGGTTTCGAAGTCTTCTTCGTTACCAATAATTACGTCAATATAGGGCATCAGATCAACCATAGCTGCCTGTGCAGCTTCTCTTGTCCACAGTGTGCTGCGGAAGTTCAGGTCAAAGCTGGTAGTAGCGCCGTTTTTCTTAGCAGCCTTCAAAGCAGCCAGAACTTCGGAAGCAGTATGCTCACCAACTGCAGTTACAATACCAGTGGAATGGAACCAGCGGGTGTCCAGAACCTTTTCCCAGTCAATGTCGCCGGGCTTAATCATGGAAACAGCGGAATGACCTCTGTCATAGGTCTGGTAGGAAGGTCTGGGGCCAATGCCTACTTCGATGAAGCACTTGCCGTTACGACCATTGCGGCCGATTTTGTCGTAGGGCTGCACCACAACGTTGGACATGTCAACACCATGCATCTGGGCATGTTTAATGATGTAGTCGCCGTCCCAAGCGTCAACCAGCTTGGTCACAAAAGCGGTCTTCAGAGTGGGCTTCAGCAAAACGCGGCTCAGGTTGGAAATGTTGACACAGCAGTTCAGTTCTGCAGCGGCAATGCCCAACTGCAATTCTTCTGCCTGACCCAAACGGTCATGTCCAGGAGGTGTGAAACGGACCATTGCTTCACCAAAGCTCATAAAATCATATTTTGCCATGTTTGTGTCTCCTTTGTTTTGTTCAATAAGTTTACTTCAACAGGCCGAACGCCACCAGCTTTTCCCGCAGAGCAGCTTTCTGCTCTTCCGTCAGGGGTACCAGCGGCAATCTGGGATATTCGCCGACCAAACCGTTCATATCCATTGCAGCTTTCACGGCAGCAACACCGCCTGCGCCGCCAATAACACGGTTGATCCGCAGAAGCTTATCGTTGAGGGCAATTGCCTCCTCATATTTCTTCTCTACCAACAGCTTGTACAGCTCTACGGTTACTTCGGGGAAAGAGTTTGCCAAAGACAGGACACCGCCAGATCCGCCCATAGTCATAGCCTGGAAGAAATTGTTGACGGAACCTGCAACTACCGTAAACTGATCCCGCACAGCGAATAAGATAGCTTCCATATTGCCAGTGGAGCTGTCTTTCACACCCACAATGTTGGGATGTGTGGCACACCGCTTAATCAGGTTGACAGATAGGCCCACACCGCCGGCATACTGGGGTGCATTATAGACCAGGCAGGGAGTTTCCACTGCAGAAGCGACATCCGTAAAATACTTGTAGAGCACATCATCTGTCATCTGCTTTTTAAAATAACACGGAGGCAGAAGCGTCAGATAGTCCGCACCCAGTTTGCCCATTTCCTTACCCATGGCAATGGTTTCCATAGTGGACTCAAAAATACAGCCCGCCATAACAACCTGGTCTGCGCCTTTATTGTCGATGATCGTCTTTAAAACTTTCAGCTTTTCATCGTTGGTCAAACTTTTATTTTCGCCATTGGAACCCAGAGCCAAATAACCTTTCAGACCGGATGCTGCATAACGCTTTACGTTGCTGGCAAGACCCGCGTAGTCAACGTCCCCATTTTCAAAAAACGGGGTGGAAATCGGTGCAAATACACCCATCAATTTCTGTTCCATAATTACTCCTCACACAGTGTGGTATGGGCTTTAAGCCCATACCACTGCTTATCTTATTTCTTCTGGTCGTTGTTAACTGCGTTCATGAATCTTCTCTGATAGGAAACTACCTGATTGGTGCTGGTGAATCTTGCCAGATAGCCAGGCTCAGCGGTAATGACAACGCGGTCGATAACATCCTGATATTCCGGATCTGCCATCAGCTTGTCAATATCCGGATAGTTATAATCGCCTTCCATGGAGCACAGGATGAGACGGGTGTCTTTCAGATTTTCCTGACGCAGGAGCCGCAGGTTGTGACGAACGCCGTCCAAACCGTCGGAACCTTCTGCATTTTCCAGGTTGCGGTACCGGATAATGTCCTTGGCCTTCTTATAGCAGGCAAGCAAATCAGCATTGGATT
>CALXCQ010000034.1 GCA_944386835.1 uncultured Oscillospiraceae bacterium | reverse complement strand
TATCTAAGTGGGAAAAATGCAACACTGAGCAGATATTGGTTTCTTGAAATTCGATAATCTTTCAATCCTGGTTTACATAAAACGGAGTATTTCCGAAAAGGAAAAATCTTCCTTGTCTTTTTCACGAAGAAAAAGGTAAACTTTACAGAACGAGTATCTTTTTCCTATCCTTAATTAAGGAATGGTTGATAGCAGAATGAAAAAGGATTCGTTTAAACAAATAGCAGTTTGCATGGAAGTGTTACGCAGTTAAAAAGCATTTTTGAGGAGAAAGGCATCATTCTTTTCTCCAGCCAGTTTTGCCTCATACTATCTTTCTTTCAAGGGGTGTTTAGCCTCTCATCCAATAATCTAACGGCTTTAACAAGGATTTTCCAAACTGTCAGTTCCGGCATGGTAACACCGTCCTGCACTGATGAGGGAGCCATCTTATTTTTGACACGAAATGGGTGCTTGGCTTCACAAAACCGACTTACATGCCAATATGAGGAAACGGTTTTTGTTTCTATAAAGAATTTCCTTCCTTACCAGAAATTCACACCTATAATCTTTCTCATGACGGTCATACTAAGGTTGTGATAAACAAATAAAAGGAGGAAAAAACCATGAACACTTGTGACAAAGCCAATAAGAGCATTGCATGCGTCGTAACCTCTTGTACCCATCACTGCAACGGTGAAAACTACTGCTCGTTGGACAAAATTCAAGTAGGTACCCACGAAGCCAACCCCAAGATGGATCAGTGCACCGACTGTCAGTCTTTCTGTAAGAAAACATTCTAAACGATTATGGTCAGTAAAACGGTAATGGTATCATTACCGTTTTACCTTTACATAAACTCAGAAACACAAGGACAAAAACCAGCTGCCGGGATTGACATTGTTATGGCAGAGTGATATAATTTTAGTAAACAAGTACATATTTGGTTGCTTTTTTTGCCTGTGCAAATGCGGAATGAGGTGAAAAGCCTCGCGAGTCGGTCACTGTGAAGCCGTGGTTACGGATAAGTCAGATACGCAAAGCAGCTGCTCGTATCGGCCTGTACTCGATTCGTGGTTTGGAAGAATTTCTTTGCCTATCGGAAAGCCGATAGGCAATTTTTTATGAACGATAAACTTGCTGATAGGGAGGAAAGACGATGCAAAAAAAAGAACCGTTTCCCATTACGGAAAACGAACGTCGTCTCTTACAGTTCATTCGGGAATTGGGATACGGCCGATTGGAATTGGTGATTCGGGATAGTATGCCCATTCGCGCGGAAAGTGTCCGGCAGAGCGTTGTCTTTGATTTACCACAGCAAAAGTAGAAGAATGTTCTGTTGGGAGTTCTTTCCGACAGTTCTTTCGGTGGTGCCAAAAGTTTGCGGCACTTCATTTTCAAGACTGCTTCCGTATGTTTCGCAATGGATCCCCCTGATTTCTGCGTACATACAAAAATTACACTCTTTTTGACACCAAGGGAGCCTTCCGTTCGGCAGCGGAAGGCTCCCTTGGTATTTGATAGGAGTTTACAGCTGAAGAAACTTTTGCACATCCCGGTTGCTTCCCAGGATTAACATGGTTTCTCCAGTCTGAAAGCGATGTTCTGCCCCCGGAAGGGGATTGAGAATTTCGCCTCGTTTGGTGGCTAAAATACTGAAGTGGTATTTTTGACGGACACCGATTTGTACAATGGTTCGTCCCACCCAGGATAGAGGCACATCCGTTTCATATATGGCGTGATCCGGAGTCAGTTTAATATAATCGAAAATGTGCTCCGAGCTATAGCGCATAGCAGCCCAGGATGCCATTTGTTTTTCCGGATAGATGACATCATCGGCACCGTTGCGTAGCAGGAACTTTGCATGAACTTCTCTGGCAGCACGGGCCAGGACAAATTGTGCGCCATGTTCTTTTAGCAGGGCAGTTGTTTCCAGAGAACTTTGAAAATCGTCGCCGATGGCAACGACGCACAGGTCAAAATTCCGAACGCCCAGTGAGGCGATAAAGGCCTCATTGGTACTGTCGCCAATCTGCGCGTTGGTGACCAGCTCCAGAGCATCGTTTACCCGCTGCTCATCTTTATCCACAGCCCAGACTTCATGGCGCAGATTTTGCAGCTCCATGGCCATATGGCGGCCAAAACGGCCTAAGCCAATGAGAAGAATAGATTTCATATTTGGATCCTTCCTTTTTTATCCTACGGTAAGTCGCTCTTGTGGCAGCTGTGCCGGAACACAGGCAGAGCCGGAAGCGACGGCGTAAAGAAGCGTCAGACCGCCAACGCGGCCAAAATACATGAGAAAGATGATCACCAGACGGGAAGCAAAACTCAAAGTTGGGGTTACGCCCAAAGACAACCCTACTGTGCCGATTGCAGAGGCGGTCTCAAACAGAGCTTCCATCATGGAAAGACCATCGAAGCAACACAGGAAGATACCACCTGCAAGGAATAAGATACAGTACAACAAAAAAATGGTAACGGCACTCCGCAAAACATCGGCGGGAATCCGGCGTCCAAAGCATTGGGCACATTCCCGGCGATGGAAAACAGCACGAATGGTCAGCAGAAGAACTGCCAGGGTAGTGGTTTTAAATCCGCCGGCGGTAGAACCAGGAGAGCCGCCGATCAGCATGAGCAAAATGATAACCAGGGTGCTGGACTGGCTGAGCAGTGTCAGGTCCACTGTATTAAAGCCGGCAGTACGGGGCGTTATGGATTGGAACAAAGCGGCCTGAATACGCTGTCCAAGGGTAAGTCCTTCCCACTGTGGCAAGTGGAATTCATAGAGGAAGAAAAAGAGCGCTGGCAATAAGATTAAAAGAAAAGTGGTTACCAGGATCAGTTTGCTTTGCATGCGGAACCGGCGAAAATGCCACTTGTGTTCGTAAAAGTCATGCCAGGTGAGAAAACCGATGCCACCCAGAACAATCAGACCCATCACGGTAAAATTGATAATGGGATCGCCAACAGATGCAGTTAAAGAAGAGAACGGTGCTTTGTAGCCCATCAGATCAAAGCCGGCATTGCAAAAGGCGGACACCGAGTGAAAAACCGCATACCACAGGCCCTTCAGGATGCCCAGCTGGGGGATAAACCGCACGGCCAGCAACAGGGCGCCGGTAGCTTCCAGGATAAACCCAGCCTTTAAAATGAAACCGGTCATCCGGACGATTCCGCCTACCTGGGGAGCGGAGATAGACTCCTGCATGACCCAACGTTGTTTCAGACCGATCCGTTTGCCAGCGAACATGGTAATGGCAATGGCCATGGTGACAACGCCCATGCCTCCAATCTGAATGAGGATCATAATGACAAACTGACCAAAAGGAGACCAGAAAGTGGCGGTGTCATAGATGACCAGACCCGTCACACAGGTGGCGGAAGTTGCCGTAAACAGTGCGTCCCAAAATGAAGCACTGCCAGGCTGCCGGGAAGCAAAGGGAAGCGTTAGAAGCAGAGCGCCAGCCAAAATCAGAAAAAGAAATCCCAAAATAATAATTTGTGCCGGAGTGATCCGGCTGGTTTTTTTCCACAACAAGGCAATCTATCTCACTTTTAAAGTTAATGTAGGAAGTCCAGAGGATATGTGGTAAGATTGTACCATGCAATGGGTGAGCGTTCAGTTAAGATTCCGGCTGGGGCATAAAGATTGTATTAAGCGGGAATCTTTATGGAATCTTAAGCTCTCAGACAAAAGGGCAATGCAGTCCTCACAGGCTGTGTGGTATGGTAAACATAGCAGGAAGAAGGTGGCACCGGTGGAGAAACAGTTACCGGAAAAAAACGGCGATCCCGTGGGACAAAGCTTTTTCAGGCGCGGAAAACTAACAATCTTTTTTGGCTATGCCGGCGGGGTAGGTAAAACCTACGCCATGCTGGAAAGAGCAAGGAGTCTGGCGCAGACCGGGACAGATGTGGTGATTGGTGCAATGGCTCCGGAATTGCCGCCGGAAACCGAAGCTTTACTGGAAGGGCTGGAACTGTTGTCGCCGAAATCGGGAATCGCAGTGCCGGTGATGGAGCAGCGGCAACAGACAGGATTCCCATTGGACCTGGCAATTGCCCGGAAACCACAAGTCCTGGTTATGGATCAGCTGGCTTTACAAAATCCGCCCGGTGGCAGGCACGTCTGGCGGTATCAGGATATTCAGGAGCTTTTGCGGTCAGGCATCTGTGTCTACACCACACTCAATGTGGAAAATTTAGAGGGCCTGTGGGATATCATTTCCCATATTACCGGTACAAGAGTACAGGCCAAAATACCCGACGCTCTGTTTGAAGAGGCAGACGGTGTGGAAATGATTGACATGGAACCAGAAGCACTTTTGGCCAGACGGGAGCAGTTCTCGTTTTGGAATCTGGAGCAAGAGGCAGCACAGCGGGAACAGCAAAAGAGAAAATTGATGGCTTTGCGGGAAATCGCTCTGCGGAGATGTGCAGAACGCCTGAACCGCTGGGAAACGGGACACCCAAGGAAAAGTGCTGGCGTATCGGACCATATTCTGGCCTGCTTGTCCAGCGCGCCGACCAATAGTAAAGTTATCCGGACAGCGGCGAAAATGGCAGAAGCATTTCATGGGGAATTCACAGCCCTTTATGTAGAGTCTTCGGGGACAAGAGAAAAGCCGGAGCTGGAAAAACAGCAATTGCGGGAGAATTTACGTCTGGCAGAAGAGCTGGGAGCCCGGATTACTACCTTATATGGAGACGAACCGGCGGTCCAGATTGCGGAATATGCCAGAGCCGGCGGTGTTTCCAAAATCGTGCTGGGAAGAAGTCCCAGGAGAAAAGGAATTTTTGCCCAGAGATAAACCGTTACAGATAAGCTAAGCGCACTATTACCAGATTTGGATATTTACATCATTCCGGACCAGACGCAACCGGAAGTTGGGCAGGGAAAAACCTATCGTACCAGGCAATCACTGTCCCTGGAAGATCTTGGGAAAACACTGGGGATCCTTGCCATTTCCACCCTGTTTGGGTTTCTGTTAACAGACCTCAATTTTGTCATTACAAATGTAATCATGATCTATATCCTGGGCGTTTTGGTAGTGGCTATGTTGACAGGCAGCCGTTGGTACAGCCTTCTGGCCTCTGGTCTTTCGGTGCTGATTTTCAATTTCTTTTTTACGTATCCCTATTTCACGTTATTCAGTGAACCGGGATATGTGGCTACCTTTTTGGTGATGTTTTTGGTTGCGGTTCTGGGAAGCTCTTTGACGAGCCGGGTCAAGCGGCAGGCGGTAGAAAGCGCCCAAAAGGCCTATCGTACGGAAGTGCTGTTGCAGACCAGCCAGAAGCTCCAAAAGGCAGAGCAGGAATCCACCATTTTGGCAGTGATGGCGACTCAGCTGAATAAATTACTGGAACGGGCAGTTTTACTTTACCCGGTAGACGATGCCGGTCAATTGGGCAGCGCTTTGGAGTTTCCCACCGCACGGGAAGACCTTTCGCCATTTTTGACGGAGTCGGAACAGGAGGCAGCCAGGTGGGTGTGGAAAAACAATAAACACGCTGGCGCTACCACCAATACTTTTCCAGCGGCCCACTGTTTGTATGTAGCAGTGCGGGGAGCCGGTGGCGTCCTGGCGGTAGCCGGTATTGTTATGGCGGGAAAAGAAAAACCAGATGCATTTGAAAAGAATTTGATGATTGCAATCATCGATGAATGTGGTCTGGCGCTGGAAAAAGAGCGATTGGGCCGGGCAAAGCAAAAAATTGAGCAGGAGGCAAAGCAAGAGGCATTGCGGGCCAATTTGCTTCGAGCCATTTCGCATGATTTGCGCACACCGCTGACCAGTATTTCCGGAAATGCCGGAATTCTCATGGAGAACAGTGCGGTTTTGGACGAAGGAAAGAAAAAACAGCTGTATTCTACCATTTATGATGATGCAATGTGGCTGTTCAATTTGGTAGAAAACCTGTTATCTGTGACGAGAATTGAAAATGGAACCATGGGACTCAAATTGGAAACGGAGCTCATTGAGGAAGTATTTCAGGAGGCTTTGGACCATTTGGACCGAAGAGCGTCGGAGCATGTGGTAAAAGTGCAGCTGGAAGAGGAGCTTCTCATGGCGCCGATGGATGCCAGGCTCATTGTGCAGGTGATCATTAATATTGTGAACAATGCCATTACCTATACCCCTCCTGGATCTCATATTTTGCTGTCAGCCAGGCAGGAACCCGGACGTCTTCTGGTTACCATTGCGGATGACGGGCCGGGCGTCTCAGACGCTGATAAAGGCGCTTTGTTTACCATGTTTTATACGGCCAACAATGAGCGGGGAGACGGCAGGCGAGGTCTTGGACTGGGGCTGTCTTTGTGTAAAGCGATTATCAGCGCCCATGGCGGTATCATCGGAGTGAAGGACAATGTGCCAAAAGGCGCGTGTTTTTATTTTACATTACCAACACCGGAGGTGAAATCCTGTGAATAAGCCACAGATTTTAGTGGTGGAAGATGACAATGCAGTCGCCAATTTAATTACCACAACCTTAGAGACGCAAAACTACCAGTTTCACCGGGTTGTAAATGGCACGGGAGCAGTGCTGGATGCCATTTCCTACCGGCCAGATGTGATGCTTTTGGATTTGGGATTGCCGGACATGGATGGCGTGGAGATTATCAAGAAGGTACGCTCCTGGAGCAATTTGCCTATTATTGTCGTTTCGGCCCGCAATGAAGACAGCGATAAAGTGGAGGCGTTAGATGCAGGTGCGGACGACTATCTGACCAAGCCGTTTTCCGTAGAGGAACTCTTGGCGCGTCTGCGGGTGGCGTTGCGGCGGGTACGCTATGACAGTGAAAAGGTCAAAGATGAGGCCAGTACCTATGAAAACGGGGATCTGAAGATCGACTATGCCGCCGGATGTGTCTATCGGGCTGGAAAGGAGATACATCTGACGCCTATTGAATATAGACTTTTGTGTCTCCTGGCAAAAAACACGGGAAAGGTGCTGACGCATAACTACCTGCTCAACAAAATCTGGGGCAGCACCTCTCCGTCTGACACACCTTCTTTGCGGGTATTTATGGCCACTTTACGGAAAAAAATTGAGGTGGATACCGCCCATCCGCAGTTTATTCAGACGCATATTGGGGTGGGGTATCGAATGATTCGTCAGCAGGGTGGAGACGAATTGTAGGCACCCGGATGGCGCAGATGCAGGGTTGCAACGTTACAGGCCGGACCGGAAAGAAAATCGGGACACTGTGGCATACTCCCAGGACCTTCTCTGAAACGGGACGTGCAGCTATGGCTTAGCTATCGAGAACCAGGCATTGCGATTCATTTCCGGATGAAAAAATGCAGCATCTGCCGGGATACCGATACGGTAGGCGGGCAGAACCGGGACTGCGCGGGGAAAAACACGGAACTACGCCAGCTCAAGGCTGTCGCGAAGTCCGGCAATCTGAAGAAAATGATGCGGCAAAGAGCCGGAACAGTGTCAGGCTGTTCCGGCTCTTTTACAGGTATTCATAAGTAATGGAGAGTTTGGAAAAAGAAAGGCTAGCAATAAAAGGGAAAGCAAGGAACACGGCAGCAGCTGGAACACAGACAAAGTCCCAGACACAAATCGGCGTTGCCGAGAGGGTGATATCCGTAGCCTTGGGCTGTCTTTTCATAGACCCGGCCGGGATGTTCCAACCGCTCCAGAGTCCGCTGGTACTCGTAATTGCCAGGCTCCATCTGTACGGCCTGGCGGGCATGTTCCAGAGCCAGCATCCGATTTCCCACTCTGGAATTGGCAAGAGCAGATAAATAATACCATTGGGCAGTTCGGCCATTGGGAGGAACCTGTGCCAGAGCCTGAATGGCAGCAGCATAGTTGCCAAATACCATATACTGTCTGGCAGCCTCCATGGCAGATGGCTGCCGGGTCTCATACTGCGTCCTGCCCCAGAATCCGGCAAACGGATCGTAGCCTGGCTGATAGCCCCCGGCTTGTGGACCGCTTTTATCCGGATTTTTAATCTGTTCATAGGCGGCGTTGATTTCATTCATCTTTTTTGCAGCTTCCGGATTATTCGGGTTGAGATCCGGGTGATATTTTTTTGCCAGACGACGATAAGCCTGTTTGATTTCTTCGTCAGACGCGTCTGGTGAAACGCCCAATACCTGATAGGGGTCTTGGATCATTTATTTTCCTCCTTTGTACCGGCTTGCTTTTGTACAGCCAGGGTAAATTTGGACCAGATGCCGGAATAGAGAATATTCCGAAGCAGATCGACGTCTTGTATCAGGGGAAGTTTTTCAAATTCTTCCGTACACTCGCCCAGTAAAATTGCCAGTTCGGACTGATAGGAGGCCAAAGGTCTGGATTCTGGCCATAAGGTAAGCAAAGGATTGTACCGTTGGTGTTCCTGATCGGATTTCAGGTCCAATACAGCATCTAGTGTATAGAGAAAACGTCCCAAGCTTTCTCCCATTTTCCGCAAAACTGGGGCCCAAAAATCTTCCCGCCAGACAAAAAGTTCTCCCATAAGCGTGCCAAACAGATTGGCAGGTTCATCTGGACTGGAACAATTCTGAGCCTCCAGGCGTGATAGAGATTCCAGACAGGCTTGAATGGTTTGGACTTGACGAGGGAACTGTTGGGCAGCCTGAAGAACGCTTTTTTTCATAACAGAGGCTTGTCCCAGTTTCCACAGATTTTTATCATCATGCCAGTCGTCCAGAAATTTGTAATAAGACAGGATCACATTCATATGAGCACAGTAGTCGAAGCAAGCGTTTGCCCAACTGTTTTGCGTATGGAGAGGATGGGCCAGGCAACGAAACTGCTCCCCAGACTCCTCCGGCTCATATAAGGAGGAGAGAAGGAGAGCCAGAAATGTCATATCGTAACTTAAAGTCATACGGGCGCTAAAGCCAAATCTGGCCCGAATGGTACGACAAAGGCCACAATAACAACTGCGGTATCGCTCCCATTGCGCTTGGGAACAGGCAGCTTTGTTGGCAATCACATATCCGAACACAGAGCACCTCACAGGTCGCTTTTTCAGTAGTATACAATAAAATTAACTGGGAAGTTGTTACGGAATCCTGAACATTCCCCAACTTCTTAAGGATGTTCTCTTTCCTGGCGGGAGAGGGTATAGTAGTTGAGAATCCCTCCATAGAACAAGATGTTCATACACAGATAAAGCCAAAGAAGCGCAAGCAAAAGGGTTCCCAGGCTACCATAGAGATCGGTATATCGGGAAATATATTTGACGTAGAAAGAAAACCCATAAGACAGACCCAACCAGGCTACTGCGCTGAAAATTGCACCGGGCAGTGTGTTTTTAATCGGCAAATGGCGGTTGGGCAGAATGGAAAAGAGCATAGTGAAAAACAGAATCAAAAGAGCCATGGAGAACACATGCCTGAGAGACAAAACCAAAGGGAAGAGCCCTACCATATCGATTCCCAATCTGGTGAGCAGGGACAACAGGGAATCACTGAATACATAGAGTACCAACATAACTAAAAGAGCGATCGCAATAAGCAAGGTATGTCCGATACTGATAATCCTGCGCCACAGATAATTCCGGTGCTCTTCTACGTGATAGATGGCGTTGAGTCCACTGATCAGTCCCAAAGTTCCGCGGGAAGCGGCCCACAACAAGGTCACGGTAGTGATAGACAGAAAGCTGACAGATTGCGAGGTATGAAGGGTGTGAATTAAATATTGGAAGAGCGGGATAAATGTCTCCGGGATCAGCCGTTCCAGTACGTGCAGCAAATCCGTTTCTGTCAAAGGAGAAATGGAGATAAAAGAAAGCAATAGAATTAAGACTGGTAGTAACGATAACAAAAGGAAAAATGCCGCATTCGCCGAATAAATGGAGAGCTGAAAAGAGCCACAATAGGCGATTGCTCTTTTTACTTTTTGCAGGAACAAGTCATCACCCCGCGATTCCCCTGTGTTCTCAAATCTCGGGAACATAGGAGATTATTAGTAAATCCCTTGCAGAATTTGATACAAATCTTTTGCATAGGAGTCGGTCATCCCACTGATATAGTCTGTCACTAAAAGAAGCCGTAAATACAAATCATAGGATTCCACTCCTCGCCGCTGATTCCAATAACTGCGTAAGTAGTTGTCAGAAATCAAAGAAGTAAGTTTTTTATCTCCCTTGGTTTGGCAGAATGGTCCAGCGGTTTCGTCCAGATAGAAGATGGCCGGGACAAACCGGTCTAGCAACGCGCTTAAAATTGTCTGTGCGGCCAATTCCAATTTTACAATGGACGAGTTGGAAAAAATAAAGACTGACGGAATATCCTTTTGCAAAATTTCCATAGAGAACTGATGGAAGGTATCCTGCAGTATGGAATGGGTGTATGTGCCTTCCATGATGGCTCCGTAGTTTTCTTGAGAGGTAAAACCATATGCGGCAGAATAGGCTAACCAATGACGGGCATATTCCACCCAGTTTTGGAATGCTGTTTGCTCTGAGGGACATATGGCAATCTGACGTTCCAGTTCTTCCACCAGGGAAGTAGATTTCTCTTTCTGCTTTTCCGTCATGTCACTTGCATAATATGCCAGTCGACTGCGATAATAGCCCATAAATTCCTGTAGCGAGAATAGCTTCTTTTTATGGGCATCTTCCAGATCTGCCGTTGCGTAGGCAATATCGTCGGCAGCCTCAAGAATGTAGGCCAGAGGATGGCGTACCATTTCTCCCTGGATCACGGTTCCGGTTTGGGCGGCAATGGCGGTCAGTTGTGCTGTCTCAGCCGTATAGTAGCCCAGCTTGTGGAATTTATTGTTGGAATGATGTTTATCAAAATGACAGCTGTCTGTTGGATATTTTACAAGGGTATTGAGAACAGCCGCTGTAAGGTTCATACCAGAGGTGTGGAAAGAGGGGTGAAGCTTTGTCAAGATACGCAACGTCTGGGCATTGCCTTCGAAATTTTGCAAATCAGCTTGCATGGACGGCGTGAGCCAGGTACCAATAGCTTTACCTTTGTAGGTGAAGGTGGGATCCTGAAAATGCCGGGTAAACCAATCGCTCAGAATCACTTCTCCAAAATGGCCAAAAGGTGGATTGCCCAAATCGTGAAGCAACCCTGCGCAAGTAAGAATATCCAAAATACTGGAAGCTTGCTCACCTGTCAGCGTATACCCGCTATCTTGTTGAAATGCGGCGATATTGCGGATGACCATGGAGCCAATCCGCTTGGCCAGAGAGGAAACCTCAATGGAGTGCGTCAGCCGGGTTCGGACAAAATCACTTTTTTCCAAAGGAAAAACCTGGGTCTTATCCTGTAACCGCCGAAATGAGGCACTGGTAATGATTTTGTTGTAATCTTTTTCAAATTCGCCGATAGGATACCGGGTTTCATCATAAGGCATTTCTTCCGGGCCCCCAAAGCGAAAGGCGGAAAGTAGGGCTTCCCATTGCAAGGCAGTTACCTCCTTTTGACCGGTTGGACGTATCTTTCCCATAGGAAGAAAGTGGCAGTGGAAAGGAAAGCTCCCGTCAGGGGATTGCCGCCCAGAACAGTAAGAGCGGCTGGCCATTGCCTTTTGGCAGAAGCAGACCTCCCGGATGTCAGGAACGGCAGATGGCAATTGCCTTCTGGCGAGCTATCACTGCGCTGGATAGAAAAGACAGCCCCAAGCCTTTCCTCAGGGCATTGTCTATTCAGTATAGCAAAAAAGGAAGGGAACCGCAACCAAAATGCAGCTGGCAACAAGGTGATATTACAGATTGTGGTAGGCGTAGGCCTGTAAGGCTGGCCGGTTGCAGATGCGTACTTGTTTATACCCGGTTGTAATCCAACCTTTGGTTTTCATGGCTTGTAATAGTCGGGTGACGGTCACCCTTTGCAGGCTGGTACATTCTGCGATTTCCTGATGAGAATAGGGAAGACAGTCCTGACCAATTCCCAAAGAAGGGTGCGGATTTTGCGTCATCTCCAATAGAAAGGCGGCGACTCGCTCACCGGCAGAAAGAAAGCTGAGGCGGCGAACTTGATAGGAAAGATTCTTCACGGTCTGGGAGAGAATCCAGAAAACCTGCTCCATCAGCGCCGGGGACGTTTGTAAATAGGGAAGCAGATTCTGGAGCTGACAGACAATTAACTCCACCTGGGTAATGGCAACAACGGAGGTGAGCCTGGGCAGGTGATTGAGATAGGATGTTTCCCCAAATACTCTGCCTTCTCCTACAATGTCTACAGTCACATCCCGGCCATCGCTGCCAACGAAAAAAACCCGTACCCGGCCTTTTCGGATGTAGTAAAAACTGTCCGAGTGGTCCCACTGAAAGTAGATAGGCTGTCCCGGCGAAAAATGGGAAACGGTCCCGGCCTGTTCCCAGTAACGGAGCAGGTGGGTATCTAAGTCCACAGAATTCATAAAGATACCTCCCACTAGCAAATTGTAGCATAGATTACATTATTTGCCCAGAAAATTCGGTACCATGCAGACAGAATGGGGGTAAGAAAATGCGAAAATGGGAACTCTTTGGGAAAATCTTACTGGGCAATTTTCTTCTGGCCTTTTCTGTCAACATGTTTATTTTACCTTTCCACTTTATCTCTGGAGGGGCCACCGGATTGGCCCTGATTTTACAACGGATCATCCCTTTGCCATTTTCCTGGATTGCCACGGGGATCAATGTCAGTATGTTTTTTCTGGGACTTGTGGCATTGGGAAGGGTGTTTGCCCTGACGACCCTGCTATCGACCTGTGTCTATCCGCTTTTTCTGCAACTGACCTCAACGGTGTCAGAGTTGTTCACCCTGACCCAGGATCCACTCATTGCCTGTGTTGTAGCAGGAGCCCTGATGGGGTTGGGATTGGGACTGGTGATCCAGTCGGGAGCATCGACAGGCGGAATGGATATCCCGCCCCTGGTCCTGGAAAAGAAATGGGGAATCAAAGTGTCGGTCAGCCTGTACTGTATGGACACGGCTTTGCTGCTGATCCAGATGCTCTTTTCTTCTCCGAATGGGATTTTGTGCGGACTTTTGCTGGTTCTGACCACTTCTTTTGTTCTCAATCAGATCCTGACATTGGGAAAGACCCAATGTCAGGTAGTGGTAATTTCATCAAAATATGAAGCTCTGCGGGAGGCCTTTTTGAAGGAGTTAGACAGAGGAGTAACGCTGTTTTGTATTGAAACCGGATACTATCAGCAAAGCCAGCGGGCGATTTGTTCCATCGTTGCGCAGAATGAATTAAGGGCGGTGCAGGCCAAAGTTCAGAGCATTGATGCCCAGGCCTTTATGATTGTGTCCAAAGTGCAGGAGGTGCGGGGCCTGGGGTTTAAACCCTGGTCGTTTACAGGAAAAGAGAAACTGGCAAAGAGTAGAAACCGGTCGGATCCAAAGAAAACGGAAAGGTAAACGGCAGGGATGAATTTTTCTCCCATACATGGAAAAGGCAGGGATTGCAACGAGCAATAGTCCCCCAAATAGGAGACGGCCCTTTACGGGCCGTCTCCTATTTGGGGGATTTGGCTATAACTGTGCCAAGACAGCGGCGGCAAGGTCCTCAGCGTTTTGTAAAAGGCCAAGCCCCTGCGTTTCCAGAACCTCTGCCAATTCCCGGTTTTTCAGGGACTCCACATTGATTTTTACATTGTGCCACGCCCCTTGGGCACAGGTGCGCAGGTTCCAAACGGCCACTGCCAAATCACTTGCTGCATTGCGGTTAAAACCGTGAGACAGAGTTTCCGCCAGAGACAAAGCCTGGACAGCCAACTCCAAAGTGTGCATAGGGACGCGAGCGGCCTCGGCAGTGGCGTCTTCAATGGCTGCCTGCCGGGCTGCCTGCTCCTGGGGAGTCTGACGGGGCAGGGAAAAGGCTGCGGCTACCTGTCCATAGGACTGGGCATCCAAATCAATTTGGTCCGCCAACTGCTTTTGCAGCGCCTGAGCCTGGGGTAAAAGAGCGGCGCAGGTATCCTGGTACTGGGCATAACGGCTTCTTCCCAGGGTCAGGGCGGCTACCATGGCGCACAATCCAGCGCCCTGTGCGCCGCAGAGCGCACTGGCGCTGCCGCCACCTGGTGCCGGTTCTTCGGAGCCCAGAGTTTTCAAATACTCAATGAGGGTACAGGTCAGCAAATTCATAAAATTTCTCCTTTTTAAAGCGGTAGGAACGAAATCGGTTCCCAATCAGATCACACAATTTTTCCTTTTTTAAAAACGGTGTGAACCAGATTGGAGCCAAAGCGGTAACAAAGAGTCTGCAAGTCTTTGGCGTTCCAAATTACCAGATCCGCCTGTTTTCCCACTTCCAGGGTTCCAATTTTATGGCTGCGGTGAAGGGAAGCGGCGGCATTTCGGGTAACGGCAGTGAGAATTTCTTCCGGTGTCATACTGTAGTAAAGGTAGGCCAGATTGATGGCAAACTGTAAATTATAGCTGGGGCAGGAGCCGGGATTGAAGTCGGAAGCGATCGCCACAGGAACGTTCTGGCGGATCAGCTCCCTGGCAGGTGCATAGGGCTTTTTCAGATAAAAGGACGTAGCCGGCAGCAAGTCGGCGATGACACCGCCGGCAGCCAGTGCCTGAATGCCTTCCGGAGAAATGGCAATCAGGTGTTCGGCGGATATGGCGCCCAGCTCTCCGGCTAACTGAGAACCGCCGATGGCGGCGATTTCGTCCGCGTGGATTTTGCTGGCCAGACCCAGCTCCTGACCGGTCTGCAGGATTTTTCGGCTCTGGGAGACGGTAAATACGCCCTCTTCGCAGAAAACATCGCAAAATTCTGCCCAGTGGCCCTGAGCTACCGCCGGTAAAATTTCCTGACATACCAATTGGGTATAGGCATCGCTGCGGCCTTCGTATTCCGGGGGGACAGCGTGTGCACCCAGAAAAGTAGAGACGATTTCCACCGAGTGGGTTTGCTGCAGCTTTCTTTGGACCTGTAGTTGTTTCAGTTCCTGAGAAAGGCTGAGACCGTAGCCGCTTTTACACTCCGCGGTTGTGACGCCCAGACGGAGCATGTCATCCAAAAAGGAAACTGCACGTGTGTACAAATCTTCTTCCGACCACTGGCGGGTCTGGCGCACCGTATCCAGAATGCCGCCTCCCATTTGGAGGATTTCCAGATAGCTTGCACCCCGGAGTTTCAAAGGGACTTCATGCTGGCGCCAACCGCCAAAAACCAGGTGGGTGTGGCAATCTATCAGGCCCGGCGTGACCAGAAGTCCCTGGGCGTCCACAACCGTTGCACCGGTTGGTGGGGCGGGTGCTTTCTGCCGCGGGTAGATACCACAGATTTGCGGGCCGTCTATCCAGAGTACCTGGTCTTGTGCCAGGGAAATTTCCCCCTGACAGTCTCCGGCAGCTGGCCCGGAGCCCAGAGGGGTGGCCAGAAGGCCAATGTTGGTAAGTACAACCATATAGTATCCCTCTTACAGTAAATACTGTTCCAGAACCTGCTTGTCACAGGAAAAGTTTTCTAACTGCATGTAGTATTGTGCTGTGTCCACCAGAGCCTGCAAAGGTGTCAGACCAACAATTTCTGTCCCTACCAGATGGACGCCCCAGCGGGCTGCTTCAATTTTGACCAGTTCAATGACCCGGTAGAGAGGCGTCGTCTGAAAGTCTGTCATATTGATAGAGACCTGGGCGAGGTTTCGGTCTTCCAACATGACACCCAACGCCTTGACACAGGACAGACCGCCGCTGGACTGCCGGATAACACCGGCAATTTTTTTGGCGATCTCCACGTCGGATGTGGACAAATTACAGTTAAACGCGATGAGAGGCAGCCTGGCGCCTACGGCCACCACTCCAGCCGTAGGATGAATGGCAGGTCCGCCGAAATCCGGATGCCACTGGGGCAGACGGACTTTTTCGCCCATATTTTCAAACTGTCCTCTCCGGATATCGGCCAGGTTGACCCGATGGGGAGCGCTGGCAGATTTTTCGTAGAGGAATACGGGCAGCTGGGCCTCTTCCCAAATTCGCTTACCGATTTCTTTGGACCAGGCGACGCAGTCCTCCTGGGTGACATCCTTTATGGGAATCAGGGGGATCACATCCACGGCGCCCATCCGGGGATGTTCTCCCTGATGATGGGTGAGGTCGATACATTCTACCGCCTTTTTGGCAAGGCGTACCGCCGCCTCGACGACAGATTCCGGATTCCCAAGGAAGGAAATGACGCTGCGGTTATGGCTGGTGTCACTGCTACAGTCCAAGAGGGTAACACCGGCGACTTGCCGTACCTGATCTACAATGGCGTCAATGACCGCCTGATTGCGGCCCTCACTGATATTGGGTACACATTCTATGAGCTTTGCCATAAGGTATTCCTCTCCTTTATCTCAAGTGCTCGGTGAGTTGCTGGATCAACTGGTCATCTGCCAGATAGGGAAGAGTAATGTGTCCGCCGTTGGCAGGGTTTTGATTGTAGCGAATACTGGTTTCGATTGCTGCCGGATTCCGGGCCCAGCCGCGGCGGGCCACGCCACCCATGACGTCCCACATCATGGCGGAGCGGATAATCTCATCGACGCGATGACTGCCGTCCAGAACCAGACCAAAACCGCCGTTAATGGCTTTGCCGATGCCAACGCCACCGCCGTTGTGCAGGGCACACAGGCTCATACCTCTTGCTGCATTGCCGGCAAAGCACTGCACAGCCATGTCTGCCATGACATTGGAACCGTCTTTAATGTTGGCAGTTTCCCGGAAAGGCGAATCGGTTCCGGAGACATCATGGTGATCCCGGCCCAGCATGACGGGGCCGATTTCTCCATTGCGGACCATTTCATTGAACTTTAAAGCGATGCGGGTTCGTCCTTCCGCATCCTGATAGAGGATTCGAGCTTGGGTGCCGACTACCAGGTGATTCTTTTCTGCGTCCCGGATCCAGATATAGTTATCCCGATCCTGGAACCGGCGATTCGGGTCAATACAGGACATGGCAGCCAAGTCGGTCTTATGAAGATCCTCCGGGTTTCCAGACAGACAGACCCACCGGAAGGGGCCGTATCCATAGTCAAAGAGCATAGGGCCCATAATATCTTCCACATAGGAGGGAAAAATAAAGCCGTCTTTTTCATCTACACCGTTCTTGGAAATTTCCCTTACGCCGCTGTCGTAAACGGCTTTCATAAAGGAGTTTCCGTAGTCGAAGAAATGGGCGCCCTGTTTGGTCAGGGCCACGATGGCATCAAAATGCCGGCGCAAGGAGGCATCCACATATTTGCAGAAAGCCTCTCGGTCCTGGTGCAGAAGCCGAGTACGTTCCTGGAAGGTGAGACCTACGGGGCAGTATCCGCCATTATAGACGTTGTGGCAGGAGGTTTGGTCTGAGAGTAAATCGATGGGGAATTGGGTTTTCACAGCGGCTTCCAACAGGTCTACAATATTGCCATGGTAGGCAATGGAAACAGTGGTTTTCTCCAAAACATGCTTGCGGGCAAGGGCGAATACCTCCTGTAAGTCGTCGCTGATGACGTCTACCCAGCCCTGACGGTACCGGGTTTCAATACGGGAGCGGTCAACTTCTGCAAAAATACCGACCGCGTTGGCAATGTTTGCCGCTTTGGGCTGCGCTCCGCTCATGCCACCCAGACCGGAAGAGACGAAGACCCGTCCGGACAGATCTCCCTCTTGGGGGATTCCCAGATATTTCCGACCTCCCCCCAGGATGGTATTAAACGTGCCATGGACAATGCCCTGGGGGCCAATGTACATCCAACCACCGGCCGTCATCTGTCCGTAGTTGGCAACCCCCAGCTGTTCGGCGATTTCCCAATCGTCCAGATTGTCAAACATACCCACCATCAGAGCATTGGTCAGAATTACCCGGGGCGCTTCCGGTTTGGAAGGAAAGAGTCCGACCGGATGTCCGGATTCAATGACCAGGGTCTGGTTTTCCGTCAGGGCTTCCAAATATTTTTTTATGAGCCGGTATTGCAGCCAGTTTTGGCAGGGCTGGCCAGTTTCGCCGTAAGTGACCAGTTCATAGGGATAGAGGGCAATTTCAAAGTCCAGGTTGTTGTCCAGCATCACCTGAAAGGCTTTGCCTTCGATACAGTTGCCTTTGTATTGGTCAATAGGTTTGCCGTAAATTCTTCCCTCCGGGCGATATCGGTAGGCGTAAATCCGCCCCCGCGTCTGTAATTCTTCCAGAAATTCCGGGGCAAGAACGCTGTGAAGTTCCGGCGGTACATACCGAAGGGCATTGCGAAGAGCCAGCTGAGTCTGCGCTTTGGTAAGCCGGTAACCTCGGTCCGGAGCTCGCCGGACAGTGGGGTCCATGGCGGGGTAGTCCGGCAGGACAGAGTCCAGTTGAATGGTCATTGCCTGAGAAATTGCAGCATTTTCCAACATGAGAAAAGACCTCCTATTTATCCATAAGGTAAGGGGAAATTCTACCAACGACTGCACGGAGAAACGAGATTTCCAAAAGTGTCTGGAACCGGGAAACGGGGAAATAGAAAGTTTCCAGCCGCAACCGGGTTTCCGCAAGTGCCGGAATAGAGAACGGCTTTTTGTAACTGCCCAAGCAGGAAACGAAGTTTCCGCGGGCAACTAAACGGAAAATCAATTCACACAAGCGGGCCGCAGACAGATTCCGCTGCGGCAACCAGGCGGCCGCTTTTGACCATCTGATCCAGCTTTTCCAGAATGGGATACATCACTACGTCCTCTTCTACAGGGGGAACCTCTTCCCGAATGATCCGGTATACTTCCGCCGTGGCAGCAGAGAGATTTTCAGGACCCCGGAGCCACAGAGCCTGGGCAGCGGCTGCCAACTCGATACCCAAAACTTTCTGGGCGTTGTCTAAAATCATCTGCGCTTTCCTGGCTGCCGTAGTGCCCATACTGACGTGATCTTCCTGATTGGCAGAAGAAGGAATGGAGTCTACGCTAGCAGGATGGGCATAAACTTTGTTTTCCGAGACCATGGAGGCAGCAGCATACTGGGCGATCATAAAGCCGGAATTGAGGCCGCCATCCGGTACCAAAAAGGGAGGAAGTCCAAAGGAAAGCTGGGGATTGACCATGCGCTCGAGTCTGCGCTCGGAGATGTTGGCCAACTCTGCCAGCGCAATCCCTAAGAAATCAAAGGCCAGTGCCAGAGGCTGCCCATGGAAGTTACCGCCGGAGATGGCCTGATCTGCTTCCGGGAAAATCAGCGGGTTGTCAGTTACGGAGTTGAGCTCCCGCTCCACGGCATTTAGGACATACTCGATAGCGTCCCGGCTTGCTCCATGTACCTGAGGAGCACAGCGGATGGAATAGGCATCCTGGACTTTGTCTGGCTGGGTAAAGCGGGCAAGGTTACTTCCCTGCAAAAGCTTGCGCAGATTTTCTGCACTTGCCTGTTGACCGGGATGAGGCCGCAGACTGTGAACTTTGGCATCAAAGGCGGAGGTGATACCCAACTGCGCCTGGCAGGTCATGGCGGCAGCCAGATCTGCGGTTTTACAGAGGCAAAGGGCGTCGTATGTGGCCAGAGCGCCAATCGCAGTGAGAATCTGGGTGCCGTTGATCAATGCCAGCCCTTCTTTCGCAGCCAGCGTAACGGTGGGAATACCGGCAGCCGCCATGGCCTGAGCGCCAGGGAGGACGTTACCTTGATATTCCGCTTCACCTTCTCCCAACATAACCAGAACCATGTGAGCCAGAGGGGCCAAATCTCCGCTTGCACCCAGACTGCCCTTCTCTGGAATCCGAGGGTGAACGCCCCGATTCAGCATGGCCAAAAGCGTCTGCAAAGTGGACAGCCGAATGCCGCTGTTGCCGCGGCTCAGGGCATTGAGTCGTAAAAGCATGGCGGCCCGTACAACCGGGGTGGGAAGGGGATTGCCCATGGCACAAGCGTGAGAAACGATTAAATTTCTCTGCAGGGTAGCAGTCTGTTCCTGGGGAATATAGGTGTCGGAAAATTTTCCAAAGCCGGTCGTCAGACCGTAAACAACGGCGCCTGCCGACAATTTCTCTTCCACATAGTTTCTGGATTTTATAATGGCCTGAACGGCTTCCTCAGTAAAGGACACCGGTTCCATACCCCGTGCTACAGAAACTACGTCTTTCAGTGTAAGTTTGGTTCCGTCCAACATCAGCATGGATGCAAATGCCTCCTTGTAAATGGTTTATCTTTGTGCTAGAATTGGCATACTTAGTTTACCAAATTATCAATAAATGGGTCAACTTTTTAGAAAAATAATGGACCAATTCAGAGGATATACAGGGATCCGGTACGCTTTCTACCGGATACGGAAAGAAGAAACTATACCAATTTGGGAGGCAGTAAGATGATTACCATCCGCTTTGAAAACAGTCGACCATTATATAAGCAGATTGTAGAGCAGATTTTAAGGCAAGTGAAAGAAGGAATCCTGAAACCTGGCGATCGCTTACCTACGGAGCGGGAATTGGCTGAACAGCTGCAGATTGCCCGGGGAACTGTGAAAAAAGCCTATAAAGAACTGGCCGATAACAACATTATTGAAGTGATTCAGGGCAGCGGAAGTTATATTTACAACGATCGGGACGTATATGATGTGGAACACCGGAAACTGGCGTCTCAACTGATTGAGCAAATGCTGGACAAGTTGGAAAGCTGGAATTTATCTCCCCATGAAATTTCCGCAATGCTCCGCTTGTCTCTGGCAAAACGCACTGCTATGCAGCAACTGGTCCGGCTGGCTCTGGTGGACTGCAATCCGGAATCTCTGGCCCTGTTCAAACGGCAGCTGAATTACATTCCCGGCATTTCCAGTTCCGTTTTTTTGGTAGACACAGTGATTTTGGAAGACCATGCCCAACAGTTGTTTTCCGGCTTCGATCTGGTTCTGACTACAGTGACTCACTATGAGCAAGTGGCAGCCTGTCTTGCCGGTACGGAGCTGCGGGTGGTGGCAGTGGACGTTTCTCCCAGCCGACAGACTATTGTCAGTATTTCCACTTTGCCACCAGAGGCCAATGTAGGCATTATTTGTCAAAGCAATAAATTCTCCAACCTGATTTGTGAGCAGATGGAATTGTTTACAGGAAACCGGTGCAACCTGCCGGTCTATTTTGGGGCGGATTTGCAGCACACCATTCGATTTATGAAAAAATTTGACGCGGTGATTGTGGCGCCGGACCTACCCCTTTTGGACCCGGCCGTCTCAAAAACCGCTGTACAGGAGTATCAGGCCAAAGGGGGAAAGATTATTCCCTTCGACTATTTTATTGACCGGGGTTCTCTTATGCATGTGGAAGAACTGGTGGATCAAATTATGCAGGAAAAATCCCGTTGATACTGCCCTCTGTCCAACCCTGGCAGGATTCTTTTTGCCGATAACTTTGCCTGTGCTGCCTTTCCCCTTGCCCAATCCCAATGGAAGTTTTTAATGAGAATCCTGCACATTCTACAAAATTTACCAACATTTCACAATTACTCTTGCGAAACCAAGGGGAATCCGGTAAGATGGCAGAGAGAACGACAGAGAGGAAAGATGGAAAATATGATTCGTTTTTTGGTACGCCGGTTTATCCCGGATGGGGAGAATGTGAAAGATCCCCAGGTGCGAAGGCAGTATGGGACATTGTGCAGTGTAGTGGGAATTGTCCTCAATATTTTACTGTTTGCCGGCAAGTATTTTGCGGGCCTGTTAAGCCATTCCATTGCCATTATGGCAGACTCTTTTAACAATTTGTCCGATGCCGGATCTTCCATTGTAACGCTTCTGGGATTTCGCCTGGCAGGAAAGAAACCGGACCCGGAGCACCCCTTTGGGCATGGGCGCATGGAGTATCTGTCCGGACTGGCAGTGTCGGTTATGATTTTACTGATGGGGCTGGAATTGGGAAAAAGCTCTGTAGAAAAAATTCTAAACCCCCAGCCTGTTGACACCAGTTTTCTCAGCATGGGGATTTTAGTGGCAGCCATTTTAGTAAAAGTTTATATGGCCCATTACAATCGCCAAATCGGCAAAAAAATTGACTCTGCGGCAATGAAAGCAACCGCCGCCGACAGCTTAAGCGATACGGTTGCCACTACGGTCGTCCTTGCATCTATGATTTTAATGCGGGTGACGGATTGGAATCTGGACGGAATCGGTGGCGTATTTGTGGCAATATTCATTTTGCGGGCAGGTATTGGGGCCGTTAAGGATACCCTGAATCCTCTGTTGGGGCAGGCACCAGATCCAGAATTTGTAAAAGAGATTGAGCAGATGGTGATGGCCTATCCTGTAAGCCGCGGTATCCATGATTTGGTGGTCCACGACTACGGCCCGGGACGAGTCATGATTTCCCTCCATGTTGAAGTTTCCGGAGACGAGAATATCTATGAGCTCCACGATGCAATTGACTGTATGGAGCGGGACCTGGCGGAAAAGCTTGGCTGTGAAGCTGTGATCCATATGGACCCCATTGAAGCAGATGATGCAGTGGTGATCCAAATGCGGCAGGAAGTGGAACAGGAAATGAAAAAACTGTCGCCGCAAGTTACGATCCACGATTTTCGTATGGTTTCCGGTCCGACGCACACCAATCTGATCTATGACATTGTGGTACCCCATGATGTGGACAAATCGCCACAGGAAATCCGTGCTTGGGTGAACGAGCATGTTCGGGAACGATTCCCCAACTGTTATGCAGTGGTTCAAATTGACCGGCCCTATGTGATGGGGTAGCTGGGGAAAAGATTACGGGGAACACAAGGTGCCTACCCTTGGTCAAAAGCAGATCACAGCCCATGGAGCAGGGCACCGTATATGGCCAGTTAAGAACGCTAACACAAGGCCTTAACAGGCATGGTAAAATGGAAAAGGACCTTTGGGAAAATCTTTCCCAAGGGTTCTTTTTTGTTGGCGGGTCTGCCAATCGACCTTCTTTGTGGAAAGTTTCCCATGGATACCGGATACCTCCTGAGAAGACCGAATGCTTTATCAGTAGAAGAGAGGGGAGGGGTTCGGCATTTGCCTGCTTGCCGGGAGAGGTAGCTTAGGAACGGAAAATGGTAAACTGGCTTCCGTCCTGCGCCGTCACGGAAACAGGAGTCAAGCCAAAGACGTCTCCGGGAACATCGCTTGATAGGAAGGCCTGTGGGGTACCCCAAAACACCATATGAGAGCTATGAAGGACACCAATTGTGTCAGCTAACGCAATGGCATCGCTCAGATCGTGCATTACGGCAATCACCGTTTTTCCCTGGTTTCGAAAATCCCGCAAAAAACGGTAGACCATACGGCGGTATTCCGTATCCAAACTGGAGGCAGGTTCATCTAAAAGTACGATTGGTGTCTGTTGGGCTAACATCATGGTAAAAAAGGCCAACTGACGTTCGCCGCCAGATAGCAGGTTGACTTTATGGTTCTCATGGACGTACATGCCAGTGTGTTGCAGGGCCTGTCTGGCAATTTCCCGGTCTTTCGCAGTCAGCCTTCCGGTATAACCGGTGTAAGGATGGCGGGCAAAACACACCAATTCCGCGACGCTTACAGGAGGCAAAGGCAGTACCTGAGGCATAACCGCCAGAGCGCGGGCCCGCTCCGTGGTACCCATGGACCGGACATCTTTTCCGTCTAGTTCCACACTTCCGGTATACTTTGTTTGGTTACCGGACAGGCAGCTGAGCAAAGAGGATTTTCCACTGCCGTTTTTACCCAGTAAAATGGTAATGGTTCCCGGCTGCGCCTGAAAGGAAATATCCCTGAGAATTTCCTGTTTTCCCAGGGTTAAAGATAGATTACGACACTGAAGCATCCGGCTACCTCCTTTTTTTGAACAGCAAAAACAGGAAAAATGGCGCGCCGATGATTGCCATTAAAATACCAGCCGGCAACTCGGCAGGGGTGAATAGGGTGCGCCCCAGAAGGTCGGACAGGATGACCAAAATGGCGCCCAGCAATGCGCAGATGCCAACCAGGACCGGAATGTTTTCGCCGGCCAGACGTCTGGCCATATGGGGGACAATGAGCCCCACAAAGCCCAGAAGTCCAGCAAAAGAGACCGTGGCAGCACACAGAGCACTGGCTAAAATTAAGCTGACAAGCCGCAAAGATTTGACCCGTACGCCCAGAGAAAAGGCCATCTCATCCCCAAGGCAAAGAAGGTTCAGTTTGGGAGACAGGCACTGGGCCAACACAATGCCCAGAAGAATGACAACTGCGGGAATTTCCAGGTCTTCCAGATAAAGGCCGGAAAACCCACCTACGGAAAAGGCAGAGTAGGAGGAGAGGACTTCCGGATAAAGCTGAGAAAGAAAAGAAATACCGGCATTGAACAAAGTGCCTACTGCAACACCAGCCAGTACGACCGTGGCCTTGGAGGTGCGGCCTCCCAGGGAAAAAGAAAGCGTGAGGACCAGAAGGGTAGCGCCAAAAGCACCGACGAAGGCTGCCATGGGGAGCAGCTTATGGGCCATGGGAAACAGACACAAAAAAATCATAACAGCGAGGCCCGCACCGGCATTGACACCAATGACATTGGGGGAGCAAAGATCGTTGCCAGTAGTAGTTTGCAATAGAAGTCCGGCAACCGAAAGTCCCATTCCGGCCAGTAGAGCACCCAGGACTCCGGGAAGGCGCAACTGAAACAGGATCAACCGGGCTGTGTCTGTGGAATCAGCCTGAAAGGCCCCCCAGATTTGTTGCCAACTTAGCTGAGCACTGCCATAGGCCATCCCCAGGAAAGCAGCGAAAACCAGAAGGGCAAATAACACAGGAAAGAGAAGAAGTGGATGTCTACGCATGTTGGAACTCCGGATAAATCAGATCCATTAAATAGGCATAGGACTCCGCCCAGCGGGCATTGGGCTTATAGTGGAACAGATCCTTGGGCAAAAAGTAGTACCGGTCCTGGGCAACTGCCTGCAAATCACGCCATCCACTTTTTCCAAATAAATCTTCTACATAGGAGATAGCGGCATCTTCACTGCCTTGGGTGACAATCAAAATTACGTCCGGCTGATTTAAGACGATACTCTCCAGAGAGAGACCTTCCGACAAGTCGCCGGCGGCATCGGCAATATTTACGGTACCCAATTCGTCCAGCATCACACCGACAAAGTGGTCTTTTGCGGTTTTCGCCTTTGTGGAGGAGTCACTGGAACCGGCGCGGATGAACAAAACATTGGTAGGTTCTGTAGTCTCAGACTGTAAATAGGCGTCTAGATCTGCCAGAAGAGAAGTAATCTCTTCCTGCACAGCCAGGCCGGCCGTTTCATAGGCCTGGGAATTGCCGGTGATATCTGTACAGATTTTCAACATCTGCAAATAGTCGTCGAAGGTCTCTACCGTAAAGGCAGCGCAGGGGATTCCCATGCCGGTTAGCTGTTGACAAGCTTCGTATTGTGCAGCCATGTCCGCCGATCCGATGACGAAGTCCGGCTCATAAGAGACTAAAAGCTCCGTGTCAATTTTAAGACCGGCGCCGCTGTCTACCAAAAGAGTACCTTCCGGGCAAAAACCTCTGTCAATACTGTCTCCAACGGTAATATTGACATTACCGCCACTGGTAACCCAAATATCGGCATAGGATGAGAACAGAACCGCCACGTTTGTGGGGCGTTGTTCCAGAGTTATGGTTTGTCCAGTTGAGTCAGTAAAGGTGTAAGGGAAAGATACAGGTGCTTCTTGCGCAGAAGTTTTTTCGCCGTCAGAAGAACTGTTTTGCTCAACTTCTGATTCTACGGCAGTTCCTGATTCAGAACTGTCCGACGTATCCGCAGTGTTTCCCATTTGGGAATCACCCGCTACGGCAGTATTTGCAGCGTTTTCTGTTTGGAAACCGCCTTGGGTAGCGGTACCGGAGGCACCGGATTCCGGTGATTCCGATGGGGCGCCTTCTTGTACGCAGGCGCAGAGTGTAAAGGCAGTTACCAGCAAAAAAAGAAAGACGACGAGCTTTTTAGGCATAACAAGATCCTCCAATAAAAACAAATTTTGCTTTTATTACAAAGGATTTTTTAAGGCCTTAAACCCGACGTCTTCGGTACGGCAAATCCGCTTTTGTAATGACAGACAATTATCCAATTGTAAGAAGAGTAGGCCGGGACAGGAAAATCCCCTGTAAAAACAAGGAGTCCATTCCGGAAAGCTGTCCCAAAGAAACGGGGTTTGCGAAAAGTTGAAAGCCCATTCTGGCTAACTGGGAAGAAGGACTCGACAAAGTATCGAGAGCTTCTTTCCCATGATGACCATTGCAAATTAGAAAGCTGGCCAGGTTCACTTGGGAAATTCCCTGAGCCTGGAGGGCTTGTCCCGCCTCCTCAATTCCGGGCTCCCCATTGAGAAGGGCAAGCCGAATATCCGGACGGCCTATCCGGGACCAAAAAGCTTCCAGGTCCCAGTATTGCCGGTTACTGGAATGGCGGCTGCCATGGCCAAGTAGAAGGTAACCTGTTTGGGCCGTCTGGGGATAAACGTTGGCCAAAAAGGCGGCTACCTGTTCCGGATGGTGACGCAAAAGCGGAGGCGTCACCGTGAGTGTGGAAAAACGGGGAGCAAACTGTTGACACAGATCCCACAGCTTCCCAAATTCTGTTCCGTCAAATAAAAACAAAGAGACGACGAGAACACGGCGTTTTCCCAGACAGGAAAAGCGATCAAGGACATCCGCCACATGGGCTGCAGGACAATTGGCTTTGTCCTGCAGCGCTGTTTGAACCAGACGGCTGGTGACGGCAATCTCCCAGGGAATGCCGGGAAAGTGAGAGGCAATTTTCTGGGCCAGAACCCCAAAGGTTTTGGAAAACTCGCAGACGTCGGTAGTGCCAAAACAAGCGACTACCAGGGCATCAAACTTTACAGTTAACATTTTGCCCCGCCAATGACTGTTTTCTGCAAAATGGTCTCTTTGTCAATTTTGCTGTTGAGAAGCTTGTCTTCTACATAGGTAAAGCCCAGTCGGGCAATGGTGTCAGCAAACCGTTCGCCGGTAATACCTTCATCGCGGTAGAAGAGAATGGCTTTTTCCACGGTGTCCAGAACTTCCTGTTCTGTAGTGAAAATCTTATTAAGAGGCTGCCCTTGTGCCACTTGCTTGCCCCAGCGGCCGCCAATATAAATTTTGTATCCATAGGTGCCCTCTTCCAGAGCCTTAAAGGGGCAGCTTCCCACACAACGGCCGCAGTGGTTACAGAGCTCCGGATCGATGTGCAGTTTGCCATCCACAACCTTGGCGACATGGATGGGACAAGCTTCCTCTACCTGACAGACCTTACAGCCACGGCATTTATCCAGTTCCGGCTCCGGAATCCGCTGTCCGATAATGCCCAGGTCGTTCAAGTTGGGCTTGACGCAGTTGTTGGGACAACCGCCGACTGCCAGTTTGAACTTGTGCGGCAGGACCACATTATGGTAGTTAATATAAAACAGGTCATGCAGCTTTTCGCTGAGTTCAAAGGTATCGCACAGGCCATATTGACAGGTTGTTCCCTTGCAGGAGACAACAGGCCGTACTTTTGAGCCGGTTCCGCCGGTATCTAAGCCGGCTTTGTTGAGAAATTCAATCAAGGGTTCAATGTTGGCATAGGGAACTCCCTGGATTTCCAAGGTCAGTCGGGTTGTCATGGTGACTTCGCCACTGCCGTAAAGCTCGGCAGCTTCCGCCACGGCACGCTGCTCCTGACTTGTCAGCTTACCGTTTCGGGTGATGACCCGGACGTTAAACCGGTCGGGATACCGCTTGTCCTGCAGACAGCCCAAACCCTTTACACGCTTAATTTCAGTAGGGGACAAAGTGCCGGTGGGAGACTCCACCCGGACGACATTAAAGGTGACGCCGCCTTCCAGAACCTTGGTGTTGGTATAACCCCAGTATTTCAGGCGATTTTGCAGGAAATAGCCCCGCTTACCCTTGGCACAGACCAGAAGCAGTTTGTCTTCTTTGTCCAAGCCGGGAATTTTACCATTGACTTTTTCCAGGTCTACCCATTTGGCACCGGGAATTGCGGGTTCCGGCTGTACGTCAATGACCTGATACCCCTTAGCAGCGCCATTGGCGTATTCCACCGGGGACATGGTTTCCAATTTACCGGCCAGCTTATTTTCCAGAATGTAACAGGCCTGTACAAAGGGGTGAATGGCTGTGGAGAAGGGGGGCGCGTAGGAAAAGTCCAGTGTATCGAATTCTTCCAGAGCCATGGATTTGGTAATACCCACAACAGCGATATCGGTCATTTTATCTACAGCGCCGGCCCCGAAGACCTGAATACCCAGAAGCTTGTGGCTTGCCTTATCGGCAATCAGCTTGGTCACAAAGGTGGAGGCACCGGGATAATAGTGAGCCTTGTCATCGGTAGCACAGATGACACTCACTGGGTCGAACCCGGCTTCTTTGGCCTGAGCTTCCGTCAGACCCGTCCGACCTGCGTTAAATTCGGGGAGGAGCTTGACCACGCCGGTTCCCAGACATCCACCGTAAACGGCCGGCGTACCGGCAATGGTCTTAGCCAAAGTCCGGGCAGCCAAATTGGCAGTGGAACCCATAGCGGACCATTGACCTTTTCCGGTCATGGCGTTGCGCACCATAGCACAGTCGCCCACGGCATAGATATCTGGCAGATTCGTGCGCATATAAGCATCAACGACAACGGTGCCCTTGAAAAGTTCCAAGCCACTGCCGGACAGAAAAGCGGTGGCCGGCCGGACGCCGATTGCCAGAACGACAACATCGGCGGCGATGGGGCCGGTTTCTGCCACAATGCCGGTGGCGGCATCCGTGCCGGAAATGGAAAGAATCTTGTTCCCGGTGAGAACCCGCATACCGGCTTCTTTTAATTTCCGCTTCGCAAAGTCTGCCATTTCCCGGTCAAAGGCATTGGGCATAATTTGAGGAGCAGCATCGATAATGGTGACCGACAGGCCTTGTGTAGCCAGATTTTCTGCTATTTCCAGGCCAATAAATCCGGCCCCTACCACGGCGGCACGGCGACAATTGTGACTTTCCAGATAGGCACGCAGCTCCGTGGCGTCGTCCGGTGTGCGCATGCAAAATACGCCCGGCAGATGGACTCCAGGCATGTCCGGAACAAAGGGAGTCGCGCCGGTAGCGAGAATCAGTTTATCGTAGGACTCTGTATAGGTTGTGCCGTTTTGAACGGCCGTAACGGACTTCTGTGCAGGGTCAATAGCCGTGACTTCACAACCGGTGACTACCTCTACGCCTGTAAGTCCTGCGTATTTCTGGGGCGTGTTGACAATCAATTCTTCCCGTGTGCCAATGAATCCGCCGACATAATAGGGAAGGCCACATCCGGCATAGGAAATATCCTGACTTTTTGTCAGAATTTTCACTTCTGCACTGCGATCTTCCCGCATGAGCTTTGCTGCAGCTTTGGTACCGGCGGCTACGCCACCAACCACCAAAATTTTCATAAAGTTACCTCCTCCAAATCCGATTCCAGACCAGTTACACCGCGAAAGACATAGATTACTGGGTTTTTGTGGGAATTCTGTTGCAAATAGTATACCATAAATATATAATTAAAGAAACTTATGAAAACTTATTATTTGATTATTTATTTTTATCAGGTGATACTATGGTCGACTATAAAATGATTAGCTTTCTCAAAGTGTACGACACCATGAATTATCATCAGGCGGCAGAGCAGCTGGGACTGTCCCAACCGGCAGTTTCTCAGCATATCCGGGCGCTGGAGCAGGAATTTGGCTGCAAACTGTTTTTTTATGATGGAAAGAGACTGCACCGCACCCAAAAAGCGGAACGGATGGCTGAGTATGCCAGGGCTGCAGTGTTTAATGAGGACCAGTTGCGCAAGGAGCTGGGAAAGCCGGAACCGCATCCTGTCCGCATGGGGGCCACCAAAACCATAGGCGAATTTGAAATCGCCGATGCTTTGTGCCGCTATTTGCACAAACCGGAACACAGCCTTACCGTTACGGTGGAGAACACAGAGACCCTCTTATGGATGCTGGAGCACGGGGAACTGGACTTTGCGCTGATTGAAGGTGCCTTCGACAAGGAGCGGTATGCGTTTCGTCTCTTTCAAAGGGCGGAGTTTGTAGGCCTTTGCCACAAAAGTCACCCCTTTGCCGGCAAAACAGTCACTTTGGAGAACTTGTTTTCCCAGACTGTTATCTTGCGGGAAAAAGGCTCTGGTACACGGGCTATTTTTGAAAATATGCTGGAAGATTTTGGTTATGGCATTTCCAGCTTTCCAAGAGTCGTGTGTGCCAACAATTTTTCCCTCATTTGCCGTATGCTGGCCGAGAAGATTGGGATCACGTTTGCCTATTCTTCGGTCGCCAGAGAATTGCCTTCGGTGGTTCCGTTCCATCTGGAAGGCCTCCCCGAGCACCATGCGTTTCACTTTGTCTATCTGAAAGGGGCAGATGTGGAGCCGGTGATGGAAGGAATTTTTCCGGATTTTCCATAACGGCCGGGGTAACTTCCTTCCGAATGGATATCCTAGTATTTGCAGATGGAAATTACACAAAGATGGAGACGCCATTCTATGTACCCCTACCACAATCATATCAAAAAGCGAATTTTGACTGGTCAGCTGCAAACGTATTATTGGACTTGGCAATATCCCCGAATCGGAAAGGCGCTGGTTTTGGTTTTTGACAGGGAGCCATTTTTCCGGCCGATCCGTCCTGAGCGAATTCAGGAATATTTGCCGCTGCTTACCTTAGCAAAAGCCAGGGGAGAAGAAAAAGACGTTTTGCTGCGAAAGCTGGAGTCCGGGACGGAAGACAAGTTCCCGCTGCCTTGAGACGAAACCTCAATCTGGAAAGCAGGTTTTCACTGCGTCAGAAGTTGGCGTCCGGCCTGGAAAGGGAGGTCCTCAGACCCGAGACTGGAAAGCGGTTTGGAAAGTAAGCTTACGCTGCAGGAAAACGAAGTTGCAAGGCAGAAAATGAAGCCATTTCATTAAAGAAATGGCTTCATTTGTTCCACGTTGTTTTGTTCTGTCTGGACCAGTCTTTCGGCCAGTGCCCGTACCTGACAGTCATTACCGGCATAGTCGTGTAAATGCTTAATTCCTTTGGTAATCCCCATGTTGTTGCCCTGTATCACCATTTCGGCAATTTTTGAGGCAGAAGGATCCGTTATGGTTTTCACAGCGGACATGAGTTCAGATGACAATAGAGCAAATTTGCTGGGATTGACAGGCTGCTCACCCTTCTTTTGCAGCAGGTTGGTAGCGTCTTTGGCAATGGACTGGTACTCTGAGATCTGTCCTTTTACTGCCTGCAACATGTTACGGCTGTGGATTCTTCCTTCCACGGTTTGCAGGCCGGAAATACCCATCTGTGCCGTTTTGTGAATAAATTGCAAAAGCTCAATATCTTTCAATTCCATTCATCTCCTATTCGTTGCGCCATCATGGCTTGTATGTTGGCGCGTTCGGCTTCAATTTCCTGGGCAGTGCGGACTCCCATACTGCGCAGAAAGGGGAGCGTGGGGCACCAGCCCTGCAGGGCGTGCTGCATGAGAAAGCCTGCGGTTATGCCGGACAGGAGGTACCAACGTTTGTGGATGGTTGCGCCCAATCCCAGGCCCAAGAGAATCAAGCCAGCTGCCTCGGTTTCCAAAATCCGCTCTGTATCCCATTCCTGGTCTAACTGGCGAATACGGTTTTTCATGGCTTGGGTGTCCTCCAGAGACAACTTCATCAGTCGCTTTGCAGTTTTGGCTGCAAGATGTCTGTTTGTTGTTTGACTGGTATTGCGGGCTACCCGCTGGGCAGTTGGTGGTAATGAAAACATAAACTCGCCTCCCTTACGAGATAGTATTTCCCGGAAGGAACAGAGTATACGGATAGGAGGGACTGGAAACAGAACGTTTCAGTTTTTTCGAGGGGAAACACCAGACCGGGGAGCTGTAGCCGGAGAGTACGCTGGAACGGTACTGACGGAAAAGCCAATGGTCTGTAAATACAAAAAAGGTGGCGCCGGAAAGTCTGGCTGCCACGGAAGAAGGGACAGAGAGTTCCTACTTTGTGAGCAGACTCTAACGGCAGAAATACACCAAAAAGACGACCGCTTATTGGCAACCGGTTACAAGGAAACGTACGGTCTCCGGGAAAATGATGCCGTCGTCTGCGGATACCAAAAAGCGTTGGAGAAAAGAAAACTTTGCTCCAACGCGACTAACTGTTACAAAATAGATGTCC
>CALXCQ010000033.1 GCA_944386835.1 uncultured Oscillospiraceae bacterium | reverse complement strand
TCATACAATCCGAGTTGATATTTCAATAATAGGAATAGGGTGAGTGCCAGAGAACAATCCCTGGCGCTCATTTTACTTTCGCTGTGCTGTTTTTCTGTACTTAAGGCTTTATTAACAAATTCATTATTGACATTGGGGCGTAAAAGCGATATGATTACACTGTAATTGATTACGGTGTAATCATGAAAGGAGGATTAGTTATATGGCATTAAAAGACCATTCCCTTGACGATAAGATTATTAAGGCGGCCTTTGATGAATTTATGGAATTTGGTTTTCAGAAAGCATCAATCCGCAAAATCGCTGATCGTGCAGGAGTGACACCGGGAGCTGTATATACCCGCTATAAAAGTAAAGATGACTTATTTTGCAGTTTGGTGAGCAATTTTCTTTCTGCCGTCAAGACTCAATCGGAACCAATCGGAAAAATGTATTATGATCTGCTGGAAAGTAAAAATGTGGATGCTCTTCTGGACGCAATTCGTAAGGAAGAAAAAATCTATCTGGATATTCTCTTTCAGTATTACGATGAATGTATCCTGTTTTTCTGTCGCAGTGAAGGAAGTTCTATTTATGCCATGATACAAAAAATGATGGAACATAAAACAGTGGAGACAGTGACTTTTCTGAAGGAGATGGCGCAAGGCGATATTGATCTGGATGGTGTTGGAATGATTATGGGAGAACAGTTTCACTATTATCAGCAGATTTTAGAAAAAGGCTACAGTAAAGAAAAAGCGGTCTCCTGTATGAAAACTGTCGAGACTTTTCTTGAAGCAGGTTGGAGAGACCTGTTTGAAAGAATACTGCAATAAGGCAGAAAAAATTTTGTCCGCAGGTTAGGTTTAGCTAACTAACGGGATTTATATACAATACGCAAATAAATAATGATATGGAGGTTTTCGCATGAACAGCAAAATTGGAGCAAAAGATTTAATCACCTTAGGCATTTTCACGGTCATCTATTTTGTGATCGGAGCAGCGTTATCTCTTCTCGTTTCTATTCCCGTTATGGTTCCATTCTTCCCGGCAATTTGGGCGCTCATCAATGGAACTGTATTTATGCTGTACACAACAAAGGTTGAAAAGTTTGGCTTGGTTACTCTTATGGGTGTATTGACCGGACTGCTTGTGGGACTTACAGGAATGGGTTTTTGGTGTGCCCCTACCGGCTTGGCCTTTGGACTGCTCGGTGATTTCATCATGAAAAAAGGAAACTACAAAAGCTTTAAGCACAATTTGATTGGATATGCCATTTTCTCAATTTGGACATCTGGCTCTCTAATTCCATGGTACTTCTTTGCACAGGACACACTGGCAAAGTATACCCAGGGTGGATATAGCGCGGACTATGGCACACAGGTGCTGGCTTATACTCCATGGTGGAGTTTGCTGCTTTTTGTGGGACTCAATTTTATCTGCGGTCTGCTTGGAGCATTGATTGGCAAAAGAATCATGAAAAAGCACTTTGAGAAAGCGGGGATTTTATAATGCCCGCCTCAGAATTATTAGCATCACCTTCTAACAGAAAAGGAATACGGTTTGATCCGAGGACGAAATTGTTCCTGTTGATTACTTTATGCACCCTCATACTCAGTACAGATAACAGCGGACTGATGCTGTATTTGAAGCCTCTCCTGGCTCTTATTCCGTTTGTCCTCCTGCTCCTGTCGGCTAAATATTGGGCCGGGTTTTTGTATTTTGTTTTATATGTTCTCGGATTTGTGCTGGAACTATCTTGGGGAGCTTTTGGAAATGGGGTGTCTGGTTTTATCGTGCTTATGGTGTCTGCGATCATAACCAGATTTACTCCTTGCGTCATTGCAGCATTTTTCCTTATGACAACCACATCCGTCAGCGAATTTATAGGTTCGATGAAGAAAATGCACATTACTGACAAAATCACGATTCCGTTATCCGTTGTATTTCGCTTTTTCCCTACGGTTAAGGAGGATGCGGGAGCAATCAACGACGCAATGAAAATGAGAGGGATCACTCCTAAAAATCCAATGCTCATGCTCGAATACAGAGTCGTGCCTCTGATTATTTCAACTGTGAAGGCGGGTGAAGATCTCTCCTGTTCTGCACTTACAAGAGGGCTTGGCGCTCCCCAAAAGCGCACCAATATGTGTGACATAGGCTTTCATCTTTGGGACTGGCTGATTTTTGGAATCTGTTTTTGTTATATCCTTATCTTCTGTTTCCAGAACCAAATCTGTTCTTTATTGAATCTTTAAGGAGGCGCACTATGATTGAAATTGAAAATGTGAGTTTCTATTACCAAGGAAACGAACAGATGGGCGCAGTCAATCATCTGAGCCTCTCTATACCAAAGGGGCAAGTAGTGGTTCTTTGCGGCGAATCTGGATGCGGAAAAACCACAGTCACACGGCTTATGAATGGCCTGATCCCCAATTTTTATAAGGGCGATTTGACGGGGGCGGTAAGGGTAAACGGCAGGGATATTACGAAAATGCCCTTATATGAGATTGCAGAAAATACTGGCAGTGTGTTTCAAAATCCGCGATCCCAATTTTTTAATGTGGATACGGACAGCGAGCTTTCTTTTGCCTGTGAAAACCTTGGGTATCCCAAGGATGAAATCGTTGCAAGAGTAAGAGAAACGGTAAAAGACTTCAAAATTGAACGTTTGCTCGGAAAGAGCTTATTTCATCTGTCTGGCGGCGAAAAGCAAATGATAGCCTGTGCATCGGTATGCGTAACAGCGCCCGATGTTATGATTTTAGATGAGCCATCGTCAAATTTGGATGTCAGGCACATTTCCATACTCGCAAAAATCATTCAAAAATGGAAGGCACAGGGCAAGACCGTAATTATATCCGAGCATCGTTTGTATTATCTGACCCACATTGCAGACAGGTTTGTATGCCTCGCGAAAGGAAAAAAAGTCTTTGATTTGTCTGCGGACGAATTACGAAAGCAGGATACGGAAAAGCTCAGTGCCCTTGGACTTAGAACACCGGACATCCGCTGCCTGGAGCCTGAACATGCAGGTGCGACGGGTAAACAATCGTTGTGTTTTGAAAAATTCCGTTTCTCCTATAAACGGCAAAAAGAGTGCCTGCAGCTTGAAAATTTCTGCGTTCCCAAGAATGAAATCATAGCCATTATTGGAAACAATGGGGCAGCTAAAAGCACCTTTGGACGGTGTCTTTGCGGGATTGAAAAAGCAGGACTGGTGCGTGATGGAGATATGACCCTTTCGTATAAAGAGCGCCTGAAACAGTGTTATATGGTCATGCAGGACGTCAATCATCAGCTCTTTACCGAGAGTGTTATGGATGAGCTGCTGATCAGCATGAAAAATCCAGATGAACAACAAGCTCTTGAGATATTGGCACAGCTTGGATTGTCTGAATACGCAAAGAGGCATCCCATGTCCCTATCCGGTGGAGAAAAACAACGGGTTGCGATTGCCACTGCGTTAGCCTCAGATCGAGAGTATATCGTAATGGATGAACCTACCAGCGGGTTGGATTACAAACACATGAAAGAGGTAGCTTTGTGTCTAAAACAGCTCAAAGAACTTGGAAAATCCGTTTTTGTTATCACCCATGATGTGGAGCTGATTTATCATTGCTGTACCTATGTAGTACATATCGAAGCTGGAAAAGTGACTAATCAATATGCAATAGATAAAAGCACACATACCTTTTTGAGGGACTATTTTCTGTTGCAATAAGTTGATAGGTGTCTGCTTGGCAATCACTTAAGGAGGGAAAGCAATGAAAAAAGAGCCAAAATCAGAAAAACCATCTTTCTTTAAAGAATTGGGTGAATATATACGCCCTTACCGAGGACAGTTTGCGCTGTCAATCATCGTCAGCCTGCTCGCCGTATTCTGCGGTTTAGCCGTATATGGTGTTGTTGGGGTATTGTGCGGGGGAATTTTTGAAGGAGACAGATCGTTTGTTCAATTACTTCTCATCATAGGCGTAGCTGGTCTGTGCAAGATTTTGAACGCTGTTTTTTTGAATCTGTCCACTTATATTTCCCATAAAGCGGCCTTCAAAACCCTTAGAGATATACGGCTTGCCTTGTCCACCAAACTCATGAGACTACCTCTTGGCTATTTTGAAAGGAAAGGAAGCGGCAGGCTGAAAACCGTACTGGTTGACAGGGTTGAAGAAGTGGAAAAAACTCTGGCGCATTTTCTACCAGAAATGACCGCAAATTTATGTATTCCCATCGGCCTTATCATTTGGATGTTTTCTATTGATTTCCGGCTGGCACTTTGTGTCCTGCTGTGGATTATCATAGGATTGGCCGCAAGCAGTGGAATGATGAAAGATTACGACAAAAAATTTGCTGGCCAGATTGCTGCTGGAAAAAGTATGAATCAGGCAGTAGTGGAATATGTGGGCGGAATTGAAGTCATCAAAACTTTCAATCAGGCTGAGTCAAGTTATGAAAAGTATGCCAATGCGGTAAAGCACCACGCCTCATACTCTGTCGATTGGATGAAAAGCACTCAGATATATGCCTCTCTTAGCTATAGCATCGCACCTGTTTCTATTTTTGGTGTTTTAATTTTCGGCTTGATTTTTTACGGAAACGGCACGTTGGCACCTTCTGTCCTGTTTTTATTTATGATTATATCCCTTGGTGTGTTCGGGCCTATTTCAAAGGCATCCTCCTATATGGATCAATTATCAAGCATGAATGTTGTTGCAGGAGAAATAAAAGATATATTGGATGCGCCCGAACTTGAGCGGGCTGAAATCGCAACAGCCGATGTTTCTTCTTTTGCTATTGGAATGGATCATAT
>CALXCQ010000032.1 GCA_944386835.1 uncultured Oscillospiraceae bacterium | reverse complement strand
GAGAAGGTCCTGACGGCGGCAATCTGAAAGCGGAAAAATAATCCCAAACAGCAGGAAAGCCTTGGCGCGGAAGAGCTGCGCCAAGGCACGTTTTTTGCCCCGTATGGGTCACGGTTTGGGTCAACTGCAAATTTTGCAAAATCGCGTGATTTCTTAGGAAACCTTTGGGGGCAAATAGTAAAGAAAAACCGTCTGATTTCAAAAGAAATCAGACGGTTTTGTGGTTGCGGGGCTGGACTTGAACCAACGACCTCCGGGTTATGAGCTACCGTCGGTTTCTCCGTCTACTGCGCCGCAGTGCTTTCCGGGCCTATTTGGGCCTGAAAAGGCTCAAAACCCGGAGGTTGCTCCTCTCCGCTCCACGAGGATTTTCTGCTGTCTGGGTCACGGGTTTGGGTCAGGAATGAGTTGGGGACCGAATCGCTGTAAGGAATGTTTTTTCTGCCGATTCTTAACTTTGAGGGCGACAGAGGCGGAGGTAATTTCTCGCTCGCCTGAGCAGAGAAAGCAGCGTCTTTTGGGAGCTAAAGGTATTTTGTGGCGGCCGGCCATCCATATCACTTTTACGATCCAGAGGAGTCAAAGGCAGGTGAAATAGAGATATTTTCTGTTAATGGAATCACGAAACCATTAACAAAGGGAATACCGCGAGCACCATCTCTTGCAGGAAACCAGGTCAGGTATAAGAAAAATTTTAATTACCAAATGTCCAATGCTCTGGATATTATCGGGCCTCAATAATCGCTGAAACTCGGGTCTCCCCAGTCGAGGTGGCCTGGTCTGTCCACGTCACTGTTGTTCCCGGAGCGGGAAAAGCTGTCAAAACGCCCATGGTATCATCCCCGGAAGTACCATCCTTATCCAATACTTCAATGACTACTTCAGAATTATCTTGCCGCGCAAAATAAATAGTATTAAAAGACTCGGAATACTCATCACCAAACTCCGCTTGCTCTTTTCCCCAGAAAATGGATTTTTTGACATCTTTAGGCGCTTGATTGTCTTTCCAATGATTCTGGTTGATATATGTCAAGCCATCCACAGAAATATTGAGATAAATATCACTTTCATCGTTAAAAGTATCCTTATTGGCGCAACTTGTAATGTCGATTGCCGTGATCTTGTGGGTATAGTATGGGTTGAATACATAAGTGTGCGAAAAATCACCCAAGCCATTCAAATGCGTGTCGATGAAGAAAGCTGGATCGGACCAATAGACTCCCTCGTAAAGCGGCCCATCATCGGGATCGTCCTTGATCCAGGGAAGCGTGCAAGAACTATCTGTATAGGTATCTCCATGGAAATGTCCCCAATTATTATAGGTATGTCCTGCACCTCCAGTATCATAGCGCCGATTCCATAGTTCATCCATAGAAACCAGAGCATAGTCATATACTTGTGTATAGCTGCCTGCCGTGTCGATCGGCATGACGGCATCTCCTGTGGTGAAACGGAAAACGATCCCGTCCCCACCATTGGCGCCGCTGCCGTCATATGCCTTTACACCATGTCCTGCATCTGTTCCGATCCCATTGGCGGAAATATAAAGTGTCGGGCGGTAACCATCCAGCAGGATCCCGCCATCAATATTATCTGATCCGGAGGTGATATCCGAATCATTGCTATATTGGTACCAGTGATTGTGCGCCTGGGTCTCCATCAGCTGAAGCCGGCCAAACTCTGTCCCGTCTTTTCGAACCACCAGAATACATCCCTCTAGGTCGTTCTCGTGCCTTTCTAGGTCGATGGGGCCATCGTCCCGCGGGTAATAAAAGTCGTATTCAATAAAATAGTGGGTCAAAGTCTCTCGCACAGAAAAATATGCAGAAGGAATCTGGGGATAATTTTCGAGGTTCTCCCAGTTGTTGTCTCCGCGCCAGTCCCCATCGTAATTGAACTTGGTGGGAATATCGGCACGCGTCAGATAGGAGTCGTTCACGTCCTGATAAATCGTTGGCGCCCAGTATTCAGCGAGATTTCGGTACTGCTCGGAATGCAAATCATCCGAAGCCGCCGCAGGGGTAAGGCAGACCGCCATTGCCAATATCAGCACAAATACTCGTTTCATGAGTTGTTCCCTCCTCCCCGCATCTTTTTACACGTTCAACACCTTGAGAGCTCCCTCTTCAATCTGAAAACGTATGGCCAAATGAGGCTGAGCCTGCGTGTGCTGACACGGCACTGCATCTGTGAAAAAGCATTCAACGCCGAGCTGCGACAAAAGCCGAAGAATCTTTCTGCTGGGGCAGTCATCTGTCCGATCATCCGAGACCGAGATAACGGCGTACCGCGGCCGCAGCATCTCCAGAAGCCGGGGCGTCAGGGCGTCCCCGTGTCCGTGGTGAGGCAGCTTCATAATGGTGCAGGGTGGGAGCTGGTGCTGCTCCCAGCAGGAGGCATACACATCTCCCGGCAGCTCGATCTCCTGTCCGGCGCAGGACAGCCGCAGGCGGATGCTGGTGTTGTTGATAAAGCCGTCCAGCGCCTCCAGATCCCCGCCGCCGGCAGCGCCGGAAAGGGCATCCTCCCAGATGGCGGCCTGCCGCCGGCGGAGCGTCTCGTCCTCCAGAAAAATTCCGGCGGTCAGCGTCTCGGTCAGCCGGCAGGCGCAGGGCTCGCGGATCAGCCGGATCCCTGCCCCCTGATCCCGCAGGTGCGCCAGGGCCTTCAGATAGATCCCCATGGAGGTCATCAGGCACCGGGCGCCGGCTGTCCAGTCCGGCGGGACCGGAAGCGTGCGGCCCCAGGTCTCCTCCGGCGG
>CALXCQ010000031.1 GCA_944386835.1 uncultured Oscillospiraceae bacterium | reverse complement strand
AAATAGTTGGTGTTGATTGCGGTGAGGGTCCACCTGTTCCCATTCCGAACACAGAAGTTAAGCTCACTGTCGCCGACAATACTTTGCGGGTGACTGCACGGGAAGATAGGTAATGCCAACACAAAAGAGGACATGTCTTGGACATGTCCTCTTTTATTTTATAAATGATGAAAAATGTAAAATGATAGGGAATAGAAATTGACTTTTTGAACTGAATCCTTAATAATGATGAAAGAGAAAAGAAAAGGGGGATGTTCTATGAAGTATTGCAGTAAATGTGGACAATCGCTAGACGACGATGCCGTTGTCTGTGTTCGGTGTGGTTGTAAGGTTGCCGGAAATAATTCGGTGCAGGATCATTCCAGCTTTGGATATGGCTTACTGGGCTTTTGTATCCCCATCGCGGGACTCATTCTTTGGCTGGTCTGGAGGTCTGAGACACCGCTGCGAGCAAAGTCTGCAGGTTTGGGTGCCCTGATTAGCGTTATTCTGGGGGTTATTATTTATATTATTTATGGTGTAGCAATTGCAGCTGCAATTTCAGGCGTCTATTATTGATGGGAGAAAAAGTTTCGCGGTTTTTGGCGATTATGTGCTTTTGTCACTGTGATCCCAGAAGATCTTTTTTCTATAAAGGCAAGCAATTTCCTTGTTTGTGCCCGCTGTACCGGAATTTTGTTTGGGTATCTGGTGGGTATTTTGGCTGCGGTAACAACACATCTGGCGTATCGCGGGTGGATTCCTCTTGCCGTGTTGCCCATGGCCCTTGATGGCGGACTTCAGGCGCTTTGGGGGAAGGAGAGCACCAACCTCCGCCGGTTGTTCACTGGTGTGCTGGGTGGGGTGGGGGTTGTGTACCTTCTGGTCAATCTGCATTTTTCCTCCATTGCTTTGGGATTTACAATTTTGAACTGGATGCAAGAGATCATTGGATGATTATCCAATTTTTAAGGGAATCCGGAGTGAAAATAAAGAATTCTTGCCGGTAGCAAGAATTCTTTATTTTTTTCGATAATTTCCCGGAAATACGGTTGAATTTATGTTTGTTTTATCATAAAATATCAAGGTATCAAAATACGAAAGCCTGGCAAAAGTTTCCGGGTAATAAAGAGGCGAAGGTATGCTCAATATAGTCTTAGTGGAACCGGAAATTCCAGCGAATACCGGAAATATTGCCCGGACCTGTGCAGCCACAGGCAGTGTTTTGCATTTAATCAAGCCGTTAGGGTTTGATATATCGGACAAGGCTGTCAAGCGGGCTGGTTTGGACTACTGGCATTTGGTAGATGTCCGGGTCTATGAAAATCTGGAAGATTTTTTTAACCGTAATGAAGTCAAACAAATGTGGCTCTCTACCACAAAAGCCCCCAGGGGCTACAGCGAAGCCAAATTTGAAGATGGGTGTTATCTGTTCTTTGGAAAAGAGACAAAAGGGTTGCCAGAACCATTTTTGCATGCCCATTCGGAAGCTTGCATTCGCATCCCCATGCGACCGGAGGCCAGAAGCCTGAATTTAGGAAATTCGGTGGCAATTGTGGTCTATGAGGCATTGCGACAGCTTCAATTTTTGCAGTTGCAGGACTATGGCAAGATGAAAGAATCCGTATAGGAAAGCTGAGGCAAAGGATAGGATAAGGAGGTTCTCATGAATTACAATAAAAAATCTGTAGAAGATGTGGATGTAAAAGGCAAACGCGTTTTATGCCGGTGTGACTTCAATGTGCCCATTCAGGATGGTGTCATTACCAGCGATAAAAGAATTGTGGCAGCGCTGCCTACCATTCAGTATTTGATGAAGAATGGGGCAAAAGTAATTTTATGTTCCCACTTAGGAAAGCCCAAGGGCGAGTGGAAGCCGGAACTGTCTTTGTGTGTGGTGGCAAAGCGTCTGTCTGAACTGTTAGGGCAAGAGGTTATCATGGCCAAGGATGTGGTTGGAGAAGACGCCAAGGCCAAGGCTGCTGCATTACAGGAAGGTCAGGTCATGCTCCTGGAAAATGTACGCTATATGGCGGGAGAAACAAAGAACGATCCAGCATTGAGCAAAGAATTGGCCAGTCTGGCGGATATTTATGTCAATGATGCCTTTGGGACGGCCCATCGGGCCCACGCCTCCACAGCCGGTGTGGCAGACTATTTGCCTGCAGTATGCGGCTACCTGATTCAGAAAGAAATTGGCATTATGGGGAAGGCTCTGGCAGATCCTACCCGTCCTTTTGTGGCGATTTTGGGAGGAGCCAAGGTATCTGATAAACTGAATGTGATCAACAACCTTCTGGAAAAGGTTGACACCTTGATTATCGGCGGCGGAATGGCCTATACCTTCCTGAAAGCAAAGGGATATGAAACGGGGACTTCCCTGTTGGATGTGGAAAAACTTGACTATTGCCGGGACATGATGGCAAAGGCGCAGGAGAAGGGCGTTCAGTTACTGTTGCCGGTAGATACGGTAGTGGCAAAGGAATTTCCCAATCCCATTGACGCGCCGGTCAGAGTGACTACGGTAGACGCAGCAAACATTGCACCGGATACCATGGGGCTGGATATTGGCGAAAAGACAAGGGAGTTGTTCACCCAGGCCATTGCCAATGCGCAGACGGTCATCTGGAACGGGCCTATGGGCGTATTTGAAAACCCCACACTGGCAGCTGGAACCATGGCCATTGCCAAAGCATTGGCAGCTTCCAAGGCTACGACCATTGTCGGTGGCGGCGATTCGGCAGCGGCCTGCGAGCAAATGGGCTATGCCGATCAAATTACTCACATTTCCACCGGCGGCGGAGCTTCTCTGGAATTCCTGGAAGGTTTGGAGTTGCCGGGGATTGCCTGCTTGCAGGATAAAGAATGAAGAGACAGTAGGAGAAAAGGAAACATGAACAGAAAATACCGCAAAACAATCATTGCAGGAAACTGGAAAATGAATAAAACGCCCAGTCAAACCAAGGAATTTATGAATGAGTTTAAATCTATGATGCCCAAAGGCCGTTGGTGCGATGTGGCTTTCTGTGTCCCTGCAGTCTGTATTCCTGCAGCTGTCCGGGCCATGCGGGAAACTCGTGTCGGGATTGGGGCAGAAAACTGCAATGCCAATGCTTCCGGGGCATATACCGGTGAGATTGCAGCCAATATGCTGGTAGATGCCGGCTGCAAATATGTCATTGTCGGCCACTCGGAACGGCGCGCAATGGGAGAAACCGATATGGATGTAAACGCCAAAGTGAAGGCGGCCTTGCAGGCTGAACTGATTCCGATTCTGTGCGTAGGAGAATCTTTAGAGCAGCGGGAGCTGGGGTTGATGGAGGACTGGATTTCCATGCAGATTAAGTCCGGACTCAACGGTATTGGAGAAGATAAGATTCGGAAAGTGGTCATTGCGTATGAGCCTATTTGGGCGATTGGTACAGGAAAGACGGCAACCCCGGATCAGGCTGAAGATGTTTGCCGGAATATTCGTACGGTAATTCGGAAGCTGTATGGTGCAAAAATCGCCAGAGCAGTTTCGATTCTCTATGGTGGCAGCATGAACGAGAAAAATGCCCATGATTTATTGGCACAGCCGGATATTGACGGCGGACTGATTGGAGGAGCATCCTTAGTGCCGGCAAAGATGGTAGAGATTATTCATGCAGCCAATCAGCCTACGGATTGAGGTTTATTGGTATAAAAAAGAGGCGAGATCCAAAGGCGCGCCCCCATAAGGAAGTAATTGAATTGTCGCAGGGCGGCATGGCTAAAAGGTCATGCCGTCCTGCCTTTTCTTTGCCGTTCCACGGTCTGATCGTCGCCTGGCAGGTTGACTTCTCCAATAAAGTTCCAGACCAGTTCGATCTTCTGCCTGCGGTGGCCGCTGGACTTGTCCGGCGCATGAACGATAATCTTCTTTACAAACTCATTGACTATGGTGGGAGTCAGTTCCCGGATGCCCACATACTTCCGCACAATGGTTGCAAAGCTGGCAAAATCGGCTTGATCCTGTTCAAAGGTTTCTACCGCTTGCCGCCATGCCTTGACCTGCTCCGTCAGTTCTTTTTGTTCTGCCT
>CALXCQ010000030.1 GCA_944386835.1 uncultured Oscillospiraceae bacterium | reverse complement strand
TTTTATTGATACCTGTATCTCTGGAGAATACTTCGCAGAAAGGACATGGATATCTTAAATGCAAATCGAATCCCTTACCATTCGCACCAAGCGGATGATCGACGATCTGAAAACCATCTGCGCCAATGTTGGACTGGGTGGTTCTCCCGGCGAGTATAAGATCATCACACAGGTGTTTCTGTATAAATACCTCAACGATAAATTTTTCTATCAGGTTCGGAAAGCAGAGCCCTCCTTGGCAAAGGAAGAGAACCTGGAGGCAGCGTTGGAGGCCATGCCAGATGACCAGTATGAGATGCTGCTGGCCATGCTGGGTGGTGACACGGCCTGCCTGAAGAAGACGCACTACATCTCGTACCTCTTTAACCACCAGAATGATGACACCATGAAAAAGCAGGACGGCACGACCTATCCATTCCACGAACTGTTTGACGACACTCTGGTGGACATCTCCAACTATAACCTGGATGTCTTTTCTGTCCAGACCGGCGGGGAGGAGAAGATCAAACTCTTTGATCCCATCTCCCAGTACGTGATCGAGAGCGCCAAGAAGCCTCTGTTCTGCCGAGCCATTATCAATAAGTTGGTGGAATTCAGTTTTGCTGAGGTGTACGAGCAGAACTACGATTTCTTTGCCCAGATTTTTGAGTATCTGATCAAAGACTATAACAAGGATTTCGGCAAGTATGCCGAATACTACACGCCCCATACCATTGCCACCATCATTGCCCGCATTATGGTCCAAGGTGGGGTTCAGAATGTGACGGTCTATGACCCGGCGGCCGGTTCCGGCACCCTGGTGTTGGCGCTGGCCCATCAGATCGGAGAGGGTAACTGCACCATCTACACCCAGGATATTTCGTCTAAGTCCAACGAGTTTCTGCGGCTGAACCTGATTTTGAATAACCTGGTACATTCCTTGGGAAATGTGGTCCACGACGATACACTGGTTGCGCCCCGCCATCTGAATGCCCAGAAAAATGGCCTGGCCAGATTTGACTATATCGTCAGTAATCCGCCCTTTAACATGGACTTCAGTGATAACCGGGAAAAACTGGCTGGCGAGGCATATAAGGAGCGTTTCTTTGCCGGTGTCCCCCAAATTCCAAAAAAAGAAAAGGATAAAATGGCGGTCTACCTGCTGTTTATTCAACACATCATCTATTCCATGAAAGCACACGGGAAAGCTGCTATCGTTGTCCCAACTGGCTTTCTCACGGCCGGTTCCGGCATCCCGAAAAAGATCCGGGAGTATCTGGTGAACCATCAGATGCTTCGGGGAGTCATTTCCATGCCACCGAATATCTTTGCAAATACTGGAACCAATGTCTCTATCCTGTTTTTGGACAAGGATAACCGGGACGGAAAAGTGGTGCTGATGGATGCCTCCAAGCTGGGGACCAAAGAAAAGGTGGACGGAAAGAACCAGAAGACCGTCCTCAGCGAGGAAGAGATTACCAAGATTATTGACACCTTTAACGCTGGGGAGCCCGTAGTCGATTTCTCCGTGGCAGTGTCCTATGAGGACATCAAACAGAAGAAACTATCTTTTTCCGCTGGCCAGTACTTTGAAGTAAAGATCGAGTATGTGGAACTGACGCCGGAAGAATTTATGGAGAAAATGAACGGCTTCGCCACCCGGCTGGATGGTTTGTTTGCCGAGAGCCGCCGCCTGGAGGAGGAAATCAAGCAGCAGTTGGAGCGGGTGAAGTATGAATAGTTTTCTTGTTCGGTACAAAATGGGGGAGTTATGCCACGTCAAGCATGGATACCCTTTTGATGGTTCAAAGTTTGACACACAGGGAAAGTATATTGTATTGACACCCGGAAACTTTTATGAAAAGGGTGGGTTTAAACGCACTATTGGGAAAGAAAAATGGTATTCTGATGAGTTCCCAAAAGAATATTTATGCCATAAAGGAGATTTAATTGTTGCCATGACCCAGCAAGCGGAGGGGCTTTTGGGAAGTACGGCCATTGTTCCAGAAGAGCATTTATATTTACACAATCAGCGAATAGGATTAGTATCTCATAATGCAGAAATTGTTGATAAACTCTATCTGTATTATTTGTTTATGACTAAAAGTGTAAGAAAACAAATTGCTGATTCTGCATCTGGTACTAAAATTAAACACACATCACCAGATAAAATTTATGCTGTAGAGATTTATATCCCAGACATTGATACACAGAAAAAGAATGCACAGTTATTGTATTCGCTTGATAAGAAAATAGATGAAAATGCGTATATTTGCGCAGAGCTGGAATCCATGGCAAAAACCCTCTATGATTACTGGTTTGTACAGTTTGATTTTCCGGATAAAAACGGACGTCCCTACCGTACCTCCGGTGGCGAAATGGTCTGGAATGCCCAACTCAAGCGTGAGATTCCGAAAGGATGGAATTGCGTTTCTTTAGAACGGTATATTGCCATTGGTAACACATCTGTAGACCCGGCCTCTCTGAGTAACACAATTATGGAACATTATAGTATTCCCGCTTACGATGAGGGAGGTTATCCCGCATTTGAATCAGCTGAAACTATTCAGAGTGGGAAGTATCGGGTACATAAGGATGCGATACTTGTTTCAAAGTTGAATCCTCAGTTCAAGAGAATATGGGATCCGTATTGCATAACAGAAAACGCTATTTGTTCTACTGAATTTATGGTTTATCAAGCGAAGCAAAAGAAGATTCGTCCATTTTGTTTTGCTTTGGTAAATTCAGATGGCTTTTGTCAACACATGATATCTAAAGCCATTTCGTCAACAGGAAGTAGAAAACGGATACAGCCAGATGTCAGTTTAACCTATCAATTTGCTGCTCCAGATACAGAATCTCTTCTATTGTTGTTTTCAGAAATCTATCAGCCCATAATGGATAAATTGAAGAATACCAAATTAGAAAACCATGAAATGACAAAACTTCGTAACTGGCTCCTGCCCATGCTAATGAATGGACAGGCCAGGGTGGAATGAGGTGAGACAATGGGCAGTTTGGTGTTGGACTTGCAGCAAGAGGTGCTAAAACCAGATTGCGATGTTTTGAATTCCTTACGGAAGGCGCATTTAATTGCTGCTAAACTGAAACTATCAGAATTTGATAAGTGGGTACAGGCGGAGTTAAATGGATATGTGCCCAATAGTTCGGCGATTCCAGATTATCGCAAAGTTCATGGCTCGTTAAAGGCATTTAATCCATATAGAGGATGGGTGCCGACCCAGCTGAACGACAATGAACTAGAGCAGGTGATATGTGAGCAAAAACTTTGGCAGTCACTTGGCGAATTGCAAGAACTGTACAACCAATCCGCTGAGACGAGTTTCCTCATTGAATTTCCCGCGGAACAAATGCAGTTGATTGCTTCCCTATTCTGTGCGCCGATTCCGCTGAAATATTCTTTACATGTAAGCAAGCACCTATTGGTCACAATAGTTGAAAAAGTAAAAAATTGCTTGCTTGAGTGGACAATTCGGTTAGAAGAGGAAGGTATTATAGGCGAAGGAATGCGGTTTAGTCAAGAGGAAACTGATATGGCGAAAAAAGTCCCACAAACAATTAACAATTATTTTGGAACCGTAGTACATGGCAATATCAAACAGTCACAAGTGGTATCTGGAAATAACAATTCAATTTCTTTTCATTATGGCGATGTTACAGAGTTGATGGGCAAGGTGAAAGAATCGCTTGTGCAGGAGCAGTTATCTGCAGATGATCAGGATAGCGCTGCGGAACTGATTTCTGAAATTGAGTCTAAGATATCACAACAAAAGAAGCCTGGGATTATATGTGCGGCTTTAACCGGGCTCAGAGATTTTTTGGTTGCTGGCGGCGCAAATGTTACGGCGGCATTGATAGTTCAGTACCTACAAGGGCTAGGTTAAGTGTTTGCTTCGGAGAATCAATAGGAAGGGTGGGGAAACGAAATGGCGGAGGTCTTAACTGGTGTGAATGGCCAGATTCTGAAATGGGCCAGGGAAAGCTATAATATGACGCCCGGTGATACTGCTGCTGCCATCGGGATTGATGAAGCGCGATATCTTCGGTGGGAGAATGGCGAGGAGTTTCCCACCTATGCAAAACTCAAAAAGGTCAGCGATGTGCTCCACAAGCCGAGTGCCCTCTTTTTCTTTCCGGAACCCCCTCAGATTGAGAGTATTAAGGGAGATCTGCGCACTCTGCCTAATGAAGTATCTGATCATTTGAGCAAACAGGTCATTCAGGCTTTTGAAACAGCTCGTTCTTATCAGATGGATCTTAAAGAACTGTATG
>CALXCQ010000029.1 GCA_944386835.1 uncultured Oscillospiraceae bacterium | reverse complement strand
CTGCTCTACCGACTGAGCTATTCCAGCATACCTCTATGAGATCCCGGCTCCTCACCGTACTCTGTTTGTTCCTCGGCCAAAAATCGGCCCTTCCTAATTTACCACCCTTAGCCACAACCAGCGACCTTCTCATTACGAGTGAGATGCTCTGCCATTGAGCCACAGTAGCACATAAATTCAATTTTCTTTTCCGTTTTCCCCGCCTCAGCACTTAGGGACCGAACAGCATTCCTCACGATTTCCCAGGAAGTATCCGATAAGAAAAACTACCGAAAGTATTTATATCATAAATACTGTCATTAGTCAATGAGTTTTCCTCTGAGTATTTAATTTACCATAATCATAAAGAATTTTTTCTTGCAGAAAAGTTATGCACATTTTCAACAGCTTTTTCCACAACCAAATTTATTTGTTATTTCAACGCTTTACAAGAATATCTCCTAAAATTTCCAGGCACCGCAAACCCTATAATACGACAAAATATCACACCGCAAAAAGTTTACATAATTCTATTTCTACAATTTTTCCGCCAAAAGTTTTTAAAAGGATGGACCAAGCTGGCCCATCCTTTCTAGTATTTTAAATCCCCAATTGGCATGGTTGCAAAGGCATTCAGTGTTTGATCTGCCCGGCGCCCCGCCAAATATTCATAATATCCCTGGGCCCCAATCATGGCACCATTATCGCCACAGAGATTCAGCGGTGGCAAAAAAAGCTGCGCTCCCATTCGCTCAATTTCTGACTCGAAATCTGCCCGTATTCGGGAATTTGCCGCCACACCACCTGCAATCGCCAATTTTTGATATCCTGTTCTCTCTAAGGCTCCAATCGTCCTGGGTACTAAAGTCCGGCTGACCGCCCTGGAAAAGCTGGCACATAGGGAAGCAACATCCAGAGTTTCACCCCTTTGCTGCGCATTATGGATGGTATTTAAAGTTGCGGTTTTCAAACCGGAAAAGGACATATCCAACTCGCTCCCTGTTACATGCCCCACTGGCAGCGCGTATTTTGTGTCGTCTCCATCATGTGCCATTTTATCCAGTGCCGCCCCACCTGGATAGGGCATTCCCATTACACGGGCCACTTTATCGAAACATTCCCCAGCTGCATCGTCCCGAGTAGTTCCCAAAATCCTGAATTCTGTGTAATCCCTGACATCGACAAGTAAAGTATGTCCCCCAGACACCACCAAACACAAAAACGGCGGCTCCAGTTCAGGACAGGCAATATAGTTTGCTGCAATATGCCCGCGGATGTGGTGTACCGGAATCAGTGGCACTCCCAAAGCCTGCGCTACCCCCTTGGCAAAATTCACACCCACCAGAAGGGCCCCAATCAGTCCGGGCGCATAGGTCACGGCTACCCCATCAATTTGCTCTCTGGTAATTCCTGCCCGCTTCAGCGCCTCCTCTGCCAAGGGGAAAATGGCCTCCATATGTTTCCGGGATGCAATCTCTGGAACCACTCCCCCGTAAAGCCTATGCAGTTCAACCTGAGAAGCAATACAGTCCGTCAGTACATGTCTTCCATTTTCTACCAGCGATACCGCCGTCTCGTCACAGGAAGATTCTATTGCCATGATTATCATCTTTTCTCCATTCCTTTCCCAGAATCCACGCATCTTCCTTTGGCTTAAGATAATACCCTGGTCGCTTTCCTATTTTAAGGAAGCCCAAAGATTCATACAGAGCCAAAGCCGCAAAGTTGGATGCCCGAACTTCCAATGTAATTTTGCAGCTGCCTTGCTTCTGGAGAGCTTGAAAAAGAGCTAAGACCAACGCTTTTCCAATTCCGTTTCTGCGATATGAGGGCGCTACCGCTAAATTCATCATGTCAGATTCCCCTAATACTGTCTGCGCCCCTACATAACCTACAACCTCTCCTTCCAGTGTCTGGGCAACCAGCCATAAACTCAAAGGATTCTCCAGCTCCTGTCCCAAGGATTCCGCACTCCAGGGCATGGAAAAACAGCTTTGCTCTAGCTTTGCAATCTGTGGAACATGCTTTAGGGTCATAGGAATAATTTCATAGTTCATTATTTTGCCTCATACCAGTTTTTTCCCATTTTTGCCTCTGCAATGAGTGGAACTTTCAAGTTTACCACAGACTGCATTTGTTCTGTTACCAAATTTTGGACAGTCTTGGCTTCTTCTATGGGACACTCTACGATTAATTCGTCATGAACTTGCAGAATCAATTTTGCCTGAAGGCCCTGCTTTTTCATTTCACCGGCTACGCGGATCATAGCCAACTTGATAATATCCGCGGCAGTTCCCTGGATAGGCGTATTGAGAGCGACTCTCTGCCCAAAGGAACGAATATTAAAATTGCTACTTTTCAGCTCTGGCAAATAACGCTTACGGCCGAATAACGTAGTGACATATCCGTCTGTCTTCGCCTTCTCCACAATATCATGCATATACTGCCGAACCCCTGCATAATTCTCCAGATAATTGTCGATATATGCTTTTGCTTCTTTACGTGTTACACCAATATCTTCTGCCAGCGAGAATTCCGAAATGCCGTAGACAATACCAAAATTAACTGCCTTTGCATGTCTGCGCATGAGTGGCGTTACCTGGGTCACCGGAACTCCAAACACCTGAGACGCCGTGACCGTATGAATATCCTCCCCGGAGAGGAACGCCTGCTGCATATGTTCGTCATCCGCAATATGAGCCAAAACCCGCAATTCAATTTGGCTGTAATCTGCATCCACTAGAATCCATCCTGGTCGCGGTACAAACATTTTCCGAATCTCGCTTCCCAGTTCTGTCCGAACAGGAATATTCTGAAGGTTTGGATTTGTAGAAGAAAGTCTTCCTGTGGCCGTTACCATATTTTCAAACGTGGTATGAATCCGTCCATCTTCTTCAATGACTTTTAAAAGGCCATCTGCATAGGTGGACTTTAGTTTTGTCAACATGCGATAATCCATAATAGACGAAATAATGGGATGCTTGGCTTTTAATTTTTCCAGTACCTCCACATCTGTTGAATAGCCACTCTTTGTTTTCTTTACTGGTGGCAATCCCAACTTTTCAAACAAAATTTCGCCTAATTTCTTGGTAGAATTAATATTAAATTCTTCTCCTGCATACGCAAAAATCTTCTCCTGACAATCCTCAATTCTGTCGCTGAGCATTTGGCCAAAATTCTCCAATGCCTTCTGATCTACGCAGACCCCTTCCAGTTCCATATCCGAAAGTACCTGACATAAAGGCAGCTCAATGGCTTCATACAGCTCTATTAAGCCTTCCTCTTTTAACCGTGGCCACAGTTCCCTTTGCAACTGAAAAATAGCCTGCGCCGCTTCTCCGGCCTGCGCTGATTCTAGCTCTTTTCCCAGATATTCTTTCGCCAACCTGGTAAGTTTAAAATTTGTTTCAGAGGGGTTTAATACATAGGCCGCCAGTGCAACATCAAATCTCACATTGCTAAATTCCATATCCTCTTGGCACAATTTATTTCGAAAATTCTTAAAATCAAGGCAATATTTTTCCCCATTCTCCTTTAGAATTTCCGCAAGATACTGCCTGCCTTCCGCCATACTTCCCTGATATACGCCAGCTTCACAGGCAATGCCAAAAGTCTCCCACTTGTCATCCACAAAGACCGCATACTGGCTTTCTCCCTTTGGGGGCACCGTGACAACCGGCAGAGACAGTTCCACTTTTTCTGCCGTTACCTCCTCTGCATACAGATGGTAACGGTCCATCAATTTCACAAACTCCAACTTGGTAAACAGCTCCCGCAACGTCTGCTTATCAGCCGGTTGCACCATATTGGCTTCCGGTTGAAAAGAAATTGGTGCATTGCATCGAATGGTGGCCAAATCAAAAGACAAATATGCCATTTCTTTGCCGGCCTCTAACTTTTTTCGCACGGAATCCTTTATCTGTTGGGAATTGATATTCTCATAAATACCATCTAACGATCCGAATTTACACAAAAGCTCCGTAGCTGTTTTGGGACCAATACCGGCTACTCCCGGAATATTATCAGAGCTGTCACCCATGAGGCTTTTCAAATCTACCATTTTTGCCGGTTCAAATCCGTATTCTTCTTGAAAAATCGCAGGTGTATAGTTGGTCGTCAGTGTCTGCCCTGCTTTACTGGTCACCAACTTCACAGTCACATGGGAATCTACCAGTTGCAGACTGTCCCGATCTCCCGTCACAATTACGCAGTCCCATCCTTCTGTACCGCAAACTCTTCCCACTGTACCGATAATATCATCTGCTTCCCAGCCGGAAGTTTCATATATGGGAATACGCATGGCAGTCAGCACTTCTTTTAAGATTGGCATTTGCATTGCCAGTTCTTCCGGCATACCATGCCGGTTGGCTTTATAGGCCTCATATTGCACGTGCCGAAATGTGGGAGCTTTCAAATCAAAAGCCACACACAGTGCATCTGGTGTCTCCTCTGCACGGAGTTTTTCCAGGATGTTTAAAAAGCCATAGATCCCATTGGTATAGATGCCCTCTCTGGTCGAAAGAAGCCGTACGCCATAAAAAGCACGATTTATAATACTGTTGCCGTCTAAGATCATCAGTTTCATGGCAGTTCTCCATTTCCGTGTAGAATTCCTAGTTCACTTTTTTCTTATCATAGCACAAATGACAGCCCCTTTCAATTTCTCGGAAAGGGCTGTCTTTGTACCTGGAACCACTCCCTCAAAGGACTGTCCCAGTCTGTGTATTAGGTCTGGATTTTACTCCGCACGACGCCATTTTACGCCCCCAGGAATATCCGTAAGCTCAATTCCACGAGCTCTCAAGGCCTCCCGAATTCTATCTGCCTCCTGAAAGTTCTTCGCCTGTTTGGCCGCGTGCCGCTCCAGAATTTCATTTTCAATCTCTTCATTTTTTTCTCCCGACTCGGAAATTACTTGGAAATTCCCGTTGCCGGTCACAATCTGCTTTTGCTCCTGACGCATTTTTTCTGCTTTCTCAATCAGATCCAGGCCCAGGACCTGATCAAAATCATGCAAAACGGCCAGCTTTGTTTTATCATTGGTAGGGTATTTCAAAGTGTCATATACTGCAGTAATAGCTAAAGACGTGTTCAAGTCGTTGCCTAACGCTTCTTTAAATTTACCCTGGAGCTTTTGGAATACCTCCTGGTCAACAGACTCTTCTGGTTTCGCCTGCAGTGCCGCAATTCTACTCAAAAGCTTTTGGTAAGTCGCTTTCGCGTTGTCAAGATTCTCATAAGAAAATACCAAACTCTTGCGATAGTGAGACTGTAAGCAGAACAGCCGATACACCAGAGGATCATATCCTTTCGACTCCAAAAGGGAAACTGTTAAAAATTCTCCCTTGGACTTGGACATTTTTCCGGAATTGGTGTTTAAATGAAGTACGTGAAACCAGTAGTTGCACCACTTGTGTCCAAGGAAAGCTTCACTTTGTGCAATCTCGTTGGTATGATGCGGAAAGGCGTTATCAATTCCGCCACAGTGAATATCCAAGTCCTCCCCCAAGTGTTTCATGGAAATTCCGGAACACTCAATATGCCATCCTGGATATCCCACCCCCCAAGGGGAATCCCATTTCAGCGCCTGATCTTCAAATTTTGACTTGGTAAACCATAATACGAAGTCGTTTTTATTTCGTTTATTGAGGTCTTCTTCCACACCCTCCCGGACTCCTACCGCCAAATCTTCTTCTTTGTGGTCCTGAAAAACATAATATTTCTCTAATTTAGAGGTATCAAAATAAACGTTTCCGCCTGCCACATAGGCATATCCCTTATCTAAAATTGTCTCAATCATGTGAATATATTCCGGAATGCAGTTTGTAGCTGGCTCTACAACATCCGGCCGTTTAATATTCAATTTCCGGCAATCCTCAAAAAAGGCGTCTGTATAATACTGGGCAATTTCCATAACGGATTTGTGTTCCCGCTTGGCACCTTTTACCATTTTATCTTCACCGGTATCCCCATCAGAAGACAAATGTCCCACATCCGTAATGTTCATCACGCGTTTAACATGATAACCACAATACCGCAAATATTTCTCCAACACATCTTCCATTATATAAGTTCTCAGATTGCCTATGTGGGCAAAATGGTATACCGTCGGGCCACAGGTATATAGTTTTACTTCTCCGGGGTGATTTGGTACAAATTCTTCCTTTTTGTGTGTTAATGAATTATATAAATACATGAGAAACCTCCCTTTGAAATTCTTTTCTGTCAAAAATGCCCGCCTCTTATCTTCAAGAGGCGGGCATCTGCTCGCGGTTCCACTCTGATTTGTTACTCAAGGCCTTAACGCGGCCACACGGGGTCTCCCCTCGCTCCCGAATGCACTTTCACAGTTGTAATCCCATTCCCGCTTTCAGCCAACGACGGAAACTCTCTGTAATCTCACATCTCTGTTACTCTTTTCGTTCCACGCGATATTTACTTTTCAGGCGTATCTTACCATTGCCTTCCATTTCTGTCAAGCCTACGGTTTCACCGCATCCCAATTCTTCACGAAGTATTCTATGCCGGAATACAAGGTTGTAATGACAATTACCCAGGTGACAATCAGGTCCATCTGCGTAGAGTTACTTACAAGAAGCATGGCACACAACCCCACCATGGTACAAGTCGTTTTAATTTTACCGCTCCAGCCAGCTGCTATTACTTGTCCTTTTCCTGCTGCTACCAGCCTTAGCCCAGTTACAGCGAATTCTCTTGCCAATACAATCATAACAGCCCAAGCCGGCATTCTTCCAAATTCGATAAAGATCAGCATGGCAGAAAAAACCAAAAGTTTGTCGGCCAGAGGATCTAAAAATTTACCGAAATCGCTAACCTGATGATAGTGCCGTGCGATATAGCCGTCAACAAAATCTGTAATGCTGGCAATGACAAAAATTCCAAACGCAACAATAGGATACCCCAAAAGCAGAAAGATCATGAAAAAAGGAATCATGATCACCCGTAAAAGGGTCAGTTTACTGGCAGTCGTCATGCTAACACCTCCGCCTGTCTTCCCATTAACTCTCCGTCAAGGGCGCCATCCACCAGAATTGTGACAAAAGTCCCTTCCGGGACGATCTCATCACTGTAAATCCAAACCCGACCGTCCACATCTGGTGACTCTGCAAAGCTTCGCCCATAATAGGCTCCCCGTTCTGCATCATACCCTTCACATAAAACCATAAGCCGCTGGCCCATCATGTCCGCATTGTACTGGTCCATAATCCGGGATTGCAGTTCCTCAATAATCTCAGCCCTCTGCTGCGCAATCTCCGTGTCCGGATACTCCATTGTATAGGCTGGGGTACCTTCTTCCGGAGAAAAGGCAAACGCACCGACCCGCTCCATATGGTGTTCTTTCAGGAACTCACACAACTCTGAGAATTCTTCCTCACCTTCACCGGGCAAGCCGGTGATCAGACTGGTTCGTAAAACCAGACCGGGAATTTCCTGACGCAGTCTTTTAAGAAGCTGGTCTAAATAGGCTTTGTTGCCTCTACGATTCATTTTTTGTAATATTTTATCGTTGACATGCTGAATGGGTATGTCCAGATACTTGGTAATCTTGGGCTCTGTAGCAATGACCTGTATCAGCTCCTGAGAAATTTCATCTGGATATAGGTAGTGTACCCGAACCCAGACGATTCCCTCAATCTGACACAATTGCCGCAAAAGTTCTGATAGCATTCGCTTCCCATAGAGATCCAAACCATACCGGCTGGTATCCTGTGCCACTACAATGAGTTCTTTGACTCCACTTTCCGCCATCATACGGGCCTCGTAAAGAAGTTCTTCCATCGGGCGACTCCGATACGCGCCCCTCAACGAGGGAATGACACAGTACGCACAGTGGTTGTCACACCCTTCTGCAATTTTTAAGTAAGCGTAGTAAGTAGGAGTTGTCAAAACCCTGGACACATTATCAATCCGGTCATCGTCGATAGAGCCGAATTGGCAAATCTTTTGCCCCTGTAAGAGAGCTTCCACCGCTTTTACAATATCAAAATAGTTTCCTGTTCCCAAAACGCCATCAACTTCTGGCATTTCCTTCAGAATCTCTTCCTGATACCGCTGAGACAGGCACCCGGTTACCAAAATCTTCCCGATTTTACCTGCCTTTTTTAATTCACCGCATTGCAAAATATGGGAAATTGCTTCTGCTTTTGCTGATTCGATAAATCCGCAAGTATTTATAATTGCCGCATCTGCATCCAGAACATTTTCTTGGATTTGATATCCGGCCTCCTGTAACAGATACATCATCTGCTCGGCGTTTACCTGATTTTTGGCGCAGCCCAGAGAAATAACGCCAATGGTTTCTTTCATAACTCATCCTCCCATGTGTCTGCTAAGTCAGCCTTACAACGTTCCAAAGCCCTTCGAATATCGCTCCAGGTATGTCCCCTGCGTACCAATGCATCAATTGCCTTTTTTGTCTCTTTGGGGTCTGAAAAGTTACCCTTTAAACGCGTTTGCAAAAAATGGTCAATGGCCCCGCCCATATCCGGTACAAGGGCCAATGCTTCTTCCCAATACTCCTTTGGAATCCCTTTTTGGTAGAGAACCTGTTGAATACGGGCAACTCCATATCCCTTCGCTGCTTCCCGCTTTACCAAGCGAAAGGCCATCTGCCGGTCGTCAATCAGTTGCATACTCTCCAGCCATTGTGCAGCCTCCTGAGAGTCCTGTTCCGTCTCTCCTTTTGCCTCAAGCCTGCGTAGCAGCTCTCCCTTGGACACATCACTGGCTGCTACAATCCGTACGGCTCTGGCTCTGGCGGAAGCTCTCCTTATCCCTTGCACAAGCTGCAAAAACTCATCCTGGGTAAGCTCTTTTCCCGGATAAAGATCGTAATCCCCTACTATTTCCGGCAACACCTTCATGGTGGTTCCATCCGCAAATTGCAGTTCTACCTTTTTTTGGAACTTTCCTGTAACAATTAATGCCTCAAGTTTCATCATCAAATTCGTCAGCCGAGATGTCTACCGCCTTCTGGGCTGGTTGTATCAACTTTTTTCCATGGTTTCCCTGAAGCTTATAGAAATTATCTCGAATTTCCTGTTCTACTGCATCTGCAACCTCCGGATGATCCAACAAATACTGTTTGGCATTATCTCGGCCCTGACCAATCCGCTCATCATGGATAGAGAACCAGCTTCCGCTCTTCTGGACAATATCCAGCTGCACGCCCAAATCCACCAGTTCTCCCACACGGGAAATTCCCTCGCCATACATGATATCAAATACAGCTTCTTTAAAAGGAGGCGCCACTTTGTTCTTCACAACCTTCGCCCGTGTCCGGTTGCCGATGACTTCCGTTCCGTTCTTAATCGCCTCTACCCGACGAATGTCCAGACGAACGGAGGCGTAGAATTTCAAAGCATTTCCTCCGGTAGTCGTCTCGGGATTGCCATACATGACACCAATCTTCATGCGCAACTGGTTGATGAAAATAACCACACAATTGGTCTTGGCAATTGTCCCTGCCAGTTTCCGCAAAGCCTGAGACATAAGGCGTGCCTGCAGTCCTACAAAGCTGTCGCCCATTTCGCCTTCAATCTCTGCCCTAGGTGTCAGAGCCGCTACAGAGTCAACTACGATGGCATCTACTGCACCGGACCGCACCAAGGCATCGGTAATTTCCAGGGCCTGTTCTCCTGTATCGGGCTGAGATACCAACATAGAATCAATATCTACACCAATAGCCGCAGCATACTCCGGATCCAATGCATGCTCTGCATCTACGAACGCTACTTCCCCTCCCTGTCGCTGGGCCGCAGCCAGAATATGGAGCGCCAAAGTAGTCTTACCAGAGGACTCCGGCCCATAGATCTCAATAATTCTTCCTTTGGGCACGCCGCCAATTCCCAGTGCGGCGTCCAAAGCCAAAGAACCGGTTGGAATTGCATCTACGTTCATTTCCGGCCGCTCTCCAAGGCGCATAACAGTACCTTTGCCAAAGTTCTTTTCAATTTGCGCCAAAGCGGTATCCAGTGCCTTTTTCCGATCACTTGCCGGCGTCGGTGCCTCATAAGCTGGTTTTTTTACTGCCATACTGTTATCTCTCCTCATTTCTTCTGTGCGACCACAGCTCTGATAATATTTCCCGTATCTTTCCTTGTTTTAATGTTGCGAAACTGGTGTTTTTCCAGCAACGCACAAACAGCGTCTTCCTGATGGATTCCAAACTCAAAGCAGAAGAAACCACCGGATTTCAGTGCCACCGTATAGTTGTCCAAAATTGCCCGGTAAAATGCCAAACCATCTTCCCCACCATCCAGCGCTACATGCGGTTCAAAGTCCTTTACAGACGCGTCCAAGGTCGTAAGTTCTTTTGAGTTAATATAGGGTGGATTGGAAACAATCAGGTCAAACTCACCCAAAAATTTAGGAGCCGGTTTCCGGACATCTATCTGCAGGCAATTTACTCTTCCTGTCAGCTTTTGCTCTGCAACATTCTGTTTTGCCACCTTCAGTGCTGCCGGTGATACGTCACCTAAAGTAATTCGTGCGTCCTTTACCCGTTTTCCGATAGCAAGTCCAATGCAGCCAGAACCGGCACACAAATCCAGAATACGGGGATTCTGGTTGAGAAACAGGGCCGTCTCAATCGCCATCTCCGTCACCACTTCCGTGTCATCCCTCGGAATTAACACGTCCGGGGTAATATGTAACCGCATGCCATAAAAATCCCATTGGCCTAAAATATAGGCCAGTGGCTCGCCCTTCAAACGGCGTGCTACGAACTCATGGAGCCGTTCCGCAATCTCTTCGGAAGCATACAGCTCCCTTCCTGCCAGAATATCAGCCGCACTTTTTCCGGAAGCTGCACACAACAGCTCACGAGCCACATTGGAAGCATTTCCTTCCTCCGCCTGTAACAATTCCTTTCTGGCCTCTAAATACAATTGACCATATTGTTTTACCACCTATCAGCGCCCTCCTTTTCGGGAAGGACCAATTTCAGGGCTTCGATTCCCACTTCCATCATGGAATCATCTGGCTCGTTGGTAGTAAAATACTGAAACCACATACCAGGGTAGGTTAAAAGTTTGGTGAACCAGTTATCATGTCTGCCTACAAACCGGTTAATCTCATAGCTGATTCCCACCACAACCGGAAGCAATACAATCCGCATTAACATACGTACAATTGGATTGGTCCATTGTACAACGGAGAATACCAGAATCGAAATAATCATTACGACGAACAAAAAACTGGTACCACATCGTGGATGCAGCCTTGACTGCTTGCGAACATTCTCAACTGTCAGTTCCAATTGTGCCTCATAGCAACGAATGGTTTTGTGTTCTGCCCCGTGGTAAGAGAAAACCCGCTTCATATCTTTCATCCGAGAAACCAGTATCATATAGCCCAAAAAGATGAGAATTCGAATCAAACCTTCCAACAAATTTCTTGCCATAGAATGATCCGGTAGCCCAGGAATCCATCCAGCCAACAAGGTAGGCAATAAGATAAATAGACCGATGGAGAATGCCACCCCCAAGATGACAGAAAGATAAATCAAAACCTGTTCCAACTTATCGGAACTGATGTGCTTTTCCAACCACTTGTCAAATTTTGACGGCTGCGCATTCGGGTCGTCCGGGAAAAAATCCGCCGAATACATCAGAGCTTTCACTCCATTAACCATGGAAGAGCCAAAGGTAACCACACCACGGATAAGAGGCCATCCCAGTATCGGATATTTTTCTTTTATAAGCTTCAACGGCTCAACTTTTGTCACAATTCCTTCCGGACTGCGAACCACAATGGACTGCTTATCCGGTCCGCGCATCATAATCCCTTCAATCAGCGCCTGACCGCCAATGAGCGTTTTAAATTTCTCTTGTGAATTGTTGTTTGCAACTTTGCTCATATTGCTCCTCTATTCTGTAGTGGCCGGCAAACGAATAGTTACCTCCGTACCGCCACCTTCTGCATTTTCTAAAATTAATTCGCCGCCGTGCATAGTGACAATTTCTTCGCACACGGCAAGCCCAATACCACTGCCTCTGGCTTTTGAACTTCCTTTATAAAACTTCAGTTTTACATGCGGCAACTCATCTTCTGGAATTCCAGGGCCAAAATCTCGAATTCGCACAACCACATATCCCTCTTCCAGGGTCATGGAGGCTGTTATCTTTTTGCCTTCTCCTCCATGCTTCGCCGCATTATCCAAAATATTTAAAAACACCTGACGGAGCCGCGCTACATCGCAGGAAATTTCCGGGATCTCTTCTTCATTCTCCAAATAAGTCAGGGTAATTCCATCCTGTTTTAGCCGGCTGCCATACATAAAGACTGTATCTTCAAACTCTGCCTGAATATCTGCCATTGCCACATTTAGCGTAAACCGGCCATCTTGCATCCGGGTAAATTCCAGTAACTCTTCTACCATATTGGTCAGGCGGCGGGTCTCCCGCAGGATAATCAGCATCCCACGGCGAGTTTCCGTGGGATCCATTTGCTCAGCTGACAAAAGAGTTTCTCCCCAACCAGATATAGCAGTCAACGGAGTGCGCAGTTCATGGGAAACAGAAGAGATAAACTCTGACTGCATTTTTTCTGTCTGGCTGATTTTTACTGACATATTGTTAATGGTATCCGCCAATTCTCCAATTTCATCGTCAAACTTTTTTTGAATCTGCACCCCGTATCCACCAGCCGCAATTCGCTTGGCCGTTGCGGTAATCTCCGAAACTGGATCCAAAATGGACCGGATAAAAAAGTGGCTGCTAAACAAAACAAAAGCGATAAAAAGGAACCCGACCGACACGGTAAACAACATCAGGCGTGCAATCTGCTTATCTACGTTTTTTAAGCTTGTCACATATCGCAGGACACCAATTACCTCTCCGTTGGTATAAATCATGGGACTGGAAACGGCCATAATCCGTTCACCTGTCTCTGGGTCTCTGCCTGTAAAAACCGACATTGTCTTCGTAGTAACTGCATCCACAATATCTTGCGTTTTCGCTATTTGGCCAGACCATTGTCCATAGGAAGATGCGACAAGGGAACCGCTGGCTGTAATAAACTGCAGCTCCATCGTGTTTTTGTCTTCAAATGTCTTAGCAAAGCGAATACAGGACTGATAGTATTCGTTATAGCTTTGACTGATATAATTTCCAAAAAAATCGGTTGTTGTCTTTGCCTTGGCCTCCAAGCCTGACTTCATATTGGAATAATAGTATGTGGCAAAGGAAAGAGACACAGCTATTACGCAAAGAGCTACAATGAGAATGATAACGCTGACATTATTGACAAACCAACGTCTTTGAATCCCCGTCAGCTTTTTCACTTTCACTCTGTCCACATCCTTCCATGGTGTCCTGTCAGGCGCCCCACTTGTATCCGTAACCCCATACAGTAGTAATATACGTAGGATTCGCCGTATCATCTTCTATTTTAATACGCAACCTTCTGATATTTACATCTACAATTTTCAATTCCCCATCATAATCGCGCCCCCATACCGAAGTAAGCACATCTTCTCTGGAAAGTGCACGACCAGGATTCTGCATAAACAGCTTCATGATGGCATACTCCACCTGCGTGAGTTTAATTCGATGACCATTTTTTTCCAAAGTTCGGTTGCGGGTATTAAGAACAAAGGGACCTTGCTGCAATTCCACTGAGTCTCCACCGTTATCCCCACCAATCCGCCGGTAGAGTGCATCGATTCTGGCCGTCAGCTCCGCAGGAGAGAATGGCTTTGTAACATAATCATCCGCTCCCGTCATCAGACCGGTAACTTTATCCATTTCCTGGGTACGGGCAGTTAACATAATAATCCCAATCTGTTTGTTGGTTGCCCGAATATTACGGCACACTTCAAAACCATCAATATCTGGAAGCATAATATCTAAAATGGCAACACCAATATCCGGATACCGCTTTAGCTGCTCTAATGCCTCCATCCCGGTTCCAGCTTCAATCGCCTCATATCCGGCACGTTTTAAATTAATCACGACAAAACTGCGAATACTGACTTCATCCTCTAAAATCAATACTTTCTTCATGGCCAAGCTCCTTTATTTTTCACCAGAATTCCAGTCGATGTGGACAAAATTGAATAAACGCAACAGTCCTTCTTCCCCAAGTTCCTGCGCCCAATCACACTGTCCAAGTACCGCGCAATAGGTGACTTCGCCTTTTTCGCCCAGAATAAATCTTCCTTCCTCCGTTGCGAGAGTATTGCGATCGTCCCCAGAATACGCATAAATGGTAAAAATCATTTCTGCATCTTTATCGTAGCCGTTCCACTTGGAAAATACGTATCCACGCACACCGGAGTCATCATATTCCCTGGAAACCGTGATGTTATTTCCCCAAGCATCCGGGATAGTTACATACCAACCTGCAGAATAGTTGTGATAAGTCGTCAATTTATCCTCGTTTTCCCCGTTTAGTTTCAGCTTATACCAGTGAATAATCCAATACCCACCATCATCTGCATTGGTCGTGCGCAGCAGTTCCAGCCTGGGTAACTCGATTATACCGTCCGAATCAATATCGGTTGCATATACATAGTAATTGCTGACAGTCTGTGTGCTCGTTCCACTCTCGGCTGAGTAAGAGATGTTTTGAAAAGTCCCGTCCTTCATGGCAAAGATGTCGGTTACCAGATTATTCTCCTCGTAGGTGCTGGCTACAAACACAGCTGGCACATTGTTATCCACCTGACCTGTCACAATTCTTTGAATAGATTCCGTTGCCGTCGACATTCTGGCTTCCGGGTCCCTTTCCATCTGATCATTCCGATAACGATATAGCTCTACAACCCCATTACGATCATTGGAGTCTGAACGCAAAATTACAATATCTGTACAACCGTTCAGGTCCAGATCTACCGTCGTATACTCGGAGTAATTAGCGCTCATCAATTCTACTACCCGGTTATCATAAACTGCATAGGCACTCATGGCATGAAGAACCTGGTCACTAATTTGCCGGCCCAAAACAATATCCAGACCTGGCTTTCCATCCAGCTGCACATACTCAACACTTTCGTATGCGCTGCCATCTCCTTCAATTACCGCTACATTCTCAAAATGTTCCTCCACCGAATCAAAAATGTACACCTTCAGCGGCTTATCACCAGTAGATTTTAAAAAAACTACGGCCTCTTCTTCCGAATCTCCATCCAAATCCACCAGTTGAATTGCCTGTTGATTCTGCCCGGATATGGGAGCTGAGTAGCTAAGATCCGGTGTCATAGCTTGGTCAATGGCCGCCTGCAGATCATTATACTGATCCGAATGTTTGGGCAGTGCATATAGCTCATCTACAGAAATAAAGAGGCATCCAGAAAGGGAGAAAGCAACAATCAACAGCAATATTAACAACGCCACACGTTTACCTTTCACTGTACCCGCTCCTTTCTTCCTACTGCCCCAAATAGTATACCACGAAGGCCAGGCCTAAGTGGTATATCGTGCCAGCTTTTTCAGTTACTCATGGGAAAAGCATAAAATAGCCATATATGCGCCATTCGCGGCTATTATACCATATCCAACAGAAATTGTGTATTCTATTTTAACACTACATTTTCTTTTCCTAATATTTCTACCATTTCTTCTATAAGCTCTGCAGACAATAGACAGGAGGTGCCTCTGCGTACCTGCGTATCTTGGAAAAACAAAACCACTTGAGACGTGCCCGGAAACATATTCAGAACCGCTTTCGTTTTTTGATATTGCGTCCCCGTCTCACCGGGAAGTCGTAAATATAACTTCTGTGATTGTCGGATTCTGGGGGCAACCGACTGCAAAGGAACGGACGCTTCTACTTCCGAGAGCAGTCGGGCACTGTTTAATACCAACTGTGGCTCTTTTTCATCCCGCACGGAAATTCTTCCCTGGGCAATAATGGGCGTATTTTCCTTTAAATATCCACCAAACTGATTCAAGCAGCTGGAAAAGGCTAACAGTTCCATACTGGCAGAATCATCTTCCAAAGTGACATAGGCCATCATGGAGTTATTGCGCGTTGTCTTCATCTTCACGTGCTGCACTACACCAGCGATGGATACTTGTTGTTCATCCTGGAAACGCCCATCCTCCGACGAGAAACTTTCCATAATATCTCCCACAGATACTACATTCACCTGCTTCAGAATATCGCGGTAATCATCCATGGGATGACCGGTCAAATACAGACCCGTCGTCTCTTTCTCCATCATCATCAATTCTTTTTTGCTCAATTCCGGAATATTGGGTATATGAACTGCCGTTGATATCTCTTGCACATCCTCCTCCATAAGGATGTCAAACATTCCCATCTGTCCTTCTAAATTTCTTTTCTTTGAACTGGAAACACTTTCTAAAATCAGTTCATAAATTGCCAGCAGTTGGGATCTTTTTAGGCCAAAGCAGTCCATTGCACCACACTTGATCAAGCTCTCCAATGCCCGTTTATTTAGTTCTGGACCGTACATTCTGCGGCAAAAATTCTCAAAATCTTTAAATTTTCCTCCGCCTTCCCGTTCTGTCATTACCTGCCGAATCAGTCCTTTTCCAATATTTTTTACAGCCACAAGACCGAAACGGATTCCCTTTTCCACAACTGTAAAATTATCTTCCGACTCATTGATATCCGGCGGTAAAACTGCAATGCCTAAGCTTTTACATTCCCCGATATACTCGGAGATTTTACGGGAGCTATCCAGTACAGAGGTCATAAGTGCCGCCATATAAGCACGGGGATAATGACACTTTAAATAGGCCGTATCATACGCAACCTTGGCATAACAGACAGCATGGGCTTTATTAAATGCATAGTTGGCAAAGTCAAGTATCTCGTCATAAATTGCCTGTGCCGTTCCCTCTTCAACACCATTGGCAATTGCACCAGGGATTCCTCTTTCCGGATCCCCATAGACAAAGTTCCGACGTTCTTCCATAATGACAGCTTGCTTTTTCTTGGATATAGCTCTTCGCATATTGTCGGCTTGTCCCAGTGTATATCCACCCAACTTTCGAAACACTTCAATAACCTGCTCCTGGTAGACCAGGCAGCCATAGGTTACTTCCAAAATGGGTTTTAAAAGGGGATGCCGGTATGTAATGGATTCCGGATGGAGCTTACTTTCAATGAATTTAGGGATAGAATCCATCGGTCCCGGTCTATATAATGCCACGATTGCCGTAAGGTCTTCAATAGATTGGGGCTTCATACCTGTACAGACCGCCGTAATCCCCGCAGACTCCAGCTGAAATACGCCTGATGTTTTCCCTTCCGACAGCATTTGAAAGGTTTCCGGGTCCTGATCCGGTATCCTGTCCATTGAAAAAGTGGGGTCGCTTTTTTGAATCTCCTTTTCCGTGTCCCGAATGACCGTCAAGTTGCGCAGTCCCAGGAAATCCATTTTTAAAAGGCCCAATTCTTCTAACGTTGTCATGGTATACTGTGTCACAACTGTCTCATCGTTCCGGGACAGAGGTACATAATCATATACCGGCAACTTTGTGATGACAACGCCTGCCGCATGAGTAGAGGTATTTCGCGGCATACCTTCCAGAGCTCTAGCTGTGTCAATGAGCGTCTTTACCCTCTGGTCTGACTCATACATATCCCGCAGTTGTTTGGAAACCCGTAAAGCCTCATCCAGAGTAATATGGGGGCCGGAAGGTACCAACTTTGCAACGATGTCTGTCTCTGCATAGGTAAAATTCAATGCCCTTCCCACGTCCCGTATAGCCCCTCTGGCTGCCATCGTTCCAAAAGTAACTATCTGTGCCACATGATCTGCTCCATATTTTTCCATCACGTAGTCAATAACTTCGCCTCTTCGGTTCTGGCAAAAATCCATATCGATATCGGGCATACTCACCCGTTCCGGATTTAAAAAGCGCTCGAATACCAGATTATATTTTACTGGGTCCAGGTCCGTGATATGTAAGCAATAAGAAACGATACAGCCGGCAGCACTCCCTCTGCCGGGCCCAACCGGGATGCCTGCTTTTTTCGCAAATGCCACAAAGTCTGAGACAATGAGGAAATAGTCCACATATCCCATCTGGGCAATTATTTTCATTTCATATTCCAACTGGGCGCGAACAGCCTCATCCGCATCTGGATATCGCTGCGCAAAGCCTTCCCAACACAACTCAGAGAAGTATGTCCAGTTGGTATATCCCTCCGGTACCTTAAATTCCGGAAGATGATACTCACCGAACCGGATTTCCACCTGACACCGCTGGGCAATTTTAACTGTGTTGTCATACGCCTCAGGCAAGGCCGGAAACAGCTTTCGCATCTCCTCTTCACTTTTTACATAAAATTCCTCGGTCTCAAATCGCATCCGTTCAGGCTCGTCCACTGTTTTTCCCGTTTGAATACACAGTAACACATCCTGAAGATAACTATCCTCTTTTTTCAGGTAATGGGCATCGTTGGTCACCACCAAAGGCAACCCCGTCTCTTTAGCCAGGCGGAGAATACCTTGATTGACTTGTTTTTGTTCCGACAAGCCATGGTCCTGCAATTCCAAATAAAAATTGTCAGGACCAAAAATTCCAGACAGTTTCAACGCCGCAGCCTTTGCCGCATCATACTCATTTGCCAAAAGCTTTTGCGGAATTTCCCCTGCCAGACAAGCTGACAGGCAGATAAGTCCCTGGCTATGGGTTTCCAGAAGTTCATAATCCACCCGTGGTTTTCCATAGAACCCGTCTAAAAATCCCATGGAAACCATATAGCTGAGATTCCGATAACCTTGCTCGTTCTGACACAATAACACCAGATGCCAAGCCTCATTATCCAAGCCATGCACTCGATCATGGCGCGTACGCGGAGCGACGTACACTTCACAGCCAATAATTGGATGTACCCCTGCTTTTTTTGCCGCCTTGTAGAAATCAATCACGCCATACATGGCGCCATGATCTGTAATGGCAACAGCTGTCTGCCCGATGGCTTTAAGATGCTCCATCATTTTGTCAATCCTGCACGCACCATCTAGTAAGCTGTATTCTGTATGCAGATGTAAATGCACAAATCCCACACTGTTACCTCCTACTGCCTGGACAGTTCAATCAATTTTCGCATTCTGTGATTCATTGCCGATTTTGTTACAGGCGGCTCTACCAATTCCGCCAGCTCTGCCAACGTTGCTTCCGGATTTTCCTTGCGTAAAAGTGCCGTATTCCGTATCTTCTCAGGCAGCGTGTCAAATAATTTCCGCTCCTCTAGCCGGCGAATTGCCGCCATCTGCTCTTGGGCTGCATCCACTACTTTTGTCAAATTGGCTGTCTCGCAATTAACCCGCCGGTTTACCCCATTACGTAAGTCCTTTTCCACTTTTGCTTCCATAACTCCCATGGCGCACACCGGAGCGCCCAGCATCGTCAAAAAGTCCTCTATATAATTACTCTGCTTAAAGTACAAAATATTGCTACCGTTTCGGCTGGTATCTTTGGGATAGAAACCCATATCCAACATAAGGGCATATGTCTCTTTGCTTACCTTATGATGGCTTGTAGCCAACTCCAGGTGATACCTTTTCTCCGGGTCTGTAACAGAACCACCGGCTAAAAAAGCCCCCCGCAAAAAGGAAACCCGGCAGCATGGCTCCTCTAAAATACTAAAATTCACATGCACACTGAGACTTTGATTTGCCACAAATCCGAACTGGTTAAAGATTGCCGCAATTTTATTGGGATCCTGAATCTGAAATGTACGCTTACCCCCCTTGGTTTCGGCCGGTAAACTGTCAAATTCTATGTTAAATGCCTTTTTAAACAATTTAGGCAACCGCTCAGCAAACTCCCAGCTTTCCGTCACAATTTTAATCTGCTCCGCCGTGTAGGTGTTGCAGAATAATAAGATTCCATGGCATTCTGCCACAGAACAGCACTTCTTGCCGAAGGAAGCCCGGCAAAGCTCTGCTTTAACATTGGCGGAAAACGACATAGTTTACCTTCCTTTCTTTTGATCAAGCATGCCATTTATACAAAACATCCAACAGGACACGTGCCAGCATATCCGGGTCATGACGGACATATTGATCACAGTGGGTTAGCGGCGCCAGTACAGTTCGAATCCCTCTTTTTTGAAACTCGTCGTTATGAGTCAGGACCTGTTGCGCCCCCTCTTTTTCATAAGTGCGTACAAGGTCTTCCGGAATGGGCGCACTGTTGGCCACACATACATCGATCAGCCCTTCACCGCCATGTTCAATAATGGCTCGCAAGTGGTCTTCAGCCGTATAGTGTTCCGTCTCCCCATCTTGGGTCATTAAATTCAGTACCAGAACTTTTACCCCATGGGAAGCCCGCACTGCGTCAACTACGCCATCTACCAACAAATTGGGGATGATGCTGGTATAAAGGCTTCCTGGGCCAAAGATAATCATATCTGCATCCCGAATGGCATCCAAGCTTTCCGGAAGCGCAGTCGGATTTTGCGGAATCAGTCTGACCTCTCGTATCCGGCAATCGTTTTCTTTTTTTGCATAGAAAATTTTACTTTCCCCAACGATTTTTTGCCCATTTTCAAATTCAGCTTCCAACAGAATATTTTGATTGGAAACAGGCAAAACTCTGCCTGTAATCGACAAAATTTCCCCTGCTCGCTTTACTGCTTCATCGAAACTCGGACACATGCCGTTAAGTGCGGCCAAAAACAGATTGCCAAAGCTTTGCCCGCTTAAACTTCCCTCCGTAAAGCGATAATCAAAAAGTTGCGTCATCAAGGGCTCTACATTAGACAAGGCCAAAATACAGTTCCGAATATCACCAGGTGGCAACATCCCTAAATCCTTTCTCAGGATTCCAGAGCCACCTCCATCGTCACAAACAGAGACAATCGCCGTTATATTGTTCGTATATCGTTTCATTCCCCGCAGCATATTGGAAAGGCCATGCCCTCCCCCTAATGCCGCTATTTTGGGATTTTGATATCCGGGCAAATAGATTCGCAATAGTTCCTCCCTGCTATATTCGTCCATACTTGCCTCCCAAATTAGTTTCTGCCCATATCGCGGTGGCCTACAACGGTAATATAGCCGCGATGTGCAATATACTCCCCAATTTCTTTCGCCACTGCTACCGAACGATGTTTCCCTCCGGTACAGCCAATGGCAATCACCAAATTGGTTTTCCCCTCTTCCACATAGAGTGGCAAAGAAAAATCCAGAAGATCTTCCAATTTTTTCACAAACTCTGTTGTCTGGGGATAGGAAAATACAAAATTTCTTACTTCCGTATCCAAACCTGTAGAACCCCGAAGTTCCGGCAGGTAAAAGGGATTTGGCAGAAGGCGAACGTCGATAACCAGGTCTGCCTCCAAAGGAATACCATACTTAAATCCAAAAGAAATTACATTGACTGTCATGGCCCGCTCCGGCATATTGCCGGCAAACAGGCGGATCAGTTCCCCCCGCAGTTTCGCGGTAGAGAGCACAGAGGTATCAATCACATAATTTGCCCGGTTTCTAACCGGCAACAGCATCTCCCGTTCCCTCTGGACTGCTTCTGTTAGTGGCACTCCTTCTTTCATAAGGGGATGTGACCTTCTGGTCTCTTTAAAACGTTTTACCAGGACCTCTGTAGAGGCTTCAATAAATAAGATGGAATAAGTGCATTGGAGTTGATCCAAACCTTCCAGGACTCCAGAAAGATTATCAAACGCCAAACCGCTTCGGACATCCGTTACAAAGGCCACATTTTCATATTTTCCTTTGGCCGCCAGACAGTACTGCGCAAATTGTAAAATCAGTTCCACCGGCAAATTATCCACGCAGTAAAATCCCAAATCCTCCAAAGAAGTAGCCGCTTTACTCTTTCCGGCCCCCGAAAGGCCCGAGATAATGAGAAATTGCATTCATCTCACCTCGATAAAATTTTCACTTCCGGCTCTAGCCAGATACCACTTTTCTCCATCACGCGGATCTGTATCTGTTTCATAAGGGACTTCACATCCTCTGCCGTCGCCCCTCCCACATTGACCACAAACCCGCTGTGCTTTGTAGAAACCTGTGCACCACCCACTTGAAATCCTTTCAATCCAGCTTGCTCAATTAACGCCGCTGCATATCCTCCCGCGGGTCTTTTAAATGTGCTTCCTGCCGATGGTAACTCTAGTGGTTGAGACATCCTTCGTCTTTTTGCCAGTTCTTCCATTTGGGCCGCAATTTGCGCTTGGGAAGCGTCCTTTAAATCCAGTTGCGTTTTTACAATTATCCAGGGCTTCTGGGAAAAGATACTTTTTCGGTACCCAAATTCTTGCTCAGAGCCAGCGATCACTTGTACCTCCCCATCCAAATTGAGAACGGTTGTCTGAATCGCCACCTGACTCAGTTCACCTCCATAAGCTCCTGCATTCATATACACGCCACCGCCAATGGTACCAGGAATTCCATGTGCGAATTCCAAACCGCTAAGTCCCCAATCACGGGCTACCGATGCCACTTTTGTCATGGTCTCACCCGCTGCCGCTTCTATTTGTGTGTCTCCAATCCGATGGATGCCCATTATGCCACCGCGCATACAAATTACGACTGCCTCAAGCCCCTCATCGGGCGCCAGCACATTGGTCCCAGCTCCCAATACAATAGGCTTCATTTCTTCCTGCCGCATTACTTGTAAAACAGCCTGCAACTGATCCAGACTTTTGGGGAACACCATGGCTGCCGCCGGCCCACCGATTCGAAAAGAAGTGTGTTTGGACAATGGCTCCTGATAAGATATAGTAAGACCATCAACAGACTGTGTCAGATATCTGCAAAATTCACCGATTGAGCTCATAAACGCCTCCGGGTGTATAATTTTATTTATCATATCATATATACCGCAAAATGGAAACAGTTATGCGTAAAATTCCCTATAGAGAACACGGACTCCCACTTTTAGAACACTCACCGGAACACTTTTAAAAATCTCTTTTCATCATTACTACAATATGTGATGAACTTTATCTTTCTCCCGGCCACAATATGCGGAAAAGTCTTATTTCATCGGAATGTCAATGTCTTTCCCAAAATCCTCGTCGGGTTTCAGTAGACAGATACCCACTTACATGGTACACTTTTACAGTATGGAAAAATCCGTGGAGGAGTGGCAATATGCCCGTCGATATGAAATTGATGATTGCGTCAACATTTGCCAGAATGGCGCAGTCAAAGCAAGTTGACAAAATTACCGTAAAAGATTTGGTTGAACAATGCGGGATCTCCCGTCAAGCCTTTTATTATCACTTTCAGGACATTTTAGAAGTTATGGAGTGGTCAATTTGGCAAATGATTCAGAAGGCTTTGCAAAAAAGCCTGCAAGCGGAAACTCCACAAAAAGCAATTGAAGAATTTATTCGTGTTTCCGTGGAGCATAAAGACTGGTTACGAAAACTCTTGTCTTCCCAGCGCCATATCCAGGTTGAACATATTTTCGTTGAGGCCATGCGTTCGAGTATCCGTCAGATGATTTGCCGCCCGGAATCCAACCTTTCTATTCCCTATGAAGACTTAGAGGTCGCCTTAACGTTTTGCGCCTGTGGCACTGCAGGCGCAGTTTTTGAATGTTGCAAAAATGCTGATGTAAATTCGGAGCAGTTATCACAAAAGCTTTATCGATTGCTTTCTGGCAATTTGTTTCAAGAAAACTCTTAATATGTAGACAAACCCGGGAATGTGTCAAAGAATTTGACACATTCCCGGGCTTGTCTATACACATTTCTAAAGCTGTAAATTGCTAATTTCTTCTATTGAGGTGTATAGTGATTATATTCGGAAAGCCTTTTGTGAAAGGAGACAAAACAATTGAAACCAGGAGCTTTCTTCCCCAAGCTACAAGAGCTCGCCCAGGATTATGAAAAGATTCAGGACTTTCTGAATCTCCATCCGCCATTGGATCGGAATACTTTACAGTCGGAACTCCAACGCCTTACAAAATCTTGTGAAGACCTTAACGCAAGTATGAACGACTATATTTGTAGCGGTCGGTCTCCTGCCGTTTCTGCTTTGGCATAAATTCAAAAAAATTACTATTTGTCTGTTAAAAATATGGCAGAGAAACAGCTTCCTCTCTATATCCGCAGTGCATGCAATTCGCCCCAGGAAGCTTTGGAAGAAGCCAGAGCTTTATATGCAGAATACGCCATCGATTTCGCAAGACAATCCATCAATTATGCACTCCTTTCCGTTCTAGCTGCAATGGACCCACAAATTATTTGTAAGGAATAGTAACAACAAGAGGGTGAATCATTTTTATGAAAGAAGTCAAAACACCAAAAAAACCACTGATATTTTATTATGCAATTGTGATACTGTGCCTTATGCTCTTTAATTCTCTGATTATGCCTTGGTTTGCCCAAAGGCAGATTCAGACTGTTGATTACGGCACGTTTATGACCATGACAGACGAGCAGGAAGTTGGCCTGGTAGAAGTACAAAGTAACCAAATCCTATTCACCAACAAAGACAACTCCGTTGTATACAAAACCGGGCGTATGGAAGATCCCCAATTGGTATACCGGCTAAAAGACTCCGGTGCTATTTTTTCTGAGGAAATTGTAGAAGAGATGTCTCCCCTGACTTCCCTGCTTTTTTATTGGATTCTCCCCATGGTCATTTTTATTGGCATTGGACAGTTAATGCGAAAAAGAATGATGAACAAAGCCGGCGGCGATGGTATGATGTTTGGAATGGGAAAATCCAATGCCAAAGTCTATGTAAAATCATCTGAGGGTATACATTTCCGGGACGTTGCCGGTGAAGATGAGGCAAAAGAGAGTCTGACCGAAATTGTAGACTATCTACATAATCCTGCAAAATACAAAGAAATTGGCGCATCTATGCCAAAAGGAGTTCTCTTGGTAGGCCCTCCGGGTACCGGTAAAACCATGTTGGCTAAAGCAGTTGCCGGAGAAGCGGACGTTCCGTTTTTCTCCATGTCCGGTTCTGAATTTGTTGAGATGTTCGTGGGCATGGGCGCCTCTAAAGTACGCGACCTGTTTAAACAAGCAAAAGAGAAGGCACCTTGCATTGTATTTATTGATGAGATAGATGCCATCGGCAAAAAGCGTGACAACCAGTTAGGTGGAAATGATGAGCGGGAACAAACCCTCAATCAGCTGCTTACCGAGATGGACGGATTTGAAGGCAATAGCGGTGTCATCATCCTTGCTGCCACAAACCGTCCGGAATCTCTGGACCCGGCTCTTACCCGTCCCGGCCGTTTCGATCGCCGTATCCCTGTAGAATTGCCGGATTTGCAAGGAAGGGAGGAAATTCTGAAGGTTCATGCCAAAAAAATCAAAGTAGCCGATGATGTGGATTTTCAAAAAATTGCCCGAATGGCTTCAGGCGCCAGTGGTGCTGAACTTGCTAATATTGTCAATGAAGCTGCTTTGCGCGCCGTACGTAACAATCGTTCCGTAGCAACCCAAAGTGATCTGGAAGAAAGTATTGAAGTTGTAATTGCAGGATATCAGAAAAAGAATGCTATTCTTACGGACCAGGAAAAATGGACCATAGCCTATCACGAAATTGGCCATGCTCTGGTTGCTGCAAAACAAACCCAATCCGCTCCCGTTCAGAAAATCACCATTATTCCCCGTACTTCCGGAGCCTTAGGCTACACGTTGCAAGTAGAAGAAGGGAATAAATATCTGATGACCAAAGAAGAAATTGAAAATAAAATTGCAACTTATACAGGTGGCCGTGCAGCGGAAGAACTGGCTTTTGGTACCATCTCCACCGGTGCCTCCAACGACATTGAGCAGGCAACCAAACTGGCTAGGGCAATGATTACCCGCTATGGGATGAGTAAAGACTTCGATATGGTTGCTATGGAGACTCTCTCCAATCAATATTTAGGTGGCGATTCCTCTCTGACCTGCTCCATGCAGACTCAGACAGAAATTGATCGCCAGGTCGTATCCCTTATCAAACAGCAACATGAAAAAGCATCCCAAATTTTGATGGAAAACCGGGAAAAATTGGATATACTATCAAAGTATCTCTACGAAAAAGAAACCATAACTGGCGAAGAATTTATGTCCATCTTAAATCAATAATCCGCAACCTATATACTCTGTGTCTTTCCTTATATTTCTCTTCTCTCAAAACGGAATGTGCAAACCACTCTGGCAATGAATGAGCGTATTCTTTGCGCCGTTTAATTGCCTTCCCGCTAACCAAACACGCAAAATGAAAAGGATCGGAGGTCTCCGTGTGTTCAGAATGAATCGGAATGTTATCAATCTGATTATTTGTTTCGGCGAGCTGCTGATAGGTATCTTGTTGCTGGTAGATCCTCTTGGATTTACTTCCAGTGTTCTTTTACTATTGGGTGCAATCCTCACGATTGTGGGAATTGCAAAAATCGTAACCTATTTCCGTTTGGAGGCACAATTGGCTTCTCAAAATGGGGGCCTAGTAACCGGTCTGCTTCTGGTCCTCCTGGGTCTATTTTGTATTTTTAAATGGGAATGGTTTTTAATGACATTCCCTGTTTTGACTGCAATCTATGGGGTCATCACTTTGGTGAATGGAATCAATAAAGTACAATGGTCAATCGATCTGCTTCGCTTTAAACAGCGGTATTGGTTTATCGCCATGATTGGTGCTGCTTTGACATTGATCTTTGGCATTATTATTCTATTGAATCCCTTTACTTCTACAACAATTTTATGGACATTTATTGCAGTGGCTATGATTGTAGAAGCCATTTTAGACATCGTAGCGTTGATATTTGGTAAATTTTAAAATGTCCTGTTTGAGCTGCTGATTGAAAAAACGTGGAAAACCGGCACGTCATTTCCAAATGACGTGCCGGTTTCCTGGCACAATATGAATCTCGTTTATCCAAATTTCCGTCCATCTGTAATGTGCAGCATCCTACCGGCTTAAAAGCTTTGTCCAAAGGAGTTGTCAAAATGCTTATTAATCTGTTCCGTAAACTCTACTGCAGCGTTGTAACCCATTTTCTTTTGGCGATTATTCATGGCAGCTACTTCCAAAATCACCGCCAGATTTCTGCCCGGTGTTACCGGAATGGTAATTGCCGGCACTTTGGCCCCTAAAATATCCGTATATTGGTTGTCAAGGCCTAAGCGATCATAGGGTTTCCCATCTTGCCAGGGCACAATATTAATGACCAGGTCAATGTTTGCACTGTCTTTAATGGCACCCATACCAAATAGCTTTGCTACATTGATCACACCAATTCCCCGAAGTTCAATATAGTGGCGAATCAATTCCGGAGCAGTACCCAATAGTTCTTTCGCAGATACCCTTTTAATTTCTACCGCATCGTCAGCAATTAACCGATGGCCGCGCTTCAGGAGTTCAACTGCCGCCTCGCTTTTTCCAATCCCGCTTTCCCCAAGAAGTAGCAAACCCTCACCATATACTTCCACCAACACACCGTGGCGGGTAATTCGGGGTGCCAAATAAGCTTTTAATGTGGAAATTAAACTGGAAACAATATAAGAGGTGGTTTCACTACAGCGTAATACCGTAATATCATGCTTCTTCGCCATTTCCAAACACTCTGGCAGCGGTTCCAGATTCCTGGCAATAATCAAAGCAGGAATTCGATAAGAAAAAAAGCGGTCAAAAATGATTCGCCGTTCCTCGGGAGAAACCTTGTATAAGTAGGTGGTCTCCACTGTACCAATCACTTGTAAACGCATAGGTTCGAAATGGTCAAAAAAACCCGCCAATTGCAGACCTGGACGGGTCACATCCTCCACAGTAATGTGGATCTCATCAAAATCTTTTGCTTTATGCAGAGGAATTAAATTAAACTCATTCACCAGCTGGGATAAAGGAACGCTATAAGAAGCAAGCATCACACTACCTCCTCAATATTATTTTCATTATAACCGTTTTTCCGCTATTGTGCAAGAATTGGTGAAAATTTCTCTAGAATATTTTAGATAGAGTAAAAAATAAACTGAAAATTGTAGGTTTGTCAAACATATTGGACAGTGAACTCGGAAGGAGAGCGGTAGTTTAAGGGCCTCATAGGGAAGTTGTTGGAGCGGCGGTTATGGATGGCAAGTTGTTTGGCAAAGTCATCCAGGGAGTAAAAGCTGCGGCAGGAATAGAAGCGTTTCTGGTCCTCGCGGTGACTTCGCTCCACTTTACCGTTGTGGCGAGGTGTATAGGGGCGGATGAGCTTGTGCCGGATACCCAGCTGGGCGGCGGTGGTCTCAAACAGAGT
>CALXCQ010000028.1 GCA_944386835.1 uncultured Oscillospiraceae bacterium | reverse complement strand
TTTCTGTCTGCTTTTTTTGTAAAACTGAGGCAGAAAGAAGTATGCCCGCCAATTGCGGAGCTGGGGCAGACCTTTCCCGATTCCGAAAGACAGAACCCCCGCTGCCCGGTTTTCCATAGGCCTCCGGTTTCCTTATGCAACCGGTCCGGTGGGGCCGGTGGGTCCGGTAGCACCGGTTGCGCCAGTGGCGCCAGTGGCGCCGGTTGCGCCGGCAGGTCCGGCAGGACCGGTGAGTCCCATGGGGCCCATGGGGCCGGTAGGGCCGGTAGGTCCGGTGGGGCCGGTAGGTCCGCCGGCAGGTCCGGTGGGACCGGTTGGTCCGGCAGGTCCCACGATGGGATAAGGATAAGGGCAGCACATGGGACCGGGATCCGGATGACAGTGCTTGCCTCTGGGTGGATAGCAATCTCTCATAAGAGTCTCCTTCCTTCTTTCCAGTAGAGAGCCTGAGGCTCTCTGCTTTATTGTATGAAAAAATAGAATTTTGGTGTCTGACTTTCCCTTTGGAAGAGGGGCTGTCGGGCCCCCTTGCCGGAACGACGCCTGGAAGGAGAACGACGGCCCCGGGAGAAAAAGAAACAGAAGTTCAGAGGCGTAAAGGGCCGGATGGGCGCATAAGTTAGGATGGAGGTGGCTTTCCATGATCCTGACCAATTTCAACAGGGTGCTACAGTACATATCTTTTACCCAGCCCAATGCCGTGGCATCGGTGCGGGGCAGCCAGAAATATCCGGACCTGTTCGGGTATGTGGAGTTCTATCAATATCAGGCGGGGGTATACGTTTTGTGCATTATCGGGGGCCTGCCCGTGGGGCAGGAGGCGTGCAACCCAGGTTTTTTTGCCATCCATCTCCACGACGGTGGCAGTTGTACCCCGACGGAAGAAGAGCCTTTTGCCGATGCCGGAGGCCACTACAATCCCCAGGAGTGTCCCCATCCTGCCCACGCGGGGGATTTTCCGCCCCTTTTGGCCAGCGGGCAGAAAGATGCGGCCAGCCTGTTCTTTACGGACCGGTTCCGGGTGGAGGAGATTATGGGAAAAACGGTGGTCATTCATCGGGGCCCGGACGATTTTATGACCCAGCCGGGAGGAAATGCCGGGGAAAGAATCGGGTGCGGTGTGATCGCTTCGCGCCACGGGACTTCCCAGTTCCAGGCCGGATTTTAAAGCCGGGGACGAAATCAAGCCAAAAAAGCCGGGCAGGGCCGCGCCGATACCCGGGCGGGAGCTGTGAACGGACTCCCGTGGCTCAAATCCAGGATAGCGGAAGAAAGGGAATCGAAGAGGCGCGCCCTCCTGAGGAAGGCATTCGATTGCCGCAGGGGGGCATGGCTTTTCAGCCATGCCCCCCTGCTTTTTCTTTGCCGTTCCACGGCCTGGTTGTCGCCCGGAAGGTCGACTTCTCCGAAGCCGTTCCAGGTCAGTTCAGCCTTTTGACGGCGGCGTCCTTTTCCATAGTCCGTTTCTGTTTGTCCGCCGGGTCTTTTCTATTCCCATAGGGCGGATGGGCACAGAGATGTTCTCCGGTGTTTGCCCTGACACCCTAAGGGCCCGGATTTTTGCCGGTATGGCGAACGCAGAGGTTGTTGGACAGATTGCGAAAGGGGGAAAGCGCTACCGCCCCCTTCCTGAGCATCCGTTCCACCAACAAAAATTTTTCTTCCCTGCAAACCTGGAACTTGGCTGTTGTTGACGTGCAAAACCGGCCTGGTGTAATTCTGGTACCATTATAATTCGGTAAATTCGTAAGAATACATAACGCTGCCGTTATCGAATTGATAGAGAACCCGTCCGTCCGGTAAAGTCTCCTTTGTAAATTTGTCAAAATCCTTGCCGTGTTTCATGCGGACAAAATCGTCTGTGCTGTCCAGTTCTGCTTCTTCAAAAAAGGTTTGCGGTCTGGATGAACCAGCACAAGCGTTGCAGAATTTGGCTACAATCTCATACTCTTTCATACTGGCGACTCCTTTCCCATTGACAATATAGTCAAATTATATAAAATCCGATTTTCCTTTGTCAAATGGACATAATGAACAAACCTCACCGGTGGTTTTTATGATACCAGGAGGACAGATTCCCCAGTCACGGGAGGAGCCGGCGGCGGTCCTGACTGCCGGAAGTCGTGCATGCTCCGTGCGAGCGCGCCGCACCATTTTGTGATAGCATGCTTCCGGCTCCCGCCGCAGAAAACGGGTACTGCATGGAACGTCCTGCCTGACTGATTGCAGGCGGTTTCTGGCAGCGGATTTCCCTGATTGGGAAAAGGAGCGTTCCTTTCCCGGGGGTATTTCCCTTCCCGTTTACTCCCGTCCTTTTTGGAAAAATCGCAACAGAGCGGGCGTGGGGAGTGTGACCAAACGCCCACAAAATCCCCGGTTCTTTTGCTCTGTGTCAGCCGTTTGGGGGATAAGTTTTCTCTGCTTTTTTAACGGTGTACCGGCCGGTCTCTTTTTTGCATAAAAAAGAAATTTTTGCAAAAAATCCTTGACAGAAACCTTTGTATCTGCTAAATTAGGATTAGGAATTATTCCTAATCGGAGGCAATATGACAAAGCAAAGACAAACCATCTGGAACATTATATGTACAGCATCCGGTCATTTGACAGCCGAGGAAATCTATGCCCTGGCCAAACAGGAGCTGCCCCAAATTGCCATGGGGACCGTATACCGGAACCTGGGCCTTATGGTGGAAAGCGGCCAGATTCTGCGGATTGTCTGTGCAGGCCAGCCGGACCACTACGAAAAAAACGTAAGACCCCATGAGCACTTTACCTGTGCGCAATGCGGGGCCTTGGTGGATGTGGAGCTTCCCGGCCTGGGGCAGTATTTGCAAAGCCAGTCCGGTCACCCGGTTCTGTCTTATCAGCTGTCGGTCCAGTCTGTCTGTCCGGCTTGCCAGAAAGCCCAACTTGGAGGGAAAACCATATGAACCAAAAGGCAATGTTCAACCTGTCTTACGGCCTGTTTATTTTGACGGCCCGGGAAGGGGAAAAAGACAACGGCTGTATTGTCAACACAGTGGGCCAGGTGACGGAAAAGCCCAACCGGATTGTGGTGACGGTGAACAAACAAAACTATACCCACGATATGATTGTCCGGACGGGAACGTTTACGGTTTCCGTGCTCAGTACCCAGTGTGACTTTGCCATTTTTCAGCGGTTTGGATTTCAGTCCGGCGCAAACACCGATAAATTTGACGGCTTTTCCCAGACCAAGCGGGGAGAAAACGGGATTCTCTATGTGACCCAGGGAACCAACGCCTATCTGTCTGGAAACGTGATCTCCACCCTGGATTTGGGAACCCACACCCAATTTTTGGCAGACGTAACGGCAGGGGAAATTTTGTCGGATGCAGAAAGCCTCACCTATGCGTATTACCACAAACATATCAAACCCAAACCCCAGGCAAAGAGCGCCGGCAAGACCCGGTACGTGTGCCGGATCTGCGGCTACGTGTATGAAGGAGAGACTCTGCCGGAGGACTTTATCTGCCCCTTGTGCAAGCACGGCGCCCAGGACTTTGAGAAAGTCACCGAGCCGGCTCAGACGGGCAAGACCCGATATGTGTGCCGGATCTGCGGCTATGTATATGAAGGGGAGACCTTACCCGAGGATTTCATCTGTCCGCTGTGCAAGCACGGCGCCCAGGATTTTGAAAAAATTACAACAGAAACTAAAGGAGATGTCAAAATGGAACTGAAAGGGACAAAAACAGAGCAAAATTTGAAAGCAGCGTTTGCAGGGGAAACCCAGGCCAGAAGTAAGTACACCTACTTTGCCAGCGTAGCGAAAAAGGAAGGCTATGAGCAGATCGCGGCGATCTTCCTGGATACGGCAGAAAATGAAAAAGAGCATGCCAAATTGTGGTTCAAGGCTCTGGGCGGCCTGGGCGACACTGCGCAGAATCTGATCAGCGCAGCCGAAGGGGAAAACTACGAGTGGACCGATATGTATGCTACCTTTGCCAAGGAAGCCGAAGAAGAAGGATTTACAGAACTGGCAGCCAAGTTCCGCGCTGTCGGCGCCATTGAGAAGTCCCATGAGGAGCGGTACCGCAAGCTTCTGAAGAACGTGCAGATGCAAGAGGTCTTCGCCAAGAGTGAAGAGACCATGTGGGAATGCCGGAACTGCGGCCACCTGGTGATTGGCAAGGAAGCTCCGGAAGTATGCCCCGTTTGTGCACATCCCCGTGCTTTCTTTGAAGTGAGAAAAGAAAACTATTAAACCTTCTCAAAATTCCGCTCTGCCGGGGAACCTCCGTTTGGGGGTTCCCCGGCAGGTCTGTGTGGAAAAGATTGGGCCTTTTCGTTTCTGAGAGTTGCGTCGTGAGGAAACGGGGGCAGGCTTTCTTCTTCCTGAGAGTTGGGCTGCGGGACAAAGCGGGCAGGCTTTCTTGTTTTTTGAGAGTCGCATCATAAGGCAAAGCCGGCAGGCCTTCTTCCTGAGAGTCGCTTCGAAAGGCAAAGCAGGAAGGTCCTTTCCTTCCTGGAAGGCGGCCGGTGTGGGAACGGGATGGCGATTTCTTTTCTGCCAACCGGACGGTCCGGGGAAAGCGGATGGACCCGTTCCTCCCTGGCAGTGGGTATGCCGGGGAAATTGGAGAAATTCTTGCACTCAGGTTTGAAAATTTGCAGTTTTCCCGGAAAAGGCGGGAAATCCCAGTAAATTATGCTTTACTTTTTGGGAATCCTATGATATTGTGATCAAGATGGCGCAGTAGCGCAATTACCCCTTACTCAGTTTCGGGACCCCGCGCCGAACCGGCGCATTCTGCCAGCCCCAACTTAGTTAGCGGGAAGAAAAATGGAAAGGTGGAACAACCATGATTTTGAAAGAAACCAAGGCAAAAATCATTGCCGAAAACGCGACCCATGAAGGCGATACCGGTTCTCCGGAAGTACAGATTGTCATTTTAACCGCCCGGATCAACGAGTTGACCGAGCACCTGCGGGTACACAAGCATGACAACCACTCCCGCCGTGGCCTTCTGATGATGGTCGGTAAGCGCCGCAGCTTGCTGGACTATCTGGCCAAGAAGGACATCAACCGTTATCGTGCCTGTATTGCCAAGCTGGGAATCCGGAAGTAAGAAACAAGCAGGATGGGCGGCTGCAATGGCCGCCCATTTTCACGAGGGCATGGGGGAACCGGTTTAGCAACTGAAAGTGTTGCCGGTCTCCGGCAGTAGTTTCAAGTGCTAAATCTCCCATGCCAACGGAATAAGGAGGTTTTGTTCTGATGATTACAAAAAAAGAATTCCCCAATCACCATGTGTTTGAAACGGAAATCGGTGGCCGTACTTTTACGGTGGAGACCGGTAAGGTAGCGGAGCTGACCAACGGGGAGTGCATTTGCCGCTATGGGGATACGGTGGTTCTGGTGACAGCCGTAGCTTCTTCTGCGCCCAAGGCCGGCATCGACTATTTCCCTTTAACCATTGAATTTGAAGAGCGGATGTATGCCGTAGGAAGGATTCCCGGCAGCTTTAACCGGCGGGAAGGCCGTCCTTCTGAGCGGGGCATTCTCAACTCCCGGATTATTGACCGGCCTATGCGTCCCCTGTTTGACGAAGAGCTGCGCAACGACGTGGTGGTCACCTGTACGGTTCTGGCCAACGACTATGACAATCCCTGCGAAATCGTAGCGTCTCTGGGCGCCTCTATTGCCGTGGCCTATTCGGATATTCCCTGGAACGGCCCTATCGCCACCACCAACGTGGCCTATTTAAACGGACAATATATTATCAACCCCTCTTCTCAGGAGCGGCGGGAGAGCCAGATGTTTGTGACCATCGCCTCCACAGCTCAGAAGGTGGTTATGATTGAAACCGAGGCCAACGAAATTCCCGAGGACATCCTCATGGGCGGTATCCGTCTGGCTCATGAGACCAACCAGAAAATTGTGGAATTTATCAACTCCATTGTAGCTGCCATCGGCAAGGAGAAGTTCACCTTCGAAAAGGCGGCAGTAAACCACGACCTTCTGGACGAGCTGATGGAATACGGCCTGGATAAAATTGCCTACTGTCTGGACACCCCGGACAAAAACGTACGGGAAGCCCGTCTGGCAGACGTCCGGCTGGACTTTGCGGAAAAATTTGCCGATAAATACGAAGACTATGAGACCAACATTGAAGTCTGCCTGTACAAGATGCAGAAAAAGGTGGTCAAAAAGTGGCTTCTGGAAGGCAAGCGGGTAGACGGACGGCAGATGGATGAAATTCGGCCTCTGGCTGCGGAAGTGGGCGTGTTGCCCCGGGTTCACGGCTCCGGCCTGTTTACAAGAGGCCAGACCCAGGTCCTTTCCATCTGTACCCTCAATACCCTCTCCATGGAACAGAAGCTGGATACCATTTACGACGAGACGGAAAAGCGGTATATCCACCACTACAATTTCCCCTCCTTCTCCACCGGAGAAGCCAGAGGCAGCCGGTCCACCTCCCGCCGGGAGATTGGCCATGGCTCTTTGGCAGAAAAGGCTCTGCTTCCGGTGATTCCCAGTGTGGAGGAATTCCCCTATGCCATCCGGGTAGTCTCGGAAGTGCTCTCTTCCAACGGCTCTACTTCCCAGGGCTCCATCTGTGGCAGCACCCTGGCCCTGATGGATGCTGGCGTTCCCATTCGCCGGCCGGTTGCCGGAATTTCCTGCGGCCTCATCTCCGAAGGGGATGACTGGCGGACCTTTATTGACATCCAGGGCGTGGAAGACTTCCACGGAGAAATGGACTTTAAAGTTGCCGGTACCACCGAAGGTGTTACGGCCATTCAGATGGACCTGAAAAACGACGGCCTGACACTGGAGATCATTGAAAATGCCCTGGAGATTACCAGAAAGGCAAGACTGGAAATTCTGGACCAGATTATGCTGCCCTGCATTGCCCGGCCCCGGAAGGAAGTTTCCCAGTTTGCACCCAAGATGGTCACCATGAAGATTGACGTAGACAAGATTCGGGAAGTCATCGGCTCCGGTGGTAAGACCATTCAGAAGATTTGTGCTGATACCGGCGCCAAGGTGGATATTGAGGACGACGGTTCCGTATTTATCTCCGCTGTGGAAGCGGAAGCAGTTCAGGCGGCTAAGAAAATGATTGACGACATTTGCTTTGTACCGGAAGTGGGCAAGCTGTACTACGGCAAAGTGGTGCGGATTTTACCCATTGGCGCCTTTGTGGAGCTGGCTCCCGGCAAGGACGGCCTGGTGCACATTTCCAAGCTGGAAAATCGCCGGGTAGAAAAGGTGGAGGACGTGCTGAATATCGGCGATATGACCTGGGTCAAGGTAACGGAAATCGACGAGAAAGGCCGTGTCAACCTGAGCCGGAAAGATGCGCTGAAGGAAATGGCGGCCCGGGAAGAAAAGTAAGCAGATCAGTGCAAACCTGTCAGCGGAAAATCAGGCGGGGCGGTTACAGTCCCAAAAGCAAATCAAACAAGAAAGCAGGGGCCGGAGGAGATTCCTCCGGCCCTTTTTCCGGGCCTTCCTGGAATGGCGGGCCCCGGAGAGTGGCGGCTTCCCGGAGCGTGGCAGCCCAGGATAAAATCTTAAATTTTTGTGAAGAAATTTCCAGTTGCCCGGGGACAGTTGCTTTTCTCCCGGCAGTTGTGGTATAGTAGAACAAAGTAACTTGGCCCATCCTCTGGCCCTTATGGGGGGTGGATGGAGCGGATATGGAAAATGGAGGGACCTTTTATGAGATTGCCAAAACGTCTCGTTGCGCTCCTTTTGCTGGTAGCGTGCCTGGCAGCCTTTGCCCTGCCAGTCAGTGCAAAGACCTTTACCGATTTGGAAAATCACTGGGCCAAATCCTACATGGAGGACCTGTATGACCGGGGATATCTCACCGGGTATACAGACAATACCATGCGGCCGGATGAGATGATTACTGCCTGCGAGACTCTGGTTCTGTTGTCCCGCTTTTATAACCTGACGGATACGGAGGCTGCCTACCTCTATGAGGACTATGGCGAACTGGTGGAAGAAATGGTCCCGGAGGACAAGTCCTGGGCCTATGACGAAATCGCTTTGTGCCTGGCAGCCGGAATTGTCACGGAGAAAGAGCTGGGCCAGCTGGACATGTCTTTGCCCGTTGCCAAAGAGTACCTGGGCGTTTGTATTATCCGTGCCATGCAGCTGACGGACGAGGCAGAGGCCTTTACCCAGTCTCTGACCTTTGAAGACACAGACAAGATTGCCTCGGCCTATCAGGGATATATTGCCCTGCTTGTGGACATGGGGGTAGTCACCGGCGATACCAACAACAAGTTCAATCCCCGCAGCGGTGTGTCCCGTGCTGTCTGCGCCACCATGATTTCCCGGGCCCTGGAGTATGCGCAGGAGCAGGAAATGAATCTGGTGATTGCCGACTATGACGGCCTGGAGCGTTTTGATGCCCTGGTCAGCGGCACCTCCGGCAGCTATGTTCAGGTGTGCGGCTTTGACGGCCTGGAGCGGGAGTATGTCATCACCTATCATACGGAAATTACTCTGGACGGCAAGTCTGCGTCTGTGTCCGGTTTGGAAATAGGGGACTATGTACGGGTCTCGGCCAATAACTCCGGTCTGGAAGTTCTGGAAGCCACCCGGGAAGAAAACGTGAAATGGGTCTGGGGCCGGATTGCCCGGCTGGTGACCGGGAAGGTTACCCATACTCTGTATCTGACAGACGCTTTGACCAAGGAAGAAGCTACCTACGCCATTGCCCCGACGCTGAGCACCACCTTAAACGGGCAGGTGAGCAACTACTCGGCCATGACCCGTGACCGGTTTGTGGTGCTGAAGCTGGAAAACAACGCAGTGGCCCAGGCCTATGTGTCCAGCGCTGATCAGAAGGTGGAAGGAACCATTTCCCAGCTGGACTATGGTGCAACCGTGTCCTTAAAAGTGACCGGGAGCAAGAGCGCCAACTACTATTTTGACTTTGATATTTTGGATATGCCTGCCGTCAAGCGGGGCGACGTGGAAATCAGTATCGACCGTCTGCGGGTAGGAGACGAAGTGACCATCCAGTTATCCGGCGGCGTGGTGACCTCCATTGCAGCCAGCGGGGAGATGAGCACCCTCACCGGAGAACTGACAGCCACGACCACCACCACGGGTGGCACCTTCTGGACCATCAAGGATTCCACAGGTGCGGAAAAGCAATTTGTGCTGGATGAAGCAGCTACCGCCAAGGAAGACGGCGAGGAAATCGACTTGGCAGATGTGACCATTGGGGACAAGATCACCGTGAACGCTTACGATGATATTATCCTGGAAGTGACCCGGGAAAGTGCCTCAACTCCCACCAATAAGGTAGAGGGGACCATCCTGGCAGTGGATACCACCGCCCGGAAAGTGACGGTTCTGTCCGGTACAAAGCTGATCTATGTAAAGGTCAATGTTGGCACGGTGATTACCTCGGCAGCCACCGGAAACAAGCTGACCATTACCACGATTCCTGTGGGCAGTGAGATTGCCGCCTACGGAACTTACTCCGACAGCAGCAACTTTACGGCAGTTTCCATTATTTTAGATGGCTAAGTAAATCAGGGAAAGCACCGGGGCCGCCTTTTGCAGGTGGCCCCGGTAAACTTTACCGGTGAAAGAAGGTGGCTGGGGCCGTCTTTTGCAGGTGGCCCTGGTCAATTTTACCGGTGAAAGAAGGTGGCAGGAACTGCCTTTGGTAGGTGGCCCCGGTCAATTTTACCGGTGAAAGAAAGTGGCAGGGACCACCGTTTACCGGCAGCTGCGGGTAAATTTACCGGCAGGAGGAAAGGCAAAGGGCTTCCTTTTGCGCCGGCCGGGCAGAAAGCAGAACACCCCGGGACCTTTCCGGTCCCGGGGTGGTCTGTGGCTTGGGTAGGAAAAGAGGAATCCGCAAAGATGGGGTGTTTTGGGAAATATTTCCCATCTGTGGTATTTCGACAAAATTTTCACACAATGTATGGTATGGTGTCAGGGAGCGGGACACGGATGCAGCGATAGCACAGCTGCAGTCATGTCGTCTTCTCCCTGCGTTTGTGCTCCGGCGATGATGCTTTCCGCCAGTTCTCTGGGCGTCATTTCCTCCCAGCTACCCAGCTGGCGTTCGGTTTCCTCTCCTCCGGCACCATCGCTTAAGAGCACTAACATCTCTCCTTTCTCAAGGGACAGTCCGATTCGCTGCGCTTTGTAGGTGGTTCCCACCCCAAAGCCGGGCGGCGGAGAAGCTGTCCCGATTTTTTTTACGGTTTTTCCCAGCTTTAAGTAGGAAGGCGCGGCGCCCCATTTGTACAGTTGGGCCAGACCGGTGCACAAATCCACTTCCAAAAGGTCAATGGTGGAAAAAGCGCCGTCGCCCCGAAGAATGTAAATGCCATTGAGGGTTTCCAGGGCCTGTTCTGCCCGCATACCGGCCAGAAGTAAAGAGGAAAGGGTGGATACGGCAGAGGTGCTTTCCCCTGCGGCTTCCGGACCGGTTCCCATACCGTCGCATAAAACAATGTAATACCGGCCATCCTGGGTGCGGAAGCTGGCACCCCGGTCACCGCTGAGACGGCTGCCGCCCTTTCCTGCGGCGCAGACTCCCAGCTGTGGCAAATAGTGGAGAACTACCGGTTGTTCCACCGTCAGATTCCGGGCGGTCAGTCGTAAATAATCTGACCAGAAACCGTACTGCTCCGAAACAATCTGCCGGCTTTCCTGAATTCGGTTGCGAAATTGCCGGCGATATAACAGGTTGTCCAGCTCCTGGTTGACGGCAGTGAGGAACCCTTCCAGATGGCGGCAGCGGCTGGTAAAGGCCTCCGGAAAGTTCTGACGGGTTACCTGGCCCTGGGTCAGCATGGGCCGCACCGCTGCGCACAGACAGCGGTAGGTCTGGCTGGACTCCTCTTCCCAACAGGTGTTGTACAGAACACAGCATTTACAGACCTTATCCGCAGCCCGGTCAAAAACCAGGGCGGCTTCCGGTTCGGTAGGCGTTCGCCGCTGCCGGGTCAAGGTGTCGTGAATATCTTCCAGCACATCGGCAGCCTGGTGCAGCTGGCGGGAGACAATCTGGGCGGCACCGGCAGGGCGAGCCTGCTCCAGAGGGAAAATCCGGGCGGGAACAGCCAGGGACAAAAGACTTCCAAAAATACCGGCTACGACCAATTCCGGGTTGGCGCCTTGAAAATAGAGAACGCTGGCAGTGGTGCAGGCAGCGTGGACAAGGGCCTGAAAAGGCCGGGAAGTCAGGATCATGGCCTGACATAAGAGGTTTGCCAGACAAAAGACCGCGGTCAGCGGAAGGGCCGGTTGCAGGGTGAAGTCCAACGCCAGGCCACACACGGCGGCAATGGGTAAGGCATAAGTAGAAGAAAGACCTGCAATGGCAGTTGCCACTGCCGCCACCGCACCCAGCGGGACGGTAAATACCTGCCAGGAGGCCAGGCCGCCTATGAGGCAGCCGCCCAGGAAGAGCCGGGAGGGGAAGTGGCCGGCAAGGGCCTTGTCAAAGCAGACAAGACTGACGGCCAGAAGACCCAGCCGGGTCAAAAACAGGCAGATGGCGGCAGGCCGGAAACCTGCTTCCAACAGATACAACAAGGATACCAGGCTACTGAGTACCAGATACACCGCCGGTAACAGCCAGGGACGATTCCGGCAGGCAAAATCCCGCAAAGTGAGATTGGCGGCGCAGATGAGAATGGCAGTGGCCAAAGGTTCCAGACTGCCCAGAAGGCTAAACTGGCCAATATAGCCGGCGGTACAGCCAAGAAGCGCGCCCAGGCCCAGAACCCCGTGACCTGACAGGGCCAGCAGCGCCAAAGCGAAGGGCATCGGCTGACCGCCCACACTGACAATGGACAAAAGGGTACACAGGGAAAATCGGACCAAAGCCTGGAGGGTAATCTGGGCCGTAGGGTGTTCCCAGAAAGCCAAAGCCAGCTCCCGGACCTGGCTTGGCCACCCGCTGTAGGTTTTTAGTTTTTCTTTCAATTTCTCCATCTCCCAAACTATTTTTCCCAATCCTATCACGAAATGAGAAAATATCTTGTCGGGAAATAGGACGGGAAATGGCCGGGAAAGAAGATGCTTGCCAGAAAGGCCGATTCCCCGTACAATAGAGGAAAAAGAAAAGGGGGAGTTCCATGGGGACAGAGACGGAAATCAAACTGGAAGTGACAAGCCAGGAGCAGTTGGACAGGGCGCTGGAGGATCTGCGACGGAAGGCCTGCCTGGCTGGCCCCTTTCTCCCTACGCAGATGGAGACCGTTTACTATGACACGGCCCAGTGCATTCTGAGTCGGAAACGGTGGACCCTGCGGCTGCGCAAAGAAGGGGACGTGTCGGTGGCGACACTGAAAATCCCCCTTTCCGGGCAGGGCGGCCTGAGTGTCCGGGGAGAGTGGCAGTGCCGGGCCGGGTCCATTGAGGAGGCAATACCGGGGCTTTTGCAGGCAGGAGCGCCTGCCCATTTGTGCCAGTTGCTGGACGGTGAGGAATTGCAGCCATTGTGCGGGGCCAGATTTACCCGGCAGGCGGCCCCTCTTTGTTTCCCCGACGGCAGTCAGGCGGAGCTGGCAGTGGACAAGGGCGTCCTGACAGGAAGCGGCCGGGAACAGGAATTTTGCGAGGTGGAACTGGAGCTGCTTGCCGGAGCGCCGGAAGCCATGACGCAGCTTGCGGATTATTTGGCCAGGACCTATCAGATGGCAGGCCAGCCCCTGAGCAAATTTGCCAGGGCCAGGGATATGGTCCAAAGCCAGTGGTAGAAACGGCCCAGGGCCGTTTGGACCGGGACAGAGGGCAAGGCCCGGACCGTCTTCGGCGGGCGCCGTTTGGACCGGGGCAGTGGGTAAGGCCCGGGTCTTTTCCGGTGGGGCGCCGTTTGGGATTGGGCAGAGGAAAAGGCCCGGTCGTACCATGGGGGGTCTGTGAAAACGTTGCGCCAAAACTTTGCCGGGAAAGTGGGAAAGGGGCGGTCTCCCGTCCCTTCCGGTTCCCCAGCCTGTCCGCAGGCAAGTGAAACTGCCCAAAGGGCGTGTTGCATTTTGCAACACGCCCTTTGGGGTTCTTATGCGGGTACAGGAAGGTACCGTCTAGAGGAGCTCTTTGGCCTGCTTGCCGGTCATGTGGTCGATGGTAAGCTCCACCATACATACATGGGAAAACAGCCGGTCTATTTCTTCCTGCCGTCCCTGCGGGAACTGGGGAGAGTATTTTTCCGCCAGTTTTTCCAGAGCCTGGCGGGCTTCTTCCGGCTGGGTGAGAATCCGGGCCCGGCCAAAGAGGATAACGCTGCGGAAATAAGTGGTATAGGCCTCCGGCACCACCTGGTCCTGGTCTATTACACAGAAGCTTACTTTGTCATGGTAACGCAGTGCGTCCAGCTTGTAGCCGGTTTTGGCACAGTGGAAGTACAGCTTTTCTCCATCGTACACAAAGCTCAAAGGGACTCCATAGGGATAGCCGTCGGCAGTTTGCAGGCTCAAAACGCCGGAAGTGGCCCGCTGCAATACGGCAAGACATGCCTCCCGGGAAAGAGCCTGTCTGCTACGGCGCATAGAAGGAAACATACAACCGCTCCTTTCAGATAAAATGGATAGGAAATTTTGAGAAAGGTTTGCAAGGTTTCAGGGAAATCGGTATGACTCGGTATGACTCGGTATGGCTCGGTATGGCTCGGTATGGCTCGGTATGGCTCTAAGGGAGATGTTCCTGGCCCCGGAGGAAGTCCGGCCTGTGAGAGAGGCCTGCGTTCGGGTATCCGGCGCCGAAGAAGCAGGGGTTGTACTGAGCCCGGCGCTGAAAAGGGGCTGCAGCCTAAGCGTCCCGCGCCGAAGAAGCAGAGACTGCATCGCGAGCGTCCGGTGCCGAAGAAGCCGCGTCCGCATCCTGCGTCTGAGCGGCACCGCTGGCACTCCGGGGATCGGATGCCTGGGTCGTACTGTCTGTACTCTGAGCGTCCGGTGCCTGGGTCGTACTGTCTGTACTCTGGGCATCCGGTGCCTGGGCAGTGCCGTCCGCAGTCTGGGAGTCCGGTGCCTGAGCAGCACCGTCGGACACTTCTCCCGTCTGGGATGCGCCCCAGGTTGCTTCCGGCTCCGGTCCGGGCCACAGCACATGGTCCAAAGTGGGACTCAGCCGGGAAAACAGGCCGCGGGTGGTATAGACGGCGTAGGTCCGGAACAAAACCGGGCAGATAAGCCCGCGGGAGAGAATCTGACGGTATAAGTCATAGCTGTTGCCCATATTTTCCAGGGTCAGCTGGCACAGCCGGACCATGGATTCGTCTGCCAGACCGCCAAAGTTCAAAGAGCCGTCGGCCGCAAAAAACTGCTTCAGATCAAAGGTGGGCGACAGTCGAACCTGCCCGTAGTACAGGTCAAAGTTCCCGGCCAGCAGCGCTTGCTTATAGTCCTCATAGGGCAGGGCTGAGACCGTCACGGAAAATCCGCACCCGTTCAGAGCGTCGGCAATCTGCCGGGCGGCCGCCACCCGTTGGGAGCTGTCAGAGCAGACCAGGAACAAAAGTTCCTGTCCCTGGCTTCCCTGGGCCCTGACCGTCTGGGCCAGCTTCTCCGGGTCATAGGTATATTGGGCTGCCAGCTGGGTGTCGTAATAATCGGAAGTGGGCCAGATGGGAAGCACTGCCTCCTGGGCGAAGCCATCGCACAGCTGGGAGACGATGGCCTTCCGGTCCACTCCATAAGTAAGGGCGGCCCGCAGGGTCTCGTCGGCAAAGGGCCCGCGGTTTTGGTTGAAGCCTACAAACTGAAAAATAGTAGTGGGGCAGCTCCAAAGCTCATAGTCGCTGTGATAGACCGCGGCCCCGTCGGAGACCGGGTCGGCACAGACCACCTGGATTTGGCCGCTTTCAAACTGGTCCCGGATTTGGGTGGCTGTCTCAGCTTCCACCAGGGAAATGGCGTCTTGCTCCCACACACCGCTTCGGTCCTGCCACCACCCGGCATAGGCCTTGAGGGTGGTGCCGGAAAGGGTATAGGGACCGGTACCGGCAGGGTTGTTCTCCGGCCGGGCGTTTTCCGGAATGACCGGAATGTCCAGAAGCAAAGGAAGGCTGTCCATGGGGTAGGAAAGGGTAATTTGCAAGGTCAAAGAACCGGTTTGGGTGACAGAGACAAGGGCGTCCAGACGGTTGCCGTAGTAGGCGCTGCCTTTGGCCTGGTTCAGGGAGTAGACAACGTCCTTGGCCTGAAGGGGCGCGCCGTTGTGAAAGGTCACGTCCGGCTGCAGCTGAAAGGTGTAGGTTTTTCCATCGTCACTGACGGTATAAGATTGGCACAGAATTGGCCGGGCTGTTCCCTGGGCGTCTACATGAAACAGCCCTTCGTAGAGAAGGCCCAGAAGGATCCGGTTGGTGGTACGCATACAGTCATAGGGGTCCAGACCGTAGGCAGGTTCGTAGCTCAGGGACAGGGAAAGCTCCGGTTCCGGGTCCTGCTCTTCCGGACCGGGAGCCACCGTCACGTCGTCCCCGGTGTTTTCTTCCCGGGCCGTCTGAGGTGTTTGCCGGGGGGCACAGCCGGCCAGGCCCGTCAAAAGGGCCAGGCTGGTCAAAAGGGCCAGGAGACGGACCGGTAGGTGTTTCTTCATAGCCGTTCCTCTCCTTCGTCCGTCAGCATAATTACGTTGGCCATGGAGCCCCGGGCCTGCCCCAGCTTCCGGTGAGACCAGTACCGAACCGGATCGCAGCCGGTACAGTCCGGAGCCGTGTCGATGGTGCCGACCCCTGCCTCCTGCAGCCAAATCCGGTTGAGCAGCTTCAAATCCACGAAGTACCCCTCCGCCTGCCGGCAGATGGCAGGCAGGGCCAGGGCGCCCAGGGCTTTTTCCATAGCCTGGGGCACGTCTTCCCGGGTGGCAAAGCAACAAGGGCCGATACACGGGCCAATGGCGGCAACCATGGCCTGCGGCCGGCACCCGTAGGCCCGGGTCATGGCCTGGACCGCCTTTTTGACAATCCCTTTGGCAGTGCCGCGCCATCCGGAGTGGACGGCGCCTATGGCGCCATGCTCCGGATCATATAACAAAATGGGGGTGCAGTCGGCGGAAAATACCGTCAGGGCCACATGGGGCGTATCGGTAATCAGAGCGTCATAGTCCCCCGAGCCGGGATAGCTCAGGCCCCGGCCCCGCCAGGAGCCGTCCACCTGACAGACGGTGTCTTCGTGGACTTGCCGGGCAAAGACCAGCTCCCCCGGAGAAAAGCCCACGGCCCGGCCCAGAAGCCGGTAATTTTTTACCACGTTGCCCGGCCGGTCCCCCCGTCCGGTTCCCAGATTCAAACCGGAAAGGGGTCCCTGGCTGACACCGCCCAGGCGGGTGGAAAAACAGTGGACCACCGGGCCTTGGAGCCGGTCGGATACCCGATACTCCAAAGGGCCTGCAAATCGGCTTACAAAACTCATGATTCCATTTCCTTTTTCAGGTCCTTGTCCAGACAGCAGTGTTTGTACTTCTTACCGCTGCCGCAGGGACACGGGTCGTTCCGGCCCACCTTCACTTTCCGCACAGGCTGTTTTTTCACCGCCTTGGCTTGCTGGGGGCCGCCTTCAAAGGTGACGGTGGCCACCTTTTTCCGCTCCAAATCCGCGTCGGTGCGCAGCTGCACCGTAAACAGCCGCCGGATGGTCTCTTCCTTAATGGCACCCATCAGGCTTTCAAACATCTCATAGCCTTCCCGTTTGTACTCCACCACCGGGTTGCTCTGACCGTAAGCCCGCAGGCCAATGCCCTGGCGCAGGTCGCTCATGGCGTCAATGTGGTCCATCCAGAATTCGTCTACCACCCGCAAAGTGATGACCCGCTCCACTTCCCGCATGGCCTTTTCCGTATAGCGAAGCTCTTTTTCGTGATAGGTCTGCCGGCACAGCTCCAAAAGCCGCTGGGTCAGCTCCTGCTTGTTCACCTGGCTCAGCTCCCGGTCTGTCAGGGTGAGGGCACCGGCAGGGAAGAACGTGCCTTCAAAGTTACGCAAAAGCTCCTGGAGCTGTTCCCGGTCGGACAGGTAATCCTGCTCGCCCAGGGCTGCGTGGACAAAGCCCTCTACCACCCACCGGAGCATGGCCTCAATACTGGCGTGCAGGTCTTCTCCGTCCAGAACCTTGCGCCGCTGCTCATAGATGACTTGCCGCTGGACGTTCATCACGTCGTCGTATTCCAGCACGTTTTTCCGGGTCTGGAAGTTCCGGCTTTCCACCTTCTTCTGAGCCGCTTCAATGGCGTTGGAGAGAATCCTCTGATCGATGGGGGTGTCTTCGTCCACGCCCAGAGAGTTCATCATGGCTTTGACCCGGTCGCCGCCGAACAGGCGCATAATGTCGTCTTCCAGAGACAAAAAGAACTGGCTCTCGCCCGGGTCGCCCTGACGGCCGGAGCGGCCCCGCAGCTGGTTGTCAATCCGGCGGCTTTCATGGCGCTCGGTGCCCAGAATAAACAGGCCGCCTGCTTTGCGCACCTGCCCGGACTCTTTTTCCGTCTGGACCCGGTGGCGCCGGTAGGCCTCCTGATAGGCCTCCCGGGCCGCCAGAATGTCCGGGTCCCGGGTCTCGGCATAGGAGGTGCACTCGGCCAGAAGGGCTTCGTCCATGCCCCCCTGCCGCAGCTCATCCTTGGCCAGGAACTCCGGGTTACCGCCCAGAACAATGTCCGTGCCACGGCCTGCCATGTTGGTGGCGATGGTCACAGCCCCCAGCTTGCCGGCCTGGGCCACAATCTCTGCCTCTTTTTCGTGGTATTTGGCGTTGAGCACCGTATGGCGGATGCCCTCTTTTTTTAGAAGGGCGGACAGAAGCTCGGAATTTTCAATGGAAATGGTGCCCACCAGCACCGGCTGGCCCTTTTGGTGGCACTCTTTGATTTTGCCGATGACCGCCCGGTATTTGCCGGCCACCGTCTTGTACACCGCGTCCGGGTGATCGATTCTGGCGACCGGACGGTTGGTGGGAATCTCCACCACGTCCAGCGCATAGATACCCCGGAACTCCGCCTCTTCGGTCACGGCGGTGCCGGTCATGCCGGACAGCTTCTTATACAGACGGAAAAAGTTCTGGAAGGTAATGGTGGCCAGGGTCTTGCTTTCGTTGGCCACTGTGACCCCTTCCTTGGCTTCAATGGCCTGGTGCAGGCCCTGGTTGTACCGGCGGCCATACATCAGCCGGCCGGTAAACTCGTCCACAATGATAATCTGGCCGTCCTTGACCACGTAGTCGATGTCTTTTTTCATCAGAGCCCGGGCCCGCATGGCCTGGTTGATGTGGTGGGAGATGGTGGCGTTCTCCATGTCCGCCAGGTTTTCAATGCCAAAGTACTCCTCGGCCTTGGCAATGCCCCGGGCGGTCAGAGACACGGTCCGCTCCTTTTCATCCACAATGTAGTCGCAGTCGTAGTCGTCCTGAATCTCCCTGGCGTCCGTCTCCGTAAACACCTGCTTTTTCAGGCGGGAGACAAAGAAGTCCGCCATCTCATACAGCTTGGTGGATTCCTCCCCTTTGCCGGAGATAATCAGAGGCGTCCGGGCCTCGTCAATGAGAATGGAGTCCACTTCGTCCACAATGACAAAGTTATGGCCCCGCTGGACCAGCTCTTCCTTGTAAATGGCCATGTTGTCCCGCAGATAGTCGAAGCCCAGCTCGTTGTTGGTGCAATAGGTGATGTCGGCAAGGTAGGCCGCCTTCTTTTCCTGGGGCTTCAGGCCGGGCACCACCAGGCCCACCGTCAGGCCCATGAACCGGTAGACTTTTCCCATCCACTCCGAGTCCCGTCGGGCCAGATAGTCGTTGACCGTGACAATATGGACCCCTTTGCCGGTCAGAGCGTTGAGATAGGCAGGCAGAATGGCTACCAGGGTTTTGCCTTCGCCGGTCTTCATTTCCGCAATCCGGCCCTGGTGCAGCACGATACCGCCAATGACCTGCACCCGGTAGGGGCGCATGCCCAGCACCCGGTCCGCGGCCTCCCGGATGGCGGCAAAGGCCTCCGGCAGTAAGTCATCCAGGCCCTCCCCCTGCGCCAGCCGCTGCCGGAACTGACCGGTTTTGGCTTGTAACGCCTCATCGCTGAGGGCTTTGTATTCCGGCTCCAGGGCCAGAACCTGATCGGCAATGGGCGAGAGCTTTTTTACTTCCCGGTCCGAATAGGAACCGAATAATTTGGTCAGCAGACCCATGTGTATCCACAACCTTTCCCGGGCCCGCAGGCCCCTCCTAAGGAGTATCCGTTTACTTGCAGGGGATACCCGTCTGCCCGAGGCCCGCCTGAAAGGAGGCAAAAGCCCGGCATGCACCGTGTGAGGGTTATCCCATTTACTGCCCGGTTATTATACCACACAGCCGATGGGAAGAAAAGAATAAATTGTAAAGAAATCCCCCGCAAACGATCGGAACCGGTTGCTTTTTCCCGGAAAGATTGTTAGAATAAATAGGCTTTTAAGAGGTGGGGGAACATCCCTGCCAAACCGGTGGGGGAGAGAAGAAATATGGAAATTACCCTGAAAATGATGGTCATTGTGGCCGTGGGTGTGTTCTGCGGCTCCTTTGTAGACGCCATTGCCGGTGGCGGCGGCCTGATTACCCTGCCTGCTTACCTGTTGGCGGGCCTGCCGGCCCATGGGGCGGCGGCGACCAATAAGCTCTCCAGCAGCATCGGCCTTATTTTCTCCGGCGCCCGGTATATCCGGGGCGGCCATGTGGCCTGGCGCCTGGCGGCGCCTGGTGCGGCTGTGGCGGTGGTGGGGGCCGCCTGTGGAGCCAGAATCCAGCTGCAAATTCCGGAAACCTATTTACAGTATATCCTGATTGTGGCCTTGCCGGTGGTGACGGTCTTTGTTTTGCGGAAGAAGAAAATGGAGCCGGAGGATTTGACGCCCCCCAGGCACCGGCTGGCGATCGTCATGGCCTCTTCCTTTCTGGTAGGCGCCTACGACGGATTTTATGGCCCGGGGGCCGGGACCTTCCTGCTCCTTTTGTATACCCAGTGGGCCAGGCTCCCTTTGCGCACGGCCAACGGCAACGTGAAGATTATCAACTTTGCCTCCAATATCAGCAGCCTCGTCACCTTTCTCATGGCCGGAAAGGTGGTCGTTGTCCTGGGCCTTATGGGGGCGGTGTTTGCCGCTCTGGGTCAGTTTGTAGGCTCCGGCTTTGCCCTGAAAGACGGGGAAAAAATTGTGCGGCCGGTCATTGTGCTGGTCATGGCCCTTCTGGCCCTCAAAGTACTGACCGGCCTTTTGGGGTAGACAAAAACCGAACCTCCCGGGAGGTTCGGTTTTCCGGCATCCGGAGAAGGGCGGGCA
>CALXCQ010000027.1 GCA_944386835.1 uncultured Oscillospiraceae bacterium | reverse complement strand
AGTTCGGCCATGTGGGTATCTATGTGGGCAACGGGCTGGTTTACCATAACGTAGGCGGTGTGGCCGTTGACTCCCTGGCAGACTGGGTCCGAATTTACAAGGGCTTCGCCTGGGGCTGGTTGGCAGGATCGGATTTGACCACCTATTGAATGTTATCCGCCATTTGGCAAAAGTAAATGCCTGATTTTTTGAAATCAGGCATTTACTTGTTACAATATAGGCTCGATCACAGCTCGGAAATAATGGTCTAATTCCGCTGGAGTTTGCTTCATATGACCTTTAATCCACCATAGCACCATCTCCACAAAGCTGCCGGATACATGGTTGATCAAGAAATCTTGTGGTATATCTGTATTATTCTTTCTATTTTGGTTTACAAACTGTGATTGTACCAATCCGTTCAAACTGTCTTTAAAATAGCGTAGGAAAATCTCACTGCTTTCGCTGGAAAGCAAACCAATAATATTCTTGTCGTTTTCTTGCAAGTGCTGCAGCAAATGGCAGAACACAGATTCCGGAGCGCTTTGTTCGGAATACAGCCCATGTGTATGAGTACAGTCAATGGCACTGCTGATAATATGACCGAAAAGATCTTCGCATAAGGCTTTCAATAAATCGTCTTTTGTCTCAAAGTGTGAATAAAAAGTAGTCCTACCTATATTGGCAGAATCTATAATTTCCTGTACTGTAATTTTATTATAGCTTTTCTCCGCTAAAAGGGCACTAAATGCAGAGAAAATAGCAGTTCTTGTTTTTTGCTGTCGCCTGTCCATGTAATTTCTCCCGTACATTTTTTCAAAAGTGTTTCATACAAAACAACGCAACACGATTATCCATTGTATTTGTTTAACTCGCCACATACAATAAAAGAGAACAGATTGTTCGGTAGCAAATTCATTGTACGGCAAGCAATGGCGATAGTCAAGGGATTTTCCATTTGCAATGTCGTGCGGATAGGAGGATTCGTGATGATAAAGAAAATCAATAATTTTCTCGCTGGATTGCCTATGACAATAGTAGCCGGTGTGTTTCTGCTGTTTGACTTGGTACCCCACTTGATGGGAGAGTTTGGCGGGACAGAATTTCACTTTGCGTTTTTTCCCTTTGACCCCGCATGGGTAACAATTGTGATCAGCGGTATTCCACTTTTGTATCTGGCAATCTGGAGAGTCATTTATAATCCAGGTATCAGCAAAATTTCTTCGGCTCTTTTGATTTGCATTGCCATGTTTGCGGCCATTGCAATCGGAGATTTATTTGCTGCAGGAGAAGTTGTGTTTATAATGGCAATCGGCGCTCTTTTGGAGGAAGCCACCACAAAAAGAGCGAAAAAAGGCCTAAAAAAGCTGATTAGCCTTGCTCCGACAAAAGGGCGCAGACTAAAAGATGGGAAAGAGGAGCTAATACCTGCCGAGGAAATCCAACAAGGGGATATTCTTCGGATTCTTCCTGGTGAAACCATTCCTGTGGACGGGATAATTGTAAATGGCGAAACTTCCGTTGACCAGTCTATTATGACCGGTGAATCCCTGCCGGTGGACAAGGGTATAGGAGAAGAAGTCTTTTGCGGCACAATCAACTGTTTCGGTTCTATTGATATTGCAGCAACAAAAGTCGGTGAAAACAGTTCTTTGCAAAAGCTGATCCGTATGGTACAGGAGGCTGAAAACAAGCAAGCTCCTATGCAGCGCATTGCAGATCGAGTAGCAAGTTGGCTGGTACCGGTTGCTCTGTTGATTGCTGTGTTGGCTTATGTGTTTACCAGAAATATCGTCACCGCTGTTACGGTATTGGTGGTATTCTGTCCTTGCGCTCTCGTCCTGGCGACTCCCACCGCTATTATGGCGGCAATCGGTCAGGCAACCAAACACGGTGTTATCATCAAGTCAGGTGAAGCCCTTGAAAAAATGGGGAAAGTAGACACCATTGCGTTTGACAAGACTGGCACTTTGACCTATGGCCGCTTAGATGTCAGTGACATTCTTCCCTTTGATGAAACTGTCAGTGAAATGTCGTTGCTTTCCTTGGCTGCTTCTGCCGAATTGAAAAGTGAACATCCCCTAGGGAAAGCGATTGTTGCCTGTGCCAAAGCACAACACGTTCCCCTTGTGGAATCCACTTCTTTTAAAATGACCACCGGAAAGGGAATTTACGCAGAGGTTCAAAACCGCAGGTTACTTTGCGGAAATGAGAAATTTCTAACTGAAAACGGAGTTTCGATTGGCGCAAAGATTCAATCAGCATTGGAGCAGTTGCGTACACAGGGAAAAGCTTCGATTCTGGTAGCCGATCAGAATCAGTGTATTGGCGTGATTGCCCTGTCCGATGTATTACGTCCGGAAGCAAAGAATATCGTTTCTCGCTTGTCTGCTATGCATACCTGCACTGTCCTGCTGACTGGCGACCACAAAAGGACGGCAGATTACTTTGCAAACCAGGTAGGAATTTCCGAAGTACGGGCAGAATTATTGCCGGAAGAAAAAGTTCGAAGCATTGAAACTTTACAAGCAGAAGGCCGTAAGGTTTGTATGATTGGCGATGGTGTCAACGATGCACCGGCACTAAAAGCCGCCGATGTCAGTGTGGCTATGGGTAGTATGGGCAGCGACATTGCTGTGGATGCCGCTGATGTTGCTTTGATTAGCGATGATATTTCCAAACTTCCTTATCTGAAGCGATTGTCCAATGCAACAGTTAAGACAATCAAGCTAAGTATTGCCCTGTCCATGTGTATTAACTTTGTGGCAATCATTCTTTCTCTTATGGAAATGTTGACACCTACAACCGGTGCATTGGTTCATAACGCTGGCTCCTGTTTTGTAGTTCTGATTGCGGCGCTGCTTTATGACAGAAAATTTGAATGATGACGTAGAAAGCTAATTAATACATTTGCTTGATTAGATGAATTGTTCAAAATCGATTGCCAGTTCGTTCTCTATACATACAGCTTCGTGCGATACGCATGGGGCTGTATTTTTATTTGGTCAGGCAATGAGATGTCCCATGCCCATGGCTTGCAACCATAAACCAAGGGGCAAATATATAAACAGGAGGGCCTGGCGTTTCCCAGGCTGCATACCCATGTCTATCATCCAAAAATGGATTCGCCTCGGCAATCTGTTTGCAGTCGCTACGTTAACTTTACATATTCTCTCCGGCGCCACAGCTGCATACGCCCAAGAAGAAATCGTCCTCTCCCCAGAGGGCGATTCTTCTACATATATGGGCTGTGTCACGGTGGACGGGAACGTGTCCCAGGACTACGCAGATACCGTTGTCCTCGAATTGGAAAATGCGGCGACCGGTGAAAGAACGGAACTATTGCTGGAGTGGCCTTACGACACAAGTTTGTGGCTCCCCGAGGGAAATTACACAGTCTGTTGTACTTTATCTGGTGACCATTTTGAGATTCAATATCCCAGGGAAATCACAGTGTCCCGGTATGAAGCGTTTTCCCTGCCTCTGACGATCACACCCGGCGAAATCTCTTTACTTGTGGAAAAACAATCTTCCTTTGTCCCCCGGCTTCCCGTCCCCTATGCCCGGCAGCAACAGATCTGGAACTACCTTCTGGAGATCACAAATAATGCCTATGCCGCAGCAGGGCTGATGGGTAACCTCTATGCCGAGTCCGGGCTTAGTCCCACTAACTTGCAGGATGCTTGCGAGGCATCCCTGGGGTATGAGGATGGTACTTACACAGAAGCAGTGGATTCCGGCACCTATTCGGACTTTGCGACAGATTGGGCGGGATATGGTCTGGCTCAATGGACCTGGCAGGAGCGAAAACAGAACCTTCTGGCATTTTCCCAGGATGCGGGACTGTCCGTGGGCAGTCTGGACCTGCAGCTCCGGTTTGTGGCCTGGGAACTGGAAGAGCGTGGCCTGCTGTCTGAATTACAGACCGTCAATTCCGTCCGGGAAGCTTCCGACCTGGTACTGTTCCGTTACGAAGCCCCCCTGGACACAAGCGCAAAAACCCAGACGGTCCGATGTGGTCTGAGCATAACCTTTTACAACCGATTTGCCGGAATCCTGTCCCAGGGGCAGAAGGACATTCTGGAAGTTGCCGCAAATCCTGCCGCCTACGGCATTCCGGAAAGCAATGTGGGTGGCCTGCAATGGGTGAAGCTGGTGTATGAAGCTGCCGGGGTGCCCTTTGAACACACCTGCTGCGCCTACCATTCCGGGACGAAATACGCTGCCAGCTCCGACTGGAACGCTATTGCTCCCGGTGCGGTTCTCTACGGGTACAGCGGTTCTGCTGGACACGCCGGAATTTATCTGGGAAATGGAATGGTCTGCCACTGTGACGGCACCCTGCAATTCTCCACCCTGGATAACTGGATAGCAGAATACCAAGGATACGGTTGGGGCTGGCCGGGTGGAATCCCCGCCTGACCTTGAAGAAAGGATTGACTATGAGAAAACAAGAGTATCGCAATTTCCATTTTCTGGGAATCCTGCTGACTGTGCTCTGCCTGGTTTTTGTTCTGAGTCCGGTAGCTTCCGCCAGCATTGTGGAGGAAACCTACATCCCCCTGCCGGAACCTTCTTTGGAGGGCCTGGGCTATGTGGCCATTTCCGCAGACCCGCCGCTGGGGTTTGAAGGGGTTCTGTGCGTGGATTTCCAGCGTCAGGGCAGCTCCCAGACAGACACCATCCAGATCAGTGGTCTGGACTATTACGCCG